>CAZRMQ010000120.1:0-6413 GCA_964601185.1 uncultured Pirellulales bacterium
AATTTCCAGAGTCCGTTCATCGTTGTTAACCAGATCGAAACGCAGGCGGAAAAGGAAACATCCGAAGAGGTGGCCAAGCTTAATACGGAGATTCAGGGTTTCAATAATGAGCTGCAGGCTATTCTGGCTTCGGCAAAAGAGGAAAAGGCAGAGGTTATTGGCAGCTCCATATTACAGAAGCAGCGGGAGCTTGAGCTGAAAAAACGTCAGGCCCAGCGGCAGTTACGTGAAGTCAGGAAGAAAAGACACGAGCGAATCGAGCATTTAGGTAATATGCTGCGCAACTTTAATATGCTTACAGCTCCGGGCGTGATATTGGTAATTGCTATTATATTGGCTCTCCGTCGTACTGTAAGAAAGAGGCATTACATCAGCCACGCAAGCGATGCCTAATGAAAAGCACTAAGCACGAAAAATGTAAAGTGCCTAAAATGAGCTAAAGTGCCTAAAGTGACAGCAAGGCTGTCATTCTGAGCGAAGCGAAGAATCTCTCTTTCGTTGGCCAGATCCTTCGGCTTCGCCTCAGGATGACACGTAAAGTGTCATTTTAGGCACTTTAGGCACTTCAAACTTTAGCTCACTTATTTCGTTTCGGATTCCGATATTCGAATTTCGGATATAAGAAGTAAATGGGAGTTTTATAGATGAACGATAAAAAACTTACCTTATTGGGTATAATAGCGGTCGGTATGGTAATATGGGCTGTGGCCCAGACACGTATTTCGAATAAAATCAGAGTGGCGTCAGGCAAGTCGGCTTATCTTATCCAGGGGCTTGAGACAAGAGACATAGATAGTATTACTATCGGAACGGGTGACGACGAGGTGGCTTTGAAGCGCCAGGCGGAGAGCCAATTCGTAGTTGCAAACAAGGATAATTATCCCGCCGAAATGAAACAAATAAACGATTTAATCACAAAGTGCCTGGATATTCAAACAACACAGTTTATTACAGAAAAAAAAGAGAATTACGAGACGCTTGGCGTGACGGAAGCCAAAGCCCGCAATGTAGTTAAATTTTTAAAATCTGATGGCTCGCTTCTTACAGGGATTATCGTGGGAAATGCCCGGCAAACCAGCCAGGGCAGCTACGTAAGACTGGCTACGAACGACAAAGTATACGTAGCACCGGATGTGCCGTTGCTCGGTAGCGGCTCGATGAACTACATCAACCAGGAGCTTATTACTGTGGCTCCCGACAATATCGAATCGGTAACGGTCATTTCGCCGGATGGCCAATACACCCTGAAAACAAAAACCGAAGGCGAAGGGATTATGCTTGAGAATATTCCCGCAGGCAAGAAGCTGAAGGATAGTGACAGCAAAAGTGTTTTTAATGCGGCTACCGATATCAGATTCACTGATGTCAGGAAGCAATCGGCGGAGACAAATGAATTAAACTTCGACAGACAATATATTTGCAGATCGGCCGATTCCACTGTTTATACAATAAAAATTGCCCGCAAAGACAGCAAAACGTTTGTGTTATGCCAGGTGGAATTCACCGATACAACACCTGTCACGATAAAGAAAGAGGGTGAGTCCGAGGAAGAGCTGAAAAAGAAGGAAGCCAAGCTGCTGGCCAGAGACAAGGCAAAGAAATTCACTGCCAAACATCAGGGATGGATTTATGAGATCGCGGATTGGAAAGCTCAGAATCTGACGAAGGAGCTGTGGGTTTTACTTGAGGATGAACCAAAGCCGGCCCAGCAGCAGACGGAGCAGAAGATTGAAGAGAAACAGCAAGACGAGACAGAATCTGAATCGGCCACAGGCGGAGCCGAAGCAGAGGAGGCGGTTGAGGCCGACGAATTTGACGCTGCGGATATTGAGCTATAAGGTTGGTTTTTAATGGTGTGCAGAGTATATGTTTAACCGTCACACTTTCGGCGACAGTTCAATTGTAGAGTGGGCTGAGTACACCGTTATTTTTTAAAGATAGATTTGTCTTCCAGCAATAATAAAAAGTCCCTTGACCTCCTGAGCAAAAGCAAGTAAAAAAATAACCATCCCTTTGGGGTTCTCGGGCTTTAAGGGCTTTGTAAAGAACCAATATGATTAGAGAAACTATCTTCTGTCTCATCGGCGGTTTGGGTCTGTTCCTGTTTGGCATGAGGTTGATGTCCGATGGTTTAAGGGCAGTTGCCGGCCAAAAGCTGCGGAAAATACTTGAGTCAATAACCAGGAAACCTCTGATTGCCTTTTTTGTCGGGGCAGCGATTACCGCTTTAATTCAATCCAGTTCCGCCACCACGGTCATGGTTATTGGCTTGGTTAATGCGGGACTTCTTACCCTTGAGCAGGCAATACGTGTAATTATTGGAACCAATGTAGGCACCACCGCGACAGCTTGGCTGGTCGCCATATCAGGGCTCGGAGCATTCAACATTACAATTTATGCTCTTCCAGCGGTTGGCTTTGGTTTTCTGCTGAATTTAAGCGGCAGGACACGAAAGGTCAAAAATATCGGCCAAATAATATTAGGATTCAGTGTGCTGTTCTTAGGCATTGGTTTTATGAAGGATGCCTTTGGCCCTCTGAAGCAAAGCACACAAGTGCAGGGGCTTTTTGTCGCTCTGGGCAATCGAACCATATTAGCTATTTTGGCGGGAACTGTGGTCACAATGCTTCTTCAAAGTAGTTCTGCAGCCATTGCTATTGTACAGATACTTGCTATCCAGGGGGCTTTTGGCGGCCATTGGCAAACAGCGCTTAATGTTGCGATACCATTCGTTCTTGGAAGTAACATTGGAACAACTATTACTGCGCAGTTAGCCGCGCTACAGACAAATGTGAACGCGAAACGCGCCGCCTGGGCGCATACGATATTCAATGTGCTTGGTTCCCTGATTGCTTATCCGTTCGTCCGTTTAGGCTGGTTTACTGCTTTAGTTCAAGTGGTTTGTCCATGGGAGCTAAGTCCCACTACTATCGCTTCGTCTATCGCTGTCGCCCACACTGTGTTTAATATTGCTAATTCCGTCATATTCCTGCCGATGTCGTCTATTTTGGCCAGAATAACAATTCGCATAGTGCCTGAAAAACCCGGCGATGCTGCAATCGGGCCCGTAATACTTGAGCAGCACCTTTTGGATACACCCGAAATTGCGCTACAGCAGACAAAACGCGAAATCGTGCGCATGGCAAAAACCGCAAAGAGAGCTGTTATCAACTCCATCAATGGAATCATCGAAAACGATACGAGAAAACTTCAGTCGGTAAGAGAAACAGAGGACTTTATCGATACGTTACAACTGGCAATTACTTCATATCTTTCAGCCTTATCGAGCAGGCGTTTGTCTGACGAAGTGTCGATTGAACTTCCGGTTCTTTTGCATACGGTTAACGACTTGGAACGTGTCGGGGACCATGCGGTCAATATTGTCGAAATTGCAGAGCGTAAAATTGAGCAAAAACTCATCTTTAGTGAATACGCTTTGGCCGAGGCCGACAAGCTTAAAAAGCAGATAGACCAGATGTGTGACAGAATCATAGCAGCTTTGGAAAAGAATGACACTGAGTCAGCCATAGCGGCGTTGAATAATGAAAACAACCTCAACAAGATGCAGTTGGAATTCAGACGCAGCCATGTGCAGCGTATGACCGAGGGGAATTGTTCACCCGAGACAGGTCTGATATTTATTGACTTGGTGGACAACGTTGAAAAGATTGGTGACCACCTCAATAATATCGCCCAAGCGGTGATTGGTGGCCTGCAGTGGGTGGGAGTTAAGCCAAGAATAACTGTAATCAGCGAAGATAGTTCCAACAGTCAAACACGGGATTTAGATAAAAAGAATAGTATGATTGACAAAGAGACCAATTCTCTGTGAAAATACAAATAGGGTATTGAGCCGGCATAGTTTCGGTTCAAGTTTTGAGTTGCTGCTGCTAAAAGATTAAAAGCAAATTGCCTAAATGAATCCCCTTAAGTTGCTTTTGAAGGACATGTTGATACAGGATTGTTAGGAGCACTAACCTCATGGCCGAGGAGAGATTTGTTACACAAAGCCCATTGAAAAATGGAATCGGAACCGGCCTTAAGATATTTTTGGTGGCTGTATTACTGTATTCTTTCTTGGTAAGCATTGGTTTAATGGGCGAGGCCTTCAAAGGGCTGGGTAAGAACTTTGCAGAGAATTTAATCAGGACAACTGCCAATCCGTTTGTTGGTCTGTTTATCGGGATATTGGCCACCAGCATAGTTCAAAGCTCATCTACCATAACTTCAATAATCGTGGGCATGGTAGGCTCCGAAGTGATTGTGAATGGCTCTACGATGCCTTTGCTTACCGTAAGTAATGCTATTCCCATAATTATGGGTGCGAATATCGGAACCACAGTAACAAGTACAATCGTATCCTTTGGGCATTTTACCCGCCGAGAGGAATTCAAACGGGCTATCAGCGGTGCAACAGTGCATGATTTCTTCAACTTTATTTGTGTATGTATTATGTTTCCGCTGGAAATGGTCACAAGAGCTGTTTTCGGCAAGGGATTATTGGAATGGTTGGCGATTTTAATGAGCAAATTATTCACTAATATCGGTGGAATTAAATTTACCAGCCCGCTATAATTAGCAACAAAGCCGGCAATAGACGTCATAAAAAGTTTATTTGTTCAATTCTTCGATACATCCCAAAACGCGACCGATGTTGTAATGTTGATTATATCGCTGATAATACTGTTTTTTTCGTTGTTCTTTCTCGTTAAAGTAATGAAGGCTTTGGTTATCCGAAGAATTGAAAATATGCTGGATGAATTTATCGGTAGAAATGCGCTTTGGGGGATTTTGGGTGGTATGATGTTTACCTTTATAATTCAAAGCAGCTCCGTAACCACATCGCTGTTGGTGCCAATGATAGCTGCCGGTATTTTAACGGTGGAGGCAGCCTTTCCGATAGTTATTGGTGCCAACGTTGGAACTACAGGTACGGCTATATTGGCATCATTCGCCACGGGTAATAGGTTAGCTATTATCATTGCATTTGTTCATTTTCTTTTTAACCTGACAGGGGCCTTATTTATTTATCCGATTAGAGTGTTTAGAGAGATCCCTCTAAAGTTAGCGCACAAGCTTGGAGACTTGGCGTTTAGGAAGAGAAGGTATGCGCTTCTTTACGTATTCAGTTTGTTTTTTATTGTTCCGTTGTTATTAATCCTTGTTTCAAAGTTTTTTGCATAGGGTGAAAAATGTTCAAGAATTTATTAGGTTTCCATAAGGGTAAAGACTTTTTAACTAAAGTGCTCGATGAGTTCGAAAGAATGTTGGAGGACACAGAGCGTATTTACACATTGGTTTGCAAACGTCTTTTGGATAACGTAGAGGAGCCGAATTTAAAAGATAAAATCTACGAGATTGATAAAGACGTAAATCGCTTGCAGAGAGATATCCGCAAAAGGATTGTGGAGCATCTTTCATTACAGCCTACAGTGAATGTGACGGCATGTCTGTTATTGATGAGCGTGGTAAAAGATGCTGAGAGGTTGGGCGATTATTCAAAAAACCTTTATGAGGTTACGGAGCTTTTGGAAAAACCCATAGACAGAGCTGTGTTCTCGCACTTTTTTGGCGAACTCGATAAAGACATTCTGACGCTTTTCAAGCAGACTAAAGAGGCCTTCATTGAGTCGGACGAAAGCAAAGCTGAATTAACCTGGGGATATCAAAACAAGATAAAACATTGGTGCGATAATACGGTCAAAGAATTAGCAAAGAGTGACCTGTCGGTTAACGAAGCTGTATGTTTTGCATTGACTGCTCGGCATTTTAAGCGGCTGGCATCTCATCTGACAAATATTGCAACGTCCGTCATTTTGCCTTTAAGCGACCTTGATTATTTTGATGAGAACAGAATCATCAAGTGAGCTGTAAGACGGCATTACGAAAAAACTGGCAGAATGATCCGGCCTTTGGTCGGGAAGCTTTATTTTTTTAATTTTCTCCGTTCAATTACAAGACTGTTCAACAGGGCTTTTGACACTTCAGCAATCTTTTTAGGGGTTGATTCATGGTCAGAAAGGCTATATCTGCGTTTGCGCGTTTTAGCCATAGCTGATTTCTCGCCTTAATAGGTGGATTATCGCGAGGTTTCTACAAATTTATATTGACATCTAAGTGTTTATTCTGGTATAAATTATAATATCGGAGTTGATATTTTTTTATTTTCCTGGGCACAAATTGAGTGATTAGTACAAGGTAGCGGCTCAAGTGAGTCCGCTGAAGGAAGGTAGTTTCTATTCTGTGGAGGAGGTGTATCTACACTTCAGGTAGAAGCTATATATGGCTTCTAAGGAAGGAGGTGGAAAACCAGACCCTAAAAAGTTGTATTTTCCAGGATCAAATTGGATGAGGGTGCAAGGTTTTCTTGTTTCATGGAGGTTGTCGGTGACGAGCATCGCCAAAGATAAAAG
>CAZRMQ010000121.1:0-6375 GCA_964601185.1 uncultured Pirellulales bacterium
TGCAAAACAAAGCCAATTTCTGTAAGGTTCAGATTAACATAAGCTCTTTGATATAAAAAGAATATGAGAAATTTTCCGTTTTCGGGCCACGGAAAAACAAAGCCAAACAAAGCCAATCCTTCGACTTGGAAAATAAATCCACATTATTCGACTTTCAACACTTCCTCTATTGTTTTTTTCAGTGTTTTTTTGGGTAAGGCGCCTACTGCCATTTGCGGTTTATCATTTAGCGGTACAAAAAGGATGCTTGGGATGCTCTGAATGCCGAAAGCGGCCGCTAATTCCTGCTGAGCTTGTGTGTCTACTCTGTAAATGTTGAGCTTACCTTGGTATTCTTGAGCAAGTTCTTCCAAAATAGGTTCTACCATTTTGCACGGCCCACACCAATCGGCATAAAAGTCAATGATGCAGGGCAGTTTGCCTTCAAACTTCCATTCTTTATTTTGCTCATAGTTAAAAACTTTTTGTAAAAAGCTCTCCTTCGTTAATGTTTCCATAAGAGGACTCCCATTTTCTTTAGGCACCCCGGCGTTAAAATCAGACTTGTTTTCAAGGTGGACAACGCCCGAGCCTTCTGGTTTCTCTTTCGGTATTTCGGCTTTCTCCTTCTGTACCGCCGCTCTTTCATTCGGTAATTCTGGTTTCTCCTTCGGTCGTGTCGAGAGAACCGATGCCAATAATGCTCCCACTACCGCTCCGTAGATTGCACCGCGGTAGGGGTTCGCCGTCAGTGGACAGCTTCCGGACGAACACTTGCCCAAGTAGCCTAAAACTGCACCGATTGCTCCACCAATCAGCACACCTAATAAAATCCTGGTAATCATAGCTTCATTTCTCCCTGCAATCTTCTCTTGATTTCTGAGATAGTCTGGGCTCAGCGAGCTTGCCAAACCTGTACCGAACTTGCTGATGTAAGAATATTTGAATCTGCTCAATGATGCAAGGGATAAAATTTTTGGCTTATAGACTCATATAACAACGGTTGCGAAATTCACCTGTATGTGGTACAAGTAAGCCATGTCCAATAGAGCGCAAAACAAGACTCAGAACGTCATTCTGGATTCGATAAGTGAGGGTGTCTTTACAGTCGATCTGGATTGGCGGATCACCTCTTTTAACCGGGCGGCAGAGGAGATTGCCGGTATCCAGCGCGAAAAGGCCATCGGCAAATACTGCAGAGACGTTTTGCGGGCGGATGTTTGTGAAACTGACTGCACCCTGGCGGCAACAATTGAAACCGGTAAGCCCATCATGAATAAAGCGGTCCATATCATCGATGCCCAGGGCAAAAAAAGAGCAATTGCCATATCGACAGCTTTGTTAAAAGACCAGGCGGGCAAGGTTATTGGCGGAGTTGAAACGTTCCGTGATATGAGCATGATCGAGCAGCTTCGCAAGGAAATCCAGGGCCGATACTCATGTGAGGATATAATCAGTCAAAGTCATAAAATGCAAAATCTCTTTGCCGTTCTACCAAATATTGCTGAAAGTAATACTACAGTTCTAATTGAAGGTGAAAGTGGAACAGGCAAGGAGCTTTTCGCTCGGGCAATTCACAACCTTAGTTTCCGCAAAGATAAGCCATTCGTTGCGGTTAATTGCGGGGCGTTGCCTGAAACTCTGTTGGAATCCGAATTATTCGGCTATAAGGCAGGTGCGTTTACTGATGCTAAAAAGGATAAACCCGGCCGGTTTGCTTTGGCCCAAGGCGGCACGATATTCTTAGATGAGATTGGTGACATATCTGCTGCTATGCAGGTGCGGTTGCTACGTGTTTTGCAGGACAAAACTTACGAACCGGTAGGTGCTGTTTCTTCAGTTAAGGCTGACGTGCGTATCATTACAGCGACCAATAAAAAACTGGATCAGCTTGTCCAACAAGGTAAATTCAGAGATGATTTGTATTACAGAATCAACGTGATGAAATTGGAATTGCCTCCACTGAGAAACAGGAAAGAAGATATTCCGCTGTTAGTAGATCATTTTATCAGCCGATTTAACCGTCTGCATAACAAGAATATCTGCTGCATTACAAATGAAGTGACAGCGATTCTTTGCGCCTACGATTATCCTGGCAATGTGCGTGAGCTTGAGAATATTATTGAACACTGCTTTGTCTTGTGTGAGGGTGAGATAATAGAGGCGAAACACCTGCCCGCATCGATTCGCCCAAGCTCCAAGATGGACAAGACAAAGGTTGGTGAGCCTGCGACCATTAAGCAAATGGAGATTATTCTGATAACACAGGCTCTTCGACGAAATAAGGGCAATAAAACAGCAGCAGCCAAGCAGCTCGGAATCGACAAAAGCACGCTGTTTCGCAAGATGAAGGCGTTCGATATCAAGCCCGAAATGTACTCTGAGTAAGGATTATTGGAGATTGTTACAGGGCTAAATCGGAGGTGGCTTATCAGCAAATGGAAAGTAAAAGCGCCTAAAAGAAATATTGAGCGTCTGACAAATAATTCTGAATCCGAAAAACCGTATAGATAATAGTTATGCACAATAGATGAGGAATATCATGAAATGATAAATCAATCTCCTGATACTTGTCCTCAATCAGAAAAAGTACAGATCGAATTGATCCGCGAATCAAGCGTTTCCAGGAGAGTTTCGAGAGTTCGGTCGCTTTCTCAAACTACCATGTATCTTTCACGAAGGGCTATCCAACGTACGAATCCATTTCTGAGTGAACGAGAAGTGGATTTAGCTTTCGTTGCAAATCACTACGGAGAAAAACTTGCTGAGCGTCTTCGCCTGTATATGGGGCGTGAGCAGCTATGAAGAAACCTGACATAATCGTTGCATTGGATATGGTAATCGGATGTTTTGAGAAACTTGGAATAGCATACTACATAGGAGGATCTGTGGCAAGTTCCGCTTATGGCATAGCCCGAGCGACAATGGATGTTGGTTTGGTTGCCAACATCGAAATACGCCAGGTTGATCGTTTAGTAAAAGCTCTTGAAAAAGACTACTACATCGATGCTGAGATGGTCAAAGATGCAATTCACAGAAGTGCTTCATTCAATCTGATTCATCTTGAGACTATGATTAAAATCGATGTTTTCATTGTAAAGAATCAACCGTATGATTCCGAGGCATTGGCCAGACGTCACCCCGACACTTTGGATGAAGAAAATTCTCGCAGGTTCTATCTGTCTTCGCCGGAGGACATTATACTCAGCAAGCTGCAATTGTATCACAGAGGTGGCAGAGTATCACAACAGCAATGGAAAGATGTCCTGGGCGTCTTGAAAGTTCAGGCTGACAAGCTGGATTTGGAATATCTCAAACGCTGGGCATCAAGGCTGAATCTGTCTGATTTGTTGAATCGTTCATTCGATGATTCCGGCATGACAGAAAGTACATAACAAGCAAAAGAAAAGGGCTCAAATACCGCGTCATCGTCGTAGACAAGCCCGGCGAAAGACAGCCGAGTAACGCCGAAATGGTCATGCTGTAAGAAAGAAATGGGCTTTATCTGGAAACCATATAAGTAGAAGTTCGGCATAAGAAAAGAGCTACAGAAATGTCAAAGTTCATCATATGTCCTGGCGGAGGTACTTTCAAGGTGATAAAGGGAATCCCGGATAATGCCAGGATAATCAGTATCCACGAAAAGGATGGACCGCCTGGAGGAGTCATAAACAGGTGCAACGAGGTCGAATACAAGTGCCATTGCACCGGGAAGAAGTACCACGTGAAATGGAAGAGGAAGTAGCGTGATCGGCTCTACCCCCCACGATTAGTCAGCGGTTGTTCTGGTATCCGCCGACTTGGTCCTGCACTGGCAGGGCTGCAAACGATTACTTCTCATCCGGTAGTTTTTCTTCACATCGTCTCGATACATCCGGAATGAAGTTGTGGCGTTATGCAATCACAAAGATCGGGTTAGCGTTGCAAATTGCAACTATATTTGAATTTTTCTCCTCAGCAGTTAATGAACCTCATTTTTAGTAAGCCTTTATCAAATAGAGCCTTACACTTATTTTGTCCAATCATTATTTTTTCTGGCATACCGCTTGCACTAGATTGTTTCTGATGCTTAATTCAATGAAGATAGCGATACCAGTATGGAATGGTTTTGTATCGAGCGTGTTCGACTTCGCCCACAAGCTTTTACTGGTTGAAATACAAAACGACAGAGAGCTAAGTCGGTCGGAAGTGCCACTACAGGCTGCGTCACTACCTGAGCGCGCAGGCAGGCTAAAGCAGTTGGGAGTTAATGCAATTATATGCGGGGCGATCTCACGGCCATTGATGTATATGCTTACAGCCTCTGGAATCGAGGTTCTGCCATACGTAACCGGTCGGGTTGATGACGTGCTGGGAGCCTATTTAACCAACCAATTGGCAAAACCACAGTTCAGTATGCCCGGCTGCTGGCCAGGTGCTCGGAAAGGTTTTGGACGCGGGCGGCGAGGTTGTCGATGGCGAGGCAGACGTGGCAGATTTTGAATCGCAGAAAAGGAAAAGGAAACCAAATGAAAATTGCAGTTACAGCACAAGAAAAAGATCTTTCAAGTGAAATTGATCTTAGATTCGGACGGGCGAAATGGTTGATTGTTGTAGATACCGAAACGGGCGATTTTGAAGTACACGATAATGTAGTCAATTTGAATGCTGTCCAGGGAGCCGGCATTCAGACTGGCCAAAATATAGCGAATCTTGGCGTCGAGGCAGTGATAACCGGCAACGTAGGCCCGAATGCTTTCAAAACGCTTAATGCAGCAGGAGTAAAAATATTCCTCACAGAAAAACAGACAGTTCAGGAAGCAATTGATTCATTCAAAGCTGGCAAGTTAGAAGAAGTAAACCAGGCTAATGTCGAAGGCCATTGGATTTAAGTTTTAAGGTAGGCAGATAGAGCTATGCGGATTTATTTAGATTGTATTCCTTGTTTTGTTCGGCAGGCACTTGATTCGGTAAGATTAGCTACTGACGATGAGGAAATTCAAGAACAAGTGGTGCGGGAAGTTCTTCGGCTGGCCAGTGACTTAGATATGAGTCAAAGTCCGCCGGCAATTGGACAACAGATACATAGATTGATTCGAGAATTGATTAGTAACAATGACCCATATCGCGAGCTGAAGCAGCGATCTAACCGCTTGGCTTTGAGAATGTGTGCTGAATTAAAAGAAACTGTTAGGACATCTGAAGACCCGTTAGAAACAGCGGTTAAGCTGGCTATAGCAAGCAACATTATTGATTTGGGTGTTAAAACATCAATAAAAGAATCTGAAATCGAGCGGATAATTAATGATTCACTGATAACTGATTTTGACGGTCGGCAGATAGAAGATTTTAGAAATGCGGTAAACCAAGCAAAGCAGATACTCTATCTGGCAGATAACGCCGGCGAGATAGTTTTTGACCGTTTGTTGATAGAGCAGTTGCCTTGTGAAAAAATTACTGTGGTTGTCAAGGCAAGGCCCGTTATAAATGACGCTACAATGGAAGATGCCAAAGTTGCCGGCCTAACTGAAATAGTAGAAGTAATTGATAACGGCTCAGACGCACCGGGTACAATTCTGGAAAGCTGTTCGCAAACATTCCGTAATCGTTTTGCAAAGGCGGATTTGATTATTGCCAAGGGACAGGGCAATTACGAAACCCTCAGCGATGTAGAGAAGAATATAATCTTCATACTAAAGGCCAAGTGCCCTGTTATTGCCAAAGACCTTGGTTGTGAAGTTGGTGAGATGATTTTAAGAAGAAATGAAGCGTTTAGAGATACGGTTGATTTAGTTAAGGAGGCCGAATAGATGCCAGGTTTTGATGGTACAGGACCATTAGGTCAGGGACCAATGACGGGCAGAGGCCAGGGTTTTTGCGTTTTGACAAATTCAAAAGAGAGTCCTGGCCAAGTTGAGGGTTTTGTTGGAATTAACGGCAAGCCCGTTGTAAAAATGAATGAAAATTTTAGATTTCGTGGAAAGGAGGTGATTGATATGCCGTTTGGAGATGGAACAGGTCCTGCAGGATTAGGACCGATGACGGGAAGAGCTGCCGGCTTCTGTGCGGGCTATCCGATGCCGGGCTATATGAATCCTGCTGTCGGTAGAGCTGGTTTCTACGGTCCCGGTACGCCGGCAGTCGGGCCATACGGTGCAGGTGCCTACGGTTATGGTGCCGGCTACGGAATGCCTTATGGCGGCTACGGAATACCTTATGGCGGCTACGGAATGCCTTATGGCGGCTGGGGTCGCAGAGGCTTTGGTTTTGGTATTGGCCGGGGTTTCGGTCGAGGCCGAGGCTGGGGCCGCGGCAGAGGCAGATTTGGTTATTGGTGATAGATTCGGATTAGCAATTAATACCTAAGAAAGTGTATGAAAAGTAGTATTTTGTCCGATAACTGATGTATGGACAATA
>CAZRMQ010000122.1:0-6175 GCA_964601185.1 uncultured Pirellulales bacterium
TACCGGTATTAAAACTTCCGGCACATAGAAGCCGCCATAGTCTCCGAATCTGCCTTTATATTTCATATTTTGCCTTCCTCATTTTTTATATCACCGGACAATAGGTTACAGGTCACGAGTCACGCCCTTAAATGCTTTATATTGTCGAACAGCTTTTTCATTTTTTTGTGGTCTTTTTTGCCTGGTTCAGATTCAATACCGCTGCAAACATCGATTCCATAAACTCCTAATTTGACTGCATCGGCTGCGTTGTCCGGATTTATCCCACCAGCAAGAAAAACACGTTTGCCGATATGCCCGATGATATTCCAGTCAAACGTAAGACCAGTGCCGCCATATTTCTCAGGATTAAAAGCATCAAGCAAAATTGCGTCTGTGAAATATTCATCCGCTTTCTTGATGTCACTGCTATCTTTTACCCGCAGCGCCTTCATTACTTTGACATTATGAGAGAGCAGCTCCCTACAAAACTGCGGATTTTCGTCACCATGCAGTTGAACCCAATCCAACTGGCACAAGTTTTTCGTCTCATGGATTTGGTCAATCGAAGCATTGACAAAAATGCCCGCAAGATCAATAAAAGCAGGTAGTTTATTTATTATCTCAATAGCTTTTTCTGGCGGTATAAATCTCGGGCTCTCAGGATAGAAATTAAAGCCTAATAAATCCGCACCCATATCCAAAGCCGCCGCAGCGTCATCGTAATTGGTAATACCACAAATTTTAACCTTCACTATCAACATAAATTCGTCACCCGCTGCTCATGAGTTGTTTCACGCATTCGAAACTTCAATTAACTTTTCCAGACGTCTCAAAGCGTTGCCCCTCTTGATCGAGTCTTCTGCCTTGTTTAGTGCCGAGGTGAAATCATTAGCTAAGTTGCCTGCAATTATTGCAGCAGCAGCATTTAGAAGAACAATATCTTTGCGCGGCCCAGCTTCTTTGGTACTAAGAATGTCCCTTAGGACCTTGGCACTGGTCTTGGCATCAGTTACTTTTAACTGTTCTAAATCGGCCAGCTCAATGCCCAACTCTTGCGGATTCAATTCTTTGTTTGTGATTTGGCCCTCCTTCAGTTCTGCTATTTTAGTAACACCGGTTGTGCTTATCTCATCTAATCCATCGCTATGAACCACCATTGCGTAGCGTGTGCCTAATAGTTTAAGGGCCTCAGCAACGAGTGCCATCAATCTTTCATCAGCGACACCCATGACCTGAGCTGTTGCTCCTGCCGGGTTTGCTAAAGGCCCAAGAATGTTAAAGACCGTTCTAAAGCCCAGGCTTTTGCGTATCGGCTGAACATATTTCATCGCCGGGTGAAACATTGGCGCGAACATAAATCCGATATGTGCTTGTTTTATACACTCGGCCACAATCTCAGGCCCGACATCTATCTTAACACCCAATTGCTCAAGCACATCAGCCGAGCCACAGCCGCTGGTTATGCCTCGGTTGCCGTGTTTGGCGATATAAACTCCCGCTCCGGCTGCCACAATCGCGGCAGCAGTTGAAATGTTGGAGGTCTTAATGGCTCCGCCTCCTGTGCCGCAGGTGTCAACAAGATTATTGATATCCACCTTTACCCTGACCGCATGACTCCGAAGTGATTTTGCGAGTCCTGCCAGTTCCGGCGCCTTCGGCCCTTTAATGCGCATTGCAGTAAGAAAGGCTGCAACCTGAGCATCGGGAGCCTGCCCTTCAAAAATAACATCCAGCAAGCTCGTTGCCTGCTCCAAGCTCAAATCCTCACCTTCAAGTAAGGGTTTGATATATTCAATTATTGTAGCCATTATTATCCTCTTACCTTTTGTTTTTCTGCTACTGCGATTGACAAGACGTTTTCGATTATCTTTCCGCCTGCGGGGGTCAGGATGCTTTCCGGATGAAATTGTACGCCATATATGGGAAGCTCTTTGTGCTGAACTCCCATAATGATTCCTTCAAACTCAGCGGTTTTCTCCAGACAATCCGGCATCTCCAATGCGATAAGGCTGTGATACCGTCCCGCCTGCAGCGGATTTTCAATGCCGGCAAATATTCCCTTTTCATTATGTGTCACTCTTGAAGGCTTGCCGTGCATCGGCACGGGGGCATGGCTGATTTTTCCGCCAAAGTACTGCACAATTACCTGGTGACCTAGGCATACGCCGAGTATAGGCAGCTTGTCTTTGAAATAATCTACCGCTGCAAGCGAAACACCAGCCGTATCCGGGGTGCCAGGGCCAGGTGAAATGACAAGAAGGTCAGGCTTAAATTCATCCGCAACTTGTGCAAGCTCTTCAAGCTTGGTGTCGGCGCGATAGACTTTGGCCTGGCACTTACGCTTGCAAAAATCATCGACAAGGTTATATGTAAAAGAATCAAAGTTATCAATGAACAAAACTTTTCTACTTATATCTTCCATAGGATTCTTCCTATTCTTATCTTTTTACCCCTCACTTACGTTCGGGGCTCTGTCCTCTATCTTTTTACTGTCCACGAATCGCACGCAAACAGGAATTTGCTTTGTGCTGGGTCTCTTCAAACTCGGTCTTGGGGACACTATCGTACACGATGCCGGCTCCTACGCGGATATAAGCAGTATGATCCTTGACCTGAAGGCTCCTTATCGTGATGCAACTGTCGAACTGGCCATCAACTGTCAGATAGCAAACAGCGCCGCCGTAATAACCGCGTTTGGTTTTTTCCAACAGACGAATAAGCTTCATCGCTTCAATCTTTGGAGCGCCTGTAAGCGTCCCCATGTTCATCGTGGCAAGATATGCACTCAATGCATCAAGCTCCGCAGCAAGCATTCCTTTAACATTACTGACCAAATGCTGGACCGATTCGTATTTTTCAGCTATAAGAAGCTCCGTGACTACCCGGCTGCCCGGCTCAGCCACACGAGCTATGTCGTTTCGAGCAAGATCAACCAGCATCATGTGCTCAGCTAATTCTTTGCGGTCGATTTTTAGCTCGGCTTCATACCTGAAATCTGTATCCGGGTCTATCTTATTTCCAACCCGGCCCCTGGGTTTTGTCCCTGCTATCGGGCGAATTTCAACGCTGCGGTTTTCAGTACCACTGACGCGTAGATTAAGTTCCGGACTCGATCCCATCAGTATTGTATTAGGAGTATTCATATAAAACATATACGGCGAAGGATTCAATACCCGAAGCCTTTTATAAACATCTAACGGCTCATCCGGACAAGGCTCGGTTATCGTCCTGCTTAAAACGACTTGAAATATGTCACCATCGATGATATGCTGCTTGGATGCTCTTACCATTTCTTCGTATTCCGCCTGGCTGGTGTCAGTCGTTGCCTTCGGCAGCTCGCCTGAATATTTTTGTCCCTGTGGTGCATTGAATCTTGCTATATTAAAATAATAATCGAAGCTGCTTTGAGCATCCTGGATAGCTGCCTGGCGGTCCCCGTTGGTGATAATACAATTGACAATCACGTATCCTTTGCGGCTTTGGTGGTCCATAAGGAAGATATTGTCAGCGAAAAAAAGCTCATAATCGGGATTGCCGAGCAGGTCATCTTTGCTGGCGGGGAGTTTTTCAAACTGGTCTATGAAATCGTAGCTTAAAGCTCCGAGCAGGCCACAGGTCACGCGGAAGGGTTTACTGGCTAACTTGAAGGAAAAGGCCACTGCACGCAAGACATCCATTTGATTGGTCGTTTTTAGACGAGTTTGCTCATCGACTAATTGCTGCGGCTGTTTGATTTTGCCGGTAATTATTTCGACAGAATATTCGACCGATTCACAGAAATCAAAACTCGATTTCTGACTGGACAGGTATTCTATCATTCGCCGGCCTGTCCTGCTTAAAGCCTTAATTGTAAAATCGACGCCGGTTCCGGTTAGATATAGAGCCGGCTTAGCAGTGCCGAAGCTTAGCTCTTTGTAGCCAGCCAGATGTTCTTTAGATTCTAACAGACAACAGTTTTTAGCCCGGCCGTAGTCACTGAGCTTAGCGAAAAAATCCACCGGCTCATCTATATCGATCTCTTTGACAAGAGGTATGATCTGTCCGGGTTTAGCATTATGTATTACTTCTCTATAATCTTCCATTTTTCGTATCTCGTATTGCGTAGTGTAGATTGCGTATGGCGCAAGACGCGCCATAAACTATAAACATTATTTCTTAATCGCTAATACACTAAAATACAAATAAAAAAAGCAGCCTGCCGTTCCGACAGGCTGCGTTTTTCGCAAATTTAACAAATTGTTTATAGCAAATTACCGCTCACCTACCGGATTTATCCTGCAGGCCACCACCAACAACCCATACTATTGCGGTTAATCTGCCTCATAATGAAGATATTAAAGCAATTTCGTACAATTTTGTCAAGAAAAATCCAAAAAATAATGGGATGTTCCTTAGACATCCCATTGCCAATATAAAAAGTATTTGACTCTGTCAAAAAGTGGCTTTATGCTTTCAGAGCTTTTATGGTCCACGATTGTTATCGAGTTCGAGTAAAAAGGAAATACTCTTTCAATAAGGAGACTATCAATGGCAGAGACCCCTTCTCTCAGGAACGAAGGCTCGATGCGCTCAACACAGTTAGTTCCACTTAATATCCTATGGCCTTTTATTCTCTTGACAAGTCTGTTTGCCTGGTGGGGGCTGGCCAACAATATGACAGACACACTTTTGGCGGCTTTCAAGCGAATCATGAGCATGTCCGATGCCAAGACGGCCTTGATTCAGGTGGTCTGCTACGGTTTAGGATATGGTCTGCTTGCGATCCCCGCCGCCATCTACATCAAGAAATTCACCTACAAATCGGGTGTGCTTCTTGGGCTCGGGCTTTACACAGTAGGTGCTATACTATTCTTCCCTGCAAAACTGACGGCTAATTACTATTGCTTCCTGGGCGCTATATGGATTTTGTTCGGCGGACTTTCGATTCTGGAGACGGCGGCCAATCCATATATCATCGCCATGGGCCCTGAGGAAACAGCAACGCGACGGCTTAATCTTGCACAGTCATTTAATCCAATCGGGTCTATTATGGGTATTATTCTCAGCAAGATGTTTATTCTCTCCAAATTGAACATAGCAAGCGCCGAAGAACGTGCGGCAATGAGCCCGGAACAATTGCAGACTATGCAAGCCGGCGAACTCAATGCTGTGACCATGACGTACGTTACTGTTGGCCTCATCCTGATCGTGACATGGATTCTGATCGCTACCTGCAAGTCTATGCCCCGCTCGGCTGAAGCCGGCGGGCCTCTCAATCTCGGACCGACCTTCAAGCGGCTGATTCGCAACCGTCACTACATGTGGGGTGTAGTAGCTCAGTTTTTCTACGTGGGAGCACAGATCGGTGTTTGGTCGTTCACAATACGCTATGTCATGCAGGAGCTGAGGCTCGAGGAAATGGTGGTTCCGGGAGGCAAGACAGCCGAGGATATGGCCGCCACATATTATATGGCGGCGATTATATTGTTTACAATCTCCCGCTTCGTTTGCACCTGGCTGATGCGGTATATGACGCCGGCTAATCTGCTCACGTTGTTGTCGTCTATCGGTATTGTACTGACCGCGATGGTCATTTATGTCGGTGGGCGTGTGGGTGTATACGCACTGGTTGGCATTTCCGGCTGTATGTCGTTAATGTTCCCGACTATCTTCGGATTGGCATGCCGCGGCCTTGGCGAGGATACCAAGCTTGGCGGTTCTGGATTGATTATGGCGATTCTCGGCGGAGCCGTTCTCACTCAGATTCAAGGCTTTGTCTCAGATACGTTTAAGAGTATCAATCTTGCTTACTGGGTGCCGCTGTTCGCCTTCGTAGTCATTGCGTACTACGGTGCTGTTGCATGCCGTAAAGACCTGCCTTCGCCGAAGCTTTGATTTGAAGAAGGAATAACTCGCCGAAAATTAATGCGCAAAAAGGCGTATATACGCAGTCAGGAGGCTACGCGCAGGCAGGCCTGCCGGCATCTGTCGCGGGGAAGTGATTCCACCAGTAACCGAGTTAAAAGAGCATTTTTTTAAATCCCCGATAAAAACCGGGAGCTAAATCTGTCTTTGCCGGATAAATATTTAGTCACACCTTATTGACAAGAGATTCCATTTGCCCTAATATACTCTGGCAGTGGTTTTTAATAAATTCTACTGCTTGCCCCTGCGTCTGCCGACGCAAGTCGGGGCAGCGGGCCGGGAAGGGTAA
>CAZRMQ010000123.1:0-6155 GCA_964601185.1 uncultured Pirellulales bacterium
CATTCCTCCTGAGATAGCACAGAGGCCGCAATTGGCCGCTGGCAGCAGGGCAGCACTTGGCTTGTCAGGTTTATCGTTAAATGATCTGGAAAAAAAAGCCATTGTAGATACGTTGACAAAAACTCAAGGCAACCGTGAAAAAGCAGCAAAAATCTTAGGCATCGGCGAAAGAACTCTGTACCGGAAAATCAAAGAATATAATTTGTAGTATTGCGTCGTGCGTATATCGTATTGCGTTTAGTTTTGCCACAGAGGGCACAGAGAACACAGAGAGTTTTAGACCTGATTATCTGATATCCTAATAGCAGTCCTCCGTCCTCTGTCTTCCGTCCTCCCTCTTCTCTCGTCTTTTTACCATTACCGCACTAAAGCCGAGCAGGAAGAACTTGAATTTGATAGCGAGCAGAAAAAAAGACGTGCAAAAATTAACAAAGATTTTTAGAATTCTTTATCTGACTTCTTTGATACAGCTTCTGAGATAATGAAAGGGAAGGTTAAATAAAAAAGCAGAAATATATTTTCCTATACAATAATTGTTATAAATGTGTTAAATTATAGGATTGTATGGTAAAGGATAGCATAGATATCCAGCCTCCCTTTGCAAAAAGGAAAAGGGAATTTGTTTCTCGAAATGAGAGTATTTATACTCAGAGAAGAGAATTTGATAGAAAAGGACTTTTAGAAAAAGAAACCTGGAAGTTAGATAATGGGAGAGTAGTTGTTGTTTTAGATGATGGCGCATACATTTCCAAACGAAAGGCTGAGGAACTTAGAATGCAGCATATTGAACCTTCTGCTTTAATGAATTTAGCTAAAAAAGAGGATTATTTTGGGAATCATGGTAGAATATGTTTTCTTCACGGTAAGGAAATTTATTATAGTTCTGAGATTGTTGAAATAAATCCTCCTTTTGAAGAAGACTTTGAACAAGAATATGATATTAGCAAGGATTTAGATAACCTTTAATTTTTTTCCCATCATCAAGACACCAAGCCGAAGGAAGGCACAGAATTTCGGTGTGAAATCCTAAATACTAAGCACTAAATCCTAAACAATACCGAAATTTAAATGACAAAAACTCAAAACTAACTTCATGCTTTTTTTCTTTTGCCTTTTCCCTTCTTTTGTGTTATTTACTGTCGCTAAAGGCGTGATGCATCCGGGAGTGGAAACCATACACGAGATATGAAATTGTTTGGCGGGAATTGTAGGTTTGGTTGTTATTGGGGATAGAAAACAGAGGGGACATAGAGAGTAAGTGAAAGCCGAAATTTCAGAGAAATATGAAAAACTATTGCACTTCTATTTGGCTTGCGTGGAGGAAGAGGATCTGCGAAGTCGGCAAGTCAGTGCTGGGGCGGAGAATTGGCAGTTTATTGTTCCCGTAGAAGATAGTGGTTATCTCTTTAAGGGTAGAGGAGATATTTCTTGGATTATTTCAAACGAACAGAGGAGATTCCTTAATCGCTATGCCGCCGAGCCGGAAAGGGTTCGCTATCTATATGGATATCCCATTTGCCGTGATAAGAAGGGATTTCTATTGCCTCTTTTTATGTCCGAGACGGAGGTGGAATTGGATGATCAGGGAATAAAGGCGACTCTTCGGCTCATCCACCCAAGCAACATACAGGTCAATCTGCATCTGTTCGGGCGGACACACCCCAGTCTGGCAGAGCGGCTTGGTCTTCAAGATATGCTTGAGTCAACAGATTTTGGAACATTCGACGCCAGACTTCAAAAGGCCTTCGAAGAACTGCACGAGGAATACAAGTCGCTTGAAGAAGTCATCACCCCACCAGGTACGGAGGGCTGGAAGAACCACAGTTTAGTCTTCTATGACACAGGAGGGGTCTTTACAAACCAGTTGCGCCGTGAACTTGCAAGAATGAGAAACAAGGAGTTCTCGAAGAAAGTAGTTGGGACTGCTTTGGAAACACTGTTACAATCGAGTTACCAAACAAAGACACTCCCTGATCCGCCGGAACTGCTTGAGATAGTCCCGCTCAATCGAAGCCAACGGGCTGCTGCTATGGCTGCTCTATCGGAGCTTCTCACCGTCGTTACAGGCCCTCCGGGGACTGGAAAGTCACAGGTTGTTATAAACCTTATTGCTTCAATGGAAGCGGCGGGACGTCGTGTTCTATTCGCAAGCAAAAACAATAGAGCCGTTGACGTTGTACGTGAAAAAATTGCTGAAATTCTTAAGAATGACGATTGGACGCTGCGCCTTGGAAGCAAGAGAAGAATCGATCAGGAAAGGCAAGTTCGTATTGAACAAGCCATGGTACTTGAGCAAGACAGCCCGGAGACGCTTGGGGAAAGAAGTGAAGAATTGCACGAACACCTTCAGCAACGCAGAAGTCTGGAAATGGAAAACGATAACGCGAGTTTGGCAGTAACTGGATATGCTGACTCACTTGTGGTTCTGCGCAAGCAGGTAGGCCAATTGTCCGAGCCGTGGCAAGAATGGTGGGATAATGAGCCAACATCCGACTGGCCCCACCCCAAACAGGAGCGTACCGTAAGAAAAAACCTTGATGATGTGCACGCTCTTTCGGGAAAGCAGTGGCCGGGCTTGTGGTTGTGGTTCTTACGCCTTCTTTTCGGCCCCCGGCTGAGGCGAAAATACGAAGAGGACTTCCTCAATGTAAGCCGTGGTGCGCCGAACACAATCCCTGAATGGAGGTCCAAGCGAGATTTGGGATGGCAAGGCCTCTTAAACGACTATCAAGTTTTGCATAGATTATACGAATGTCGAAGGGCTGTTCAAGATGTTGAGAGCGCGCTTTCCAATTTAGAAAGGATGCGATTAGCAGTTGAGTTGAAAGAGGATATTGAGAAATATTGCAACGGTATAGTCGAATGTGCTCGCGATACCTGCCGAGCACGTATTCACAACCCAATTAGCACCGCAGCAGGACGCCTCCCCACTTTGCTGAATCAATACTTTGACTTAACAGAGCGGGCTGCTAATCCTTACCGAAATATTTCCGAACAGATTCAGCACGATTTCAGCCGTGCAGCCAATGCCTTACTTAGCGTTACTCCAGCGGTGATCGTGACAAGTCTATCTGCCCGTCGTTCACTTCCCTTTGAGCCAAAAATGTTTGATTGTGTCATTATAGACGAGGCGAGTCAGTGCGATATCGCATCCGCTCTTCCCTTATTACTTCGTGCAAAACGGCTTGTCGTAATCGGTGATCCCCAGCAGTTGCGTCACGTTTCATCGATTAAGGACCCAAAGGAACAGGAACTGGCGCACTCCCAAAGAGCCGAGCATTTGCTGAAGCGTTACTCGTACTGCAAGAAATCGCTCTTTGACTGTGCCGCAGAAACCTATGATGCATCTGAGCTAAAACCTTTTTTCCTTGTGGAGCACTACCGCTCACATCCCGAAATAATTGAATTCTCGAACCAGACGTACTACCGTCCAAAATACAATATGGGGCTTATAATCAGGACTCCTTTAGAGAATAAGCAGAATCAGGCTGTCTTCTGGCATGATGTACAATCCGAAGTGGATCGCCCAAGAGGCAGCTTGCTGAATGCGAATGAGGCAAAAAAAGTTGCAGATATTGTTGAGAAGATTGCGAGGAGTGGATCCTTGCGGGATGAATTGACTATAGGAGTTGTCACGCCATACAACCGTCAACGCAATCGCATCGAATCTCTGCTACAATCCGCCTGTATAGTCAATGCGCTTGGCAATAGATTAAAAATCGGTAACATTCATACGTTCCAAGGCTCAGAGGCGGATATTATAGTTTTTTCGACGGTAGTGGCAGAAGGTGCGGATGCCAAAGCAGCGGAATGGATTTCAAATGAGGAGGGCCTTCTCAATGTGGCATTAACACGAGCGCGCAAGGTATTGCACATCGTAGGTGACAAGAAATATTGTGAGCAGATACCGGGGCCCCTTGGTGAACTGGCCAAGTTTACCGATCAATTGACTGGAAAGCAGCATCATAAACCAGGGAAAAGTGATGCCATAGATATAGTGCGTAAAATGCTTAATGAATTGGAAATTTGGTATCAGGAAGAGATGCTTGAGAGCGACAGAAACATAAAGTATGGAAAGTATCGTTTGGATTTCATAGTTGTTGGTTTGTCCGGCACTCGATATGACATTGAGATTGATGGGCGGCAACATTACTTTAGTGCAGAGGCAATTATGAAAGACGAGGTAAGGGACGCCTTCCTTAAAAAACAAGGGTACCAAGTAATCCGTATTCGAGCCGTGAATGTAGAACGCAATCCTGGTATTGTACGATCACTGCTTTCGCGGCTTGCTTAGTATTTAAGGGTGATTCGCGAGTGTGGGATTATTTACAGATTTCTTGCCTGTGCAGGGAGAGCGGAGTGAGAGATGTTCAGGGTGACCAAAAACAGAGTTTTTAGTCATTTTTTGTTGACTTTTGTTTGAAAATGTGTTAAAATACCGGCATGTTTGCAGCAAGGCAAACATAAACCGCCCGGAGCTTGCCCCTACCTAATTGGGGGGCTTGCCCCTTTCCCTGGGGAGGGCGGAGATAAACAGACATTTCAGACATCAGAGTTCAGACGACAGACTTCAGATAACAGACATCGGATAACAGACGTCAGATATCAGACTTAATAGTTCATAGTTAATCGTCAATCGTTCACCCCGTGAGATGGCGGCTGCGCCTATCTCACAGGGTAAATTAGGGAAACCAGGAAAACAGGGTGAAGGTGATCAGGATAACAGGTGATCAGGGAATCAGAGAATGGAGGACGGAAGGTTTGTTCTACAATTGTCGAGAATCCTCTAGCTCTCCGTAAGGAGTCCCTAGGACTGCCACAGGTACAAATCGGTCCTATTTTATGCAAAACAAAGCCAATTTCAGAAAAGCCAAAATGAAATTAAACTTCTATTCAACAAAGGATTATGAAAATGAACCACGCCTTCGGGCTCCGGGAAAACAAACCCAATCAAAGCCAATTTCAAAGGCAAAAAAAATGCTGCTGCGTTTCACGATTAACGGGGGCAGTACATGAGTTACTGCAAAGTTGGCAGGGATTTCTCGGTAAACTTGATTATATCGTTCATCATCGCCACTGATTCGAAAGGATGTCGGCCCACAGCGGTTTCAGCCGAAAGCATTACGAAATCAGTGCCGTCTATAATAGCATTAGCTACATCAGCTACTTCGGCGCGTGTCGGCCTGGCATGTTCGGTCATGTGTTCAAGCATTTGCGTAGCGGTGATTACGAACTTCTTAGCGGCGTTACACTTTTTGATTATCCGCTTCTGGACTATGGGCACTTCATAGATGGGAATGGATATACCCATGTCACCACGAGCTATCATAATTCCATCAACCGCTTTGATTATTGCATCTATGTTTTCTATTGCCTGCCGAGTTTCGATTTTCGCCACGACCCGGCAAGTTGGCAGCCGGGGCTTTATAAGCTCGCAGGCTTTCAATACATCACTTTCATCACGCACGAACGAAAGAGCGATGTAATCAACGTTATGTGTTATTCCAAACTCGATGTCTTTCTTGTCTTTTTCAGTGATGCCTTCAAATTCAAGCTCGGAGTCAGGAACATTTATTCCTTTTCGCTCCTGGAGAATCCCGCCCTCTATAACCTGGGCTTTTATCTTATTTGCGGAACTGTCTTTTGCGCGAAGGGCGATTTGACCATCATCAATATAAATCAATTGACCAGGCTTTATCCAATCCAAGCTGCTCTGGTAGTCCAACGGTATTATTGTAGGTCTTTGCGCTTCAGGATCGTTTGTGAGCCAAACGATATTGCGTTTCTCCAGGACTCTGGTTTTAGGGCCTTTGAATCGGCCCACCCTTATTCTAAATCCTTCCAGGTCCTGCATTATCCGAATGTGCCGTCTGTACTTTTGATTTATGAGGCGAATAAATTTGATTCGTTCAAGATGCTGCTCATGTGTACCATGCGAGAAATTCAATCTCACTACGTCCAGGCCGGCTGTGACCATCTTGCGCAAAACGGCATAGCTGCTGCTGGCAGGACCTAATGTAGCAATAATTTTGGTCTTTGGCATATTACTTCAATTCTAAGGCTATAAATTATATAGACATTATTTTGGTTTTTTATCAAGGGCGGATTCAACTCACAAGTGCAACAAGTGAATCCTTCTGGGTTAACGATTTATA
>CAZRMQ010000124.1:0-6132 GCA_964601185.1 uncultured Pirellulales bacterium
GAGTACGGCGGGCAGGGTTTCAGAATTTGTACGTCATACTCAAGCTAACCCAAGTTTCGTCCTTGTCGTTATTTACTGAATCATCCATTGTTATCTGATGGTAGATACCGGGCGTAAAGACGAGATTTTCAGCTAAGTCAAAATTTGTTGAGATGCCGAAGACGGCATCCGACCAGTCATGATCAACATTCGCACCATTGGGACCAACGCCGTCGTTATAAATAAATTCTGAGTGTAAGTTCAGAGTTCTTTCCATGTTGGTCACAGGACAGATTATCGGCAGTCCATAGTCAAGCATAAAAATATGTGCCCAGCCTGAAGCTGTTCCTCCACTTGCAGAATTTGCTCCAACTATCGTACCGCTATTGGACGGCCAGAGCTTGACTAAGACGTACGAGGGGACTAAACCCTTCACAGGAAAAATATTTGGCCAGGAAAAAAGTGCCTGTAATTCCTGGAGGTCTGTGCTTTTTGTCGTATGGGCGCTCGTATCCGGATAGTTATAATAAACATAAGCGAATCTGTAGTTTGTTGCGTATATCTCATCTTGGAACAAGCTGCCGAGGTAATACGGTGAGTAATCCCAGCGTTCGCCGTTTTCAAATTCGTCTGAATTGGCCCTGTGTGCCACGACATTGATTCCAAAACCGGTACCGAACAAATCCAAATCAATAGATGGATGAATGGCGCTTTTGTCATCATAAATATCGAAGCCGCGCCAGATATATTTACTTGAGTATGTCACGTCAATCGAGCCATGCAGATCACCCAGCTCAACGGCGTAGCTCAAACTTACCCAAGCCAGAAAAACTACGGTACCTAACAGAATTCCTTTCTTCATAGCGATCTCCTTTCAAAAACAAAATCTTGTTTTCATAACTCTTCTCTCTATATTTTATGTCGAAGTTAAGGCAGAAACGAATAGTTTTACCATTTACCGGTTTTTCTCATTTCAGCCTTGGGCAAACTTTCAAGGTCTTTGAGATATTTGTTCATCTCTTCTTCCGGCAGCTCATAATCGGTAAGCTTACCGGATAGATAAGCATCGTATCCGCTAAGGTCCATCAGGCCATGTCCGCTGTAGTTGAACAGAATTACTTTTTCTTTGCCTTCGTCTTTCGCGTTTTTGGCTTCTTCAATCACGGCTGCAAGTGCCTGGCTCGTTTCCGGAGCTGGGATGAATCCTTCCGTTCTGGACCACGTTAACGCGGCTTCGTATGACTGCAATTGATGGTACGCCCGCGGCTCCAGCAGGCCTTCCACGATTGACTGGCAAACCAGTGGTGCCATGCCGTGGTAACGCAGGCCGCCTGCGTGAATCGGCGGCGGCACAAAAGCATGTCCCAGCGTGTGCATCGCCAACAGCGGCGTCGTACATGCCGTATCACCAAAATCATACGCAAAAGGTCCACGGGTCATAGTCGGGCAGGCTGTCGGTTCAACCGGAACGATTCTAATATTGGCGCCATTGATCTTATCAGCAACAAATGGGAACGACAAACCTGCAAAGTTGCTGCCGCCTCCTGCGCAGCCAATAACTATATCCGGCTTTTCGCCAATTTTTTTCAATTGCTTCTTTGCTTCAAGACCTATGATAGTCTGGTGCAGCAGCACATGATTCAGCACGCTTCCAAGAGAATAACGTGTTTTGCCGGTCTTGTCGGTTACCGCCGCCTCGACAGCCTCGCTGATGGCGATTCCCAGGCTGCCCGGCGTATCGGGCATTTGCTCCAAAACTTTCCTTCCGGCGTTTGTTTCCGAGCTTGGACTTGCGATGCAGTTTGCTCCCCAGACATTCATCATAATTTTTCTGAACGGCTTTTGGTCGAAACTTATTCTGACCATGAACACCTTGCATTCAAGCCCCAGTAGTTTACATGCAAAGGCAAGGGCGCTACCCCACTGGCCGGCTCCGGTTTCTGTAGTTAATTTTTCGATGCCGAACTGTTTGTTGTACCAGGCCTGGGCAACTGCTGTATTCGGCTTGTGGCTTCCAGGCGGGCTGACACTTTCATCCTTATAGTATATACGAGCCGGTGTCTTAAGGTACTTTTCCAGATATGCAGCTCTCCGCAATGGTGTAGGCCGCCAACGGTAAAGTATATCCAGGATTTCTTCCGGGATATCTATCCATTTATCAGCGCTTACCTCTTGCTCGATCAAATTCATCGGAAACACCGGCGCGAGCATATCCGGAGAGATAGGTTTTCCGCCAGGTCCGAGCGGCGGAAGCAATGGAGTCGGCAAATCCGCTGCCAGGTTGTACCACTGTCGTGGAATATCACTTTCATCTAACAGCACCTTGATTTGCTCCATTTAGATTCTCCTGAATTTACACTTAACTCATCAGTTCTTTTTTATAATCGACAAAACATACACATTTTCAGTAGTGAAAATGCTATTGTATGAGTAAGTAAAAGTCAAGTTTTGTATCCCTATGATTTTATAATCTTGTTAAAAAAAATTGTGTATAGTTAGGCAAGCGTGTATATGCGTTAAAATGCGATAGGACATTGAAAAAAACAGCATTTACAGCAATAAGTTGCTGAAGTCAGTACCTTTTTCAAATTTTTGTGATATACTATCGGACAGAAAAATTCACAATTCCTCTGAGAAATTTTCCATTGTGTGCAGGTTTTAATGGCCGGACAGATAAAATGCGCGCAACGATTATATCTATTTTTATATCAGAATTTATCCATTCGTTGCGTTTTGCGCATGCGTCTGCGGTTCCTTTCGGAAGGTTTTTCATAGTAGGCTGTGCGTTTCATATCCCTGATCAAGCCTTCTTTTTCGCACAGTTTTTTAAAGCGTTTCATCATTTGCTGAACTGATTCACCCGAACGCGACTTAACTTTTATCACACAAATCTCCTTTAACATTCAACAATTAACAAAAATTAATCCGTCCACCGCGGAACACTTCTTATTTCGTCAAAACTTTATTGTTTCTTAATTTAGCGTAACTTTTATGTTCTTTCAAGCAAAAAAAATTTTATAGTATCTTTTACGCCCTGCTGCCTTTCTCATCTGTCCTCTTTTTCTATCCTCTACTTCTGTCTTCCGCCCTCTGAAATGTGTCATCGCAGGAAAACAAGTATTGAGTTATCGTTCTGAAAATGTTAAAATAAGTTAAGTTTCATTTACTCGGTTGGCATAGCATAACTGGAGAAGGATTTGTATTAGTTCTTAGGCCCGATAATCAGCAACCTAAAACCTCATAAAATAAGGACAAAAAAGATGTTGTTATCTACAAAAACCTCATTTTTCAGCCTAATAGTGGCGGTATCACTGGTTGGTTTCGCTGATTTCGCCTTATCGGCTGATAACCAGCATCAGGCAAACGTATCCCTGGCAATTAACGAATTGATGGCCTCAAATAGCAGCGCTATCCAGGACCAGCAGGGCCAGTACGATGACTGGATCGAGATTTATAACTTCGGCAGCACAGCTATAAATGTAGGCGGAATGTACCTCACAGATGATTTATCTGTGCCCACTAAATGGCGGTTTCCAACGAATAATCCCTCTGCTACCACCATTCCCGCACACGGCTATCTATTGATATGGGCTGATAATGATGCGACCGATGCAGGTCTGCACGCAAGCTTCCAGCTCAGTGCCGGCGGTGAAGAGATTGGCCTGTTCGATAGCTCTCCGTTAGGAGTCCCTAGGACTGCCACAGGTACTGACGGCAGCTCTTTGATTGATAGTATTACTTTTGACGAGCAGACTGCTGACATTTCTTATGGTCGCTATCCCGACGCCAGCGATAACTTGCAGTATATGGGTTCTCCTACACCGGGCGCTGCAAATAATAGTGGATACTTAGGTGCTGTAGCCGAGCCCGAATTCAGCCATATAAGAGGTTTTTACGATTCGCCCTTCTCTGTCACGATTACCACCGAAACCGAAGGTGCCAAGATATTCTATACACTTGACGGCAGTGAGCCGGGTGAACAAACAGATAGAATGTATACCGGTCCAATTTCCATCACAACAACCACTTGCTTACGTGCCCAGGCGACCAAGACCGGCTGGAAGTCCTCAGAGATAGTGACATGCAGCTACATTTTTCTGGACGATGTAATCCGGCAATCCGCGAGGCCGGCGGGCTTGCCCACCAGTTGGGGTGGCCAAGGTGCTGACTACGCTATGGACCAGCGCGTGGTGGAAGATCCGGCCTACCGTGACGAGATCAAGGATGATCTCAAATCGACACCTTCAGTCTGCATCGTGATCCCCATTGCCGATTTTTTTGGTAGCGATGGAATCTATGCTAATCCGTTATCATCTGGTGACCTATGGGAACGAGCCGCCTCTATGGAATGGATCGACCCAAACACTGGTGACCACTTCGGTGTTAATGCTGGCTTGAGGATCCATGGGGGACCATATGGCAGGAGTGGCAATCCCAAGAAAGCCCTGCGGGTTATTTTCAGGGGCAAGTACGGTCTATCCAAGCTGGAGTATCCGCTCTTTCCGGACACAGAGGTCAAGACGTTTAACACCCTTGCCCTGCGGTCGATCTGGAACTACTCGTGGAGCGGTCACAGCGGGATGAGCGGCTCCCGACATGCCGACTACCTCCGCGATGTCTTTGCCCGTGACACCATACGGGACATGGGACGCCTAACCCCTTACGGCAGGCCTGTCCAGGTGTATATTAATGGCCTATATTGGGGCTTGTATATTATGACCGAGCGGCCCGATGAGCGTTTTATCGCCGATCACCTTGGGGGTGATATGGAGGACTATGATGTTCTGGAGGCCCCCAGTGGATATGGGGCCAGTACCACAATGGAGATTATCTCAGGCGGTGAGCAGGCGAGACAGGCGTGGAATTTCCTGTTTGACTTGGCCGACGACAACCTGGCATCGTCAGATAATTATCAGGAGATACAAAACCATGTTAATATCCCTAACATGATCGACTATATGCTGATGATCTACTATACCGGAAGCCGGGACGCGCCGGTGTTCTTAGGTGACTCATACACTCCTCGGAATTTCTATACCACCCGCCTTAGGGAACCGGCAGGTCCCTTCCTGTTCATACCATGGGACACAGAGTGGGCCCTGGAGGAGCCCTCGGTGAATCGCGTGAATGTGGTGGGGGTCTTAAATCCCCACTACCTGATGAACCGGTTGGCCGCGAATCCTGAATTCCGTATACTGCTGGCGGATCATATCCATCGGCAGTTCCACAATGCAGGGGCCTTGACGAAGGAGCGGACTACCCAGCGTTACATGGATCGTGCAGCAGAAATCTACGGAGCCATTGTAGGTGAGTCCGCACGCTGGGGAGATGAACCTCGGCCGTCACGACCCTATACACGTGTTGACTGGGAGGAAGAAGTTGATCGCTTAGTCACGCAGTACTTCTCGGGCAGGACCGAGACTGTCATGAGGCAATTGGAGAACCGGGGATGGTATCCCTCAACCGAAGCCCCGGCCTTTCAGGTCAACGGCAATGATCAGCACGGCGGGCAAATTCAATCGAACGATTCAATATCGGTTATTTCTTCATCCGGCACAATCTATTATACCCTCGATGGCTCTGACCCGCGTTTGCCTGGCTCATCAGGAGCAACTGTAAACAGCAGCACACTCGTGCCTGAAAATGCTGCTGAGAAGGTGCTGGTTCCAATCGAGCCGGTCAGTGACAACTGGAAAGGCGGACAGACCTTCAATGACTCATCCTGGATAAGCGGCAGCGGTGGTGTCGGCTACGAGGCAGGCATAGGCTACGAAGAACTTATCAACATAGACGTCGGTGGACAAATGTACAACGGTAATACATCCTGCTACATCCGCATCCCCTTTACGGTTGACATCAGCCTGAGCGAATTTAATTTCCTGATGCTTAATATGCAGTATGACGATGGATTCGTCGCATACATCAATGGTACCGAAGTCCAGAGGACACTCTTTAGCTCTGCCACAGGTACTGGAACGCCAGCCTGGAACTCACAGGCAGACGGCAACCATGAGGCCCAGGGTGCCGAGTCCTTCGATATATCCGCTCGCCTTAGTACCCTGCGACAAGGAGAGAATATCCTTGCCATTCACGGCTTAAACGTCTCAGCCAACAGTTCAGACTTTATAATTTCTGCTGAGCTGGTGGCAGGCC
>CAZRMQ010000125.1:0-6104 GCA_964601185.1 uncultured Pirellulales bacterium
GCACGGAGTGTGTGTCGAGTTTATAGGTGGATTTTTTGGCCTTTAGCACCAATTTTTAGCAGGTTGATACTCATCACGAATTTCGCCTCACGCAATACGCGATACGCAATACGATATACGAGTTACAAGTGACGAGCGATGAACTACCCCTGTTCCCTGCTTCCGCAGGGACAAGTTTCGCAGAAGCAGGCGAGCAACAAATTGGTCAGGAGTTTGTCTATTTGTTCTATCGGATTGAATAAGTTTTCTCTCTTAAGCTTTACCCCGTTAGAATGCCCCGTGGCCTGCCTTCGCCGAAGCGGCTACGCGCAGGCAGGCTTCTAACGGGGTTTACTAAATTTTACTTGGCATTGTATTGATTTTATGTTAACGTTATTTATTGAAGTTAACATAAGTTAACTTGTTCCGTTAAAATATGACAAGTGATATTGTGATTTAAGCCTATATTAAATAAGTGCTTATAAATAACACGAGGCGGTTTTTTATGAAAAAAAGCGAATTTATTACCATTCCACAATTGGCAAAGATTTTGGGTATCAGCAGGATAGCAGCCTACAGGAAGGTAAAGAAAGGTCAAATCAAAGCAGTAAGAATCGGCAGAAACTTTGCCATTCCTCAGAAACAAATAGCTGCTATTTTAGGAAGGACTCTACGCTCGGAGGATAAAAAACAGATTGATGAAGCAGTCAAGAAAACGGTCAAAGAGTACGGCCAAACCCTGAAACTATTAGGCTCTGAATAATGAAAAACATAACCGTAAAAGAGGTGGAGTACATTGAATTTAAGCTCGCACAAGAAATGCTTTCTTTTAATGAGCCGCCCGTCCTCCGTAGCACTGCGGAGGGTGGAATTCCGGATTTTTCAACTCGTTTTCCCAATATTTTAGAAAGCTGCTTAGCCACACCTTTTCAAAGCTTTGCAAAGAAATCACTATATCCGACTTTTGTGTCCAAAGCAGCTATGCTTTTTTATCTTCTTATCAAAAATCACCCTTTTCAGAATGGCAATAAGCGCATCGCGATGACAACCTTGTTTGTGTTTTTATACAGGAACGGAAAATGGCTCAAGGTCGATACGCAGGAGCTTTACAATTTTACGGTATGGGTCGCTCAAAGCCCTCGCACCGTCAAGGATGAAACCGTAAAGGCCACAGAAAAATTCTTTAAAACACATTTGGTAAAACTTTAAAAATAATCACGCATTAAAACCCCATGTGAAACATGGGTCTAAATATTTTTGTTTAGCCGTCGCCGCACCGGCGACGGTCTCTGGTGCTTTTTAACGATATACGCTTCACGAGCGACGAGATATGAGCGACGAACGACGAATATGGCCGGGCCTTGGGACAGGATTTTGGTTTGACAGTGGTTACGGTACGGATATGATGTGTAGCATTTGCGTTTGAGTTTATGGGAGATACTGAAAGATGACTAAAGGGATTCCTTGGGGTTTCTATCAGGGGAACCGATCAGAATATCTGGCTATACCAGCTTTGAGCAAACTGGGTTTCACTATACCGGTACCACGTCAAGAAGACCGATTTGGAGTTGACTTCATAGTGCACTTGGCTTCTGTGCGAGGGAACATCGTCACCCCTTTAGGAAAGTCGTTTAGTATTCAGATCAAATCCAAAGCAGAACCGCTTGCGTTTCAACATCAAGAGGAAAGAGATTGTCTCTTTGATTCTTCGATACCGTTTTTCATAGGAGTGGTCTCACGCAAAAAACTGAGTTTAAAGGTTTATAGTACATTGAACAAATGGTGTTTTTTTTGGATGAAGGGTAGAACGCGGTCGTTTCAATTGATTTTTAAAAGTACAGGTAAAGGCCTCACGGCTCCAGACTACGATGAAGGGAAGGTTTGGACTGGCAAACCTATACTAAAGATAAAAATTCAAGAACCGTCCACTGTTAAGGCACGATGGGATGAAATCAATGAGTTACAATCAACAATGATTAGCTGGCTGAATTTGGAAAATCAAATAATCTCACTTAAAGAACAACAAGTTCCAATTGTTTGGCGGCCAACGGCATATATAACAAATCACCCGCTCGAACTACGGGGAGATAGCCGCAATAAACTTCTTCGCGTGGCATATTTTAATCCGAAAACACTACCAAACATATGCGTAGCTGCGGAGATAGCGCTGGATTCATTGTCCTGTTACCTTAAGGACTCGCTGAATCGTGAACCTCAGACATTCGGCAAAGAATTGATGGATTTAATCAAACAACAGTTTGCTGAAGTAGAAAATGTGAGGAAAAGAAGCCAACAAATCAGAACACAGATACAGAACCAGCAGGCAAAAAAGGGAAAAGACTAGTCAAGAGAAATTCACTTAGACAATTAGATTTATCCTTGATAAATCACGCTTTTTAGTTTACTTGAGCAAACTCACCTATTTACTGCTCACGGTAGTATTGCATAGCTTCGGGGATTAGGTTTTTGATGTTCTGGATTCGGGTTTCGTCGGCTGGGTGCGTGCTTAAAAACTCCGGTGACTTTGCCCCTTTCTTTTCCGCGGCCATTCTCTGCCAAAAGGAGACGGCCTCATTCGGATTGTAACCGGCCATAGCCATAAACACCAGGCCCAGATGGTCAGCCTCATTTTCCTGCACCCTGCTATAGGGAAGCAAAAAGCCCAACTGCGTTCCGATGCCGTAAGACTGCTTAAAAAGCTCCTGCGTCTGGGCAGGCTTTGTTTCGATGGCAGTTGATAAAGCCACGCCACCCATATCAACTAAAAGTCCCTGTGACATTCTCTCTGAGCCGTGCTTGGCGAATGCGTGCGCGATTTCATGGCCCATCACGACGGCCAAGCCTACCTCGGTCTGCGTAATCGGCAATATGCCGGTATAGACCACGACCTTTCCGCCCGGCATACACCATGCGTTGACGTTGGGGTCCTCCACCAGATTGAATTCCCATTCATAGCCCGCAATTTTCTCGTAGCAGTTGTGTTCCTCACAATACCTCTCTACCGCGGCTCGGATACGGTTGCCTACACGCCTGACCATTTGTGTCTGTTCGGTGTTTCTGCTGAGCCTGTTCTCAGCGATAAATTCGTTGTAGGATTGCAAAGCCATGGAGTTTATAAGGAAGTCTGGAACGATATTGAATTGCTGTCTGCCGGTTATTTCAACCTGCGAGCAGGACATTTGCAGCAGCAAAAGCCCGCAGAGGGTCACCACTATTAGCCTTTTGGAAGTTTTCATAGTATCTGCCTTTCCTAATATATAATAGGATGAATAATGTTGACTGTTGTTTGTCACTCCCGCGCAGGCGGGAGTCCAGAAAATATTAAAAGAGTGGATTCCCGCTTTCGCGGGAATGACACTCGCTGGTTGCATTTCATCTTGTTAGAACCTATTAATTTGGTAATAAGAAGGCAAACCATTGCCTAACCTTCCGCAAGATTTCTTCAGTTGGAGGTTTCATAAAGTACTTTTCCTTCCAACCAGGCAGGTCTGGCGATTGTGCCCTGTATATATCGGTCCCGCTCAAATTCCTCCGGCGTCAAAATCACTATATCCCTTGCCAATTTCAAGCCGATCAGTGACCTGTCCATTTCAAGCATTAACTGGCGGCGTTTACCCTCAAAGTTGCAAACGACGAGGATGTCAACATCGCTACGGTCGTCGGCTGTGCCTCTTGCCCGTGAGCCGAAGAGAATGATTCTTTGAGGGCGAAAGGAACTTACCAGTCGCTCTTTTATTTTTTGAATTATTTCGTTGCTGATCATAATATAATTATAAACTGCTGGAGTGGAAACTTCAATCGGCCTTCATGTAAACATTCCCGCCAATTAAAAAATGGGCTATTTTTCGTCTATTTCGTTCTTTATTTTGTTTAATAAATTTATAGCTTCAATTGGTGTCAGTTTATTTACGTCTGTGGATGCCAGTTTATCCAAGACGGACTTATGCTTTTCCACAAAGAGCAGGTCTTTATCAGGCTCTTTTGTTTTATGCCGAGCGAGGCGGTCGCTGGTAGCTTCCTTTGCGAAAGCACTTTCAAGCTCTTCCAATATTTCAGCACTTCGCTTGACGATGGATTTCGGCACGCCGGCCAATTTGGCAACGTGGATGCCATAGCTTTTATCCGTTCCGCCGGGCAGAATCTTGTGCAGAAAGACCACTTCGTCCATCCATTCTCGAACGGCAACGTTGCAATTTTTAATGTTCGTAAACAATTCCGCAAGTTCAGTCAGCTCGTGATAATGTGTTGCGAAGAGAGTCCGGCATTTTATGTTGTTTGCGATGTGCTCGGTAATAGCCCAGGCAAGAGCAAGCCCGTCGTAAGTGCTTGTGCCGCGACCGACCTCATCGAGAATTACGAGGGACTTGCCTGTAGCATTGTTGATAATGTTGGCAGTCTCGGTCATTTCGACCATGAAGGTCGATTGGCCGCGAACCAGCTCATCGGACGCGCCGACGCGGGTGAAGATTTTATCAACTAAGCTGATGGTGGCCTGCGAAGCGGGAATAAAAGAGCCGGTCTGCGCCATCAGAACCAAAAGGGCATTTTGTCTTATATAGGTGCTTTTGCCGGACATATTCGGGCCTGTGATAACGAGGATGTCACCGGCACCGCTGCCAAGCTCGATGTCGTTGGGCACAAACTCCGGGCCGAGCACTTCGGCTAAAACCGGGTGTTTGCCGTCGCTAATGATAAGCTCACCGCCGCTGGTCATTTTTGGACGGATGTAGTTCCGCCGCCTGGCTAAGTACGCCAACGCTGCTAAGCAGTCGCACTGGGCGAGCGTATCGGCAAGTGCCTGCAGCCGGCTTATGTACCCAGCAGCCTGCCGGCGAACCTGGTCGAACAACTGCTGCTCCAATTCGAGGGCTTTTTCATCGGCGCTGAGTGCTTGAGTCTCGTATTCTTTTAGCTCCTCGGTGATATAGCGTTCTGCGTTTTTGATTGTCTGCTTGCGGACGTAGTCAGCCGGGACTTTGTCCGCTGCGGAGCGAGTGACTTCGATGTAGTAGCCGAAAACCTTGTTGTAACCGATTTTAAGATTGCCGATGCCGGTCCGCTCGATTTGCTGTTTCTGATATTGCCGCAGCCAGCTTTGGCCGTCTCTGGATATCGAACGCAGTCGGTCCAGCTCTTCGGAAAAGCCGGCTCGAATTACGCCGCCATCTCGAAGATGCGAGGGAGGATCCGGCTCAATCGCAGCCTCAAGCAGGTCGGCTAATTCGTCTATGCTGTCACACTGGCCGGCTAACCGTATCAGCAGGTCGGCTCTAAACTGCTGCAGAACCTGGCGCAATTTCGGTATTTGTCGCAGTGTCGCAGTAAGAGCAATCAAATCTCTCGGCGTTGCTCTGAAGGTACTGATGCGGGCTGTGATTCTTTCGGTATCGGAGATGTTCGAGAACAATTTGCGAATGTCGGTTAATTTGGTGTCACTATCTTTTAATTCTTCGATAGCATCCTGTCGCAGCTCGATTGCACCAAGCTCGCACAGCGGCATACACAGCCAGGCTCTTATCATTCTGCCTCCCATGCCGGTTAGAGTCTGGTCGAGGCATTCGAGAAGCGACCCTTTTTGGCTTTCGGTGCGAAGAGTTCGCAGGATTTCAAGGCTCCGCAGGCTGGTTGGGTCGATCTGCAGAAATTTTTGACGATTTACTTTTTTCAGATTCTGGATGTGGCCCAGCGTTGTTTTTTGAGTCTCGTTGAGATATTCGATAATAGCACCGGCAGGGCAAATCAAGCCGTCATCGGTGTCACTGATGCCGAAGCCTTCGAGAGTGGTTGTGCCGAAATGTTTGAGCAATCGCTGCCTTGCCTGATAGGGATCGAAATACCAGGCGGGTCGCTCGGTTACTGTGGCTTTGGTCAGTTGAGCGATGTCTTTGGCCAGTTTCCTCGTCTCAGCTTCGAATAGCTCACCGCGTCTGTCGGCAAGGAGACACTCGGCTGGGCTTAGCTTGAGCAGCTCATCGAGTAAGTTTTTTTCCGGCAGCTTTTGAACGAAGAAGTGGCCGGTCGAAATATCGACCCAGCTTATAGCAGCTTGCTGCTTTGTGCCCAGACTTGTAGCGCAGAGGAAATTGTCCTCTTTGGCGTTCAGCAGGATGTCATCGGTGAGTGTG
>CAZRMQ010000126.1:0-6079 GCA_964601185.1 uncultured Pirellulales bacterium
GGGATGAAATTATTAAGTACTTGAAAGAACGAAATCTAAAGTGGCGGATAGACCATACAAACGCTGATTGCACGTATAGGCGAAACTTTATTCGGCATCGGCTCCTGCCCGCCGTACACTCTGGGCAGGCGGGGATGCCGGCTTTACAACAGCAGGGTGACAGTTCCATCGTAGAGCAATTGTTCGGTTTATCTCGCAGCGCTCAGCGATTTTATGATTTGGTATGCAGCCGGGCAGAAAAAATGTGGCCGAATTTGGCTAAGTGCGCCGGCGACAAAGTTGAACTTAACTTAAAAAGCTTTTTGTTAGAGACGGAGCCGGTAAAAGTTGAGCTTATCAGGCGATGCTTGACCTGCCTCGGTAGCGGCGAGAGAGATTTGACTCAAAAGCACTATGAGAAGATATTGCGATTGGCCAGGCAAAATATAAGTGGCAAAAAAATCGAGCTGCCGGGCAGGTTCACAGTTCGGCATGAATATAGAAATTTAGTTTTTGCCCGATGCGAAAAAGAAGCTGTAGTCGGCGAAGAAATCTCCAGCAGTGTCACGTTAGAGGTTCCGAGCCAGACGCAGTTTGGTCAATATTTAATAGAAGCAACCATACTCGATGCTGGATGCTTGATGCTTGATGCTCGTAGAAAAACAAAATCGATAATCGATAATCGAGAATCGAGAATCAAGTTTATTGAGCGTTTTGACCTGGATAAACTGAAACTGCCGTTGTTTGTTCGTTCTCGGCAGGATGGTGACAGGTTTTGGCCTTTGGGCCTGGCGGGCAAGAAAAAGGTAGGCAAATTTTTGACTGCGGCACGAGTGCCGGAGGAAATAAGGCAAAATGTACTTATTGTCGCCGACCGCGAAAAGATAATCTGGGTCTGGCCGATTCGGATAAGTGAGGAAACCAAAATTACCGATGAAACGCAAAAAATACTTCAATTACAAATATCGAATTTTTCGATTTCCGATTGTTAATTGTCAATTTGAAATGAGAGAAAGAAGGTTATCTATACAATTCTGAATGAGAACCAAGTCTGGCAAGTTGTAGCTCGTTATTAGCTTCGTCAATTCTATATATTAAAAGCCAATCAGGCTGTAAATGTAATTCACGATAATCTTTCAATCGGCCTGAAAGCTTATGATCTCTGAATTTTGAGGAAAGATTTTCTCTGTTAGCAAGTTTCTGTATGATATCAATTAATAGTCCTAAATCTTTTTTCTGTTTTTTTGTTAATTTATAATCTTTCTTAAACTTGCTTGAACGGGTGACCTTCAACTTTCCAAATCCTTAAGAAAATCATCCACGTTATCAAAAGTAGTACCCTTGCCGGATTCTAACTGCTCAACAGCCTGCATTGTGGCCTCATTTGGTATTTTTAACTCAAAAGGAATACCTTTGCGCAATACGATTTGTCTAAGATATGCCCCTATTGCTTCGGACATTGTTATACCCAATGTATCTAATATGCGTTTTGCCTGCTGCTTAATATTAGGGTCAATTCTTGTTTGTATAGTCGCACTATTTGACATTTCTATCCTCCTTTTCACTTTTTCGCCATTTCGCTTTGTATACCATGCTATTGTATTGACATTGTCTCTATATATACATTACATTATTTAATCGAATATTTCAACATAAAAATTTAAATTATTATTGTTTTTTTAAATAGAATTTGCACGGAAGCCCAATTAAAAGCCTATTTCTCAAATATTATAAACTGCCTTAGGTTGGCGGTCGATATAATAACAGACACCATATCCGCGGATTTTCTACAAAGGGCGAAGAATTGAAGCAGAAAGTGTTGGACATTGTTATTTTATATGGAGGAATCTATGATATTCGGTATTCTAGCTTTTGGGTCGCTTCGGATCGACCCTGGCTGTGAAATTAAGCCCAAGATAGTGTATCGCCGTTGTGTAATCACACCATTTCCAGTTGAGTTTGCTCGATACAGTTGCAGAAGTCGAGGAGGAGCTCCGACACTTGTTCCGGTTGATTCTGGCGGTGCACAAGTGAAAGCCGAAGTATTTGTTTTACACGACTTGGTTACCTTGGATGATGCCAAGAGTATGCTTTGGCGTCGCGAGACACATAAGACGAACAGCTCCGATCGCTACGTGCGGCCGAAACAACCCGGACGGAACAATGTGCTCATAAAATGTCAGGGATTCAAAGGGTTGGAGGCGGTAATCTACACTGACTTCGCACCGTCAGGCAAGATTTCAAACCCGAACCCAAGAGAGCTTGCTGAGAAAGCTATCAAGAGCGTCAAAAAGGCGGAGACAGGACAAGATGGGATTACTTATTTGATAAATGCAAAATCTATGGGTGTCGTAACGCCATTGATCTCGGCGTACGAAAGTGAGATTCTAGAACTGACAGACACACATACTCTGGATGAAGCGCTTCAACGGGCGCACAATGAACTTTTCTATACTTCCGTAAAACAAATGGATGCAGGTGACGGTTGCCTGTAGCCCCAGTCGTCTTTGCCTGTTTCACAGACTGAATAGTGTTGTGTATATTATATCAGGCCAAAAATGAAAATTAGAAATATTTATCTTCTCATATTTATATTGTTTGTTGTGCAGTTATCTTCATGTTCAAAGCATAAAGGTAGTCCTGAAAAGCCTATCGAACTACCCACAAAGGAATTGACAAATATTATGGATGCAACAGGTTGTCCTACCAAGACATCAGAAACACCAGCAATTTTCATTGTCAACTTGAATAACCAAACAGATTGGTTTCTTACCTCTATTGAGATTTGTCTAAAAAATAAAACTTCTGGAATTAGTCGAATTTATCTTGGTAATCCCTTTGCCTTCGTTATAGAAAAAAGTCAGTATGATAAAGTAAGTGCGATTGCCCCTAAGAACTCTGGTCATTTTCTTTTCAATATTGGCACACTACTTTCTTGGAAGGAGAAATTAAAAGATGGTTCGAAATATATGACAGAATATGTTTTTGAACCTTATGAATGGAGCATAGTGAAGGCTAATGGTTATAAAAGGTGAGGGCAAACAGTTCGACTCTTTATCATCAGTTGTTCGTCTTTCTGAAGAGGATAAATTCTTAATCAGTTAGGTGTTTAGAATGGCCTGAATCGTGTTGTATAGTATTATATTAGGGAGAACATCATGTCACGTAGAAATGATGTCGAAGCTATTTTGAAAGCAGTGAAAGATCAACATGAAGACCTAAAATCAAAATATGATGAAGCATTAAAAAACAAATCATTAGACCTGAGGGTTCAAGTTAAAAATATGATGGAAAACCTACGAAGCGCGCTTGATTACATGGCTCATGATATATATGAAAGCTTTTGTAAATCTATCCGCTTAGCAGCAGGTAAACCAGATCCTTGTAATATTTATTTTCCATATGCTAAATCTGAACAAGATTTTAATTCACGGATAAATTCAACATTACCTGGCCTTCAATCTCAGTCAAGTGTAGTATTTAATCTTCTCCATTCAATTCAACCATTCAAGTGCAACAACACCTGGCTTTATGATCTCTGTTCTGTGCTTAACAAAAATAAACACGAAAGACTTGTCCCCCAAGAACGAAAAGAAACAGAAACATACTCAGTAAAAGGAGATCATGGTAGTGTGTCAATTAATAGAAGACAAGGATGTAGTGTTACCTCCAAACCTGGAGCGGTCAAGATATTTGGAGTTCCAGCTCAATTCATGGGTGACACTATATCGACTGATCCGCACGGTGGACTTACTCACGAAATAACCCGTTGGATTTCCTTTACTTTTGAAGGCACAAATATAAATGTACTTGGCCTTCTAAACAAATCTGTAGAAGGTATTAACAATTTTGCTAACAATTTATATCAATATATTCCCTAACAATGCGATTCAATGGACGCGCATAAGCGCGCCGCTAATGACCTGTGTTCTACATTGAATTGGACACGATTTGTCAGCCGTTCGTTTGGCGGTCTTTACCGCCCTGAGATGTCCGATACAACCAATAAGCGACACCTATCAAAAGTACCGTTCCCAGCACCGCACCAACCGGCAGTGTAAATGGCAATGTCAAGCCGAGTAAACTTAGCAGCTTGGCAAAAGCAATATCTATATTGAAAAAGGGCAGTGAAATATCTATTTGCTTCAGCAATATAATCGGTATCGCTAAAAGAATCCCCATAAGAGCTTCGCCGGTTATCAAGCCGGAGGCAAACAACAGCCCATTACGGCCTGATTTCTCGACTTGTTCAGCGGCAGTTTCCCTGCGGCGGTGGAATTTTCCGATAGCATAATGGATAAGTCCGCCGGCAAATATTGGCACAGCCAATTCGAGCGGAAGATAGATACCAATAGCGACCGCCAGAACAGGGGTACGGAATGAACTCCGGATGCTTTCGAGATACAAATCCAGTATGATCAGGCCAACCGCTATACCCATTCCTATAAAGACGTAAATCCAGGGTAGATTGCCCTGGAACACGCCTTTGGAGACCGAGGCCATCAGGTTTGCCTGTACCGCGATAAGGGCATCGGGGCCGGCGTTGGCTTGGCCTTTAAAGCCATAGGCCTTGTACAGCAGCATAAGTACAGGTGCTATTACCAACGCGCCCGATACCGTACCGACCATCTGCATTACCTGCTGCTTCCACGGCGTGGCCTGGACGATATAACCTGTCTTTAAGTCCTGCATGTTATCGCCTGCAATAGCAGCGGCGCAGCAGACGACACTTCCGATTATGATAGCAGCAGCGGGACCGTTCTCGGCGCCCTTACCCATTAACAATAATAAGAGCAGCGAGGAGACCACGACCGTAGCGATGGTGACACCTGAGATGGGATTGTTGGAAGAGCCGACAAGGCCAGCCATGTACCCGGCCACTGCAGAGAATATAAAACCGGCAATCAGCATAATCAAGGCCATAGGTATTGTCACTGATATGTCCCTGACAAATGTCTGATAGACCAGAAACAGCGGAACCACTGAGGCAATTATCAACACGAGAATCCATTTCATGTGCATATCTTTCTCGGTTCGCTCCAGCACAACGTGGCCGGTCTCCGAAGCCCTATAGGCCTTCAACCCGCTGGTAATACCGTTTATCAGGGATTTTCTCATCTGGAAAATGGTCCATAAGCCACCAATGAGCATCCCGCCGACGCCGAGGTATCGCGTCTTGGCAGACCATAGCTGGCCTGCAAATTCGACGGCAGAAATCGCCTGGCCAGCAAATTCATGTCCCTGGGGATGGACAGGCCAGTCGGTAAATGCAGCACAGATAGGAATAGCAATGTACCAGTTAGCTGCGCCTCCCAGGAAGATGAGAACTGCGATATTAAGCCCCACAATATAGCCCACCGAAAGCAGGGCCGGACTGAGATTAGAGCCGAAATATGCAATTGAGCCGCCGATACGTCTTGCTCCTTCCACTACTTCGGGCCAAAATCCGATGCCTTTAGCGCCAACCTTGAATAAAGCACTCGCAACCGATGCCAAGGCGATGTAGATTATTCCGGAACCGCCGCTCTGTCCTGTTTTAAGAACCTCAGCGGTGGCTATGCCTTCTGGGAACTGAAGTTTTCCTTCAACGATAAGGGAGCGTCTCAACGGTATGGTGAAAAGTACGCCGAGCAAACCTCCAAAGGCGGCGATAATGGTCACCCAGAAAAAATTAAATTCCTGCCAGAAGCCCATTATGACCAAGGCCGGCAAAGTAAATATCACGCCTGCGGCGAGTGACTCTCCCGCCGAGGCCGCAGTTTGAACGATATTATTTTCGAGGATATTACTTTGCCGAAACAGCCTCAGCACGCCCATTGAAACAACCGCAGCAGGTATCGAGGCGGACACCGTCATACCGGCAAACAGACCAAGATAGGCGTTGGCCGCCGCTAATATCATTGAGAGAAGCACGCCTAATACGAACGCCTTAATTGTGATTTCCGGTAGTGATCTTTCCTGCAAATCCATTGCTCACCTGTGTCGGAACCCCCCAGTAAACTGGGGGGCTAAATATTTTATTTTACAAACTGGGCTACGAAATATTTTGGCGTCAGAGGCTCGCCGGTCGCCCTCTCTATCATATCGTTCCAATGATACA
>CAZRMQ010000127.1:0-6041 GCA_964601185.1 uncultured Pirellulales bacterium
ATGGTGACGATCAACGTCGATGCAAGCGCACCTGGTAAGCCGCTGCGGCATGTCTGGCAATACTTTGGATATGATGAGTGTAATTGCACAACTACACCCGGCGCGAAAGAGCTGATGAAAACACTGGCAAATATAAGTCCCGAACCGGTCTATCTGCGCCAGCACTTTCTTCTTACAAATGGTGATGGCAGGCCGGAACTGAAGTGGGGATCCACCAATGTTTACACCGAGGATTCTGCCGGTAATCCTATCTATGATTGGGGGATTATGGATGAGATTTTCGATGCTATACTGGCTTCCGGCTGCCGGCCTTTAGTAGAAATCGGTTTTATGCCCAAAGATTTATCTTCGAAACCTGAACCCTACAAAGGCAAGGATGTGTTTTCAAGAAATAAAGCCGGGGTTTCATATCCACCCAAAAACTATAATAAATGGGCTGAATTGATTCGTCAGTGGGCATGCCACAGTCTTGCCAGGTACAAAAACGTCGAAGAAACATGGCTGTGGGAGCTATGGAATGAACCTAACATCTTCTATTGGCAAGGGACTTTCGAGGAGTATTGTAAGCTCTACGACTACACCGAGCATGCACTGCATGAAATTCTTCCGAAGGCGATTTTAGGTGGGCCACATACAGCAGGTGCTCCTTCATTTCTCCGCCGGTTTTTAGAACACTGTTTACGTGGCACAAACACCGTCACTGGCAAGCCTGGCACCCGTTTAGACTACATAGGATTTCATTCCAAAGGACAGATTAAGATGGTTGGTTTGCATCCACAGATGAAATTGGGAATGAACCTTTCCGTGCTCCAACAGGGTTTCTCGATAATTGCCGGCTTTCAGGAGTTTCGCAATACACCCATAATTATAGGTGAATGCGATCCAGAGGGTCTGGCGGCCCTATCCGCACGAGTTGAGCCTGCAAATAGCTATCGCAATAGTTCCGCTTACGCTGCATACGAAATTGCACTGATGAAGCATACATTGGACCTCGCAGCTCAGCACAAAATAAATCTCCAGGGAGTACTTACCTGGGCTTTTATGTTCGATGGAAGTGAGTACTTCGAGGGATTCCGAAGCTTAGCAACAAAAGGCATCCATAAGCCGGTGCTGAACGGATTTAAGATGCTGGGGATGCTCCGGGGCAGACGTATCCCCGTTACAAGCAGTGGCGCTCTCAGTCTGGCCCATATTATCAGCAGAAGCGTTAGAGCACGTCCGGATGTCGATGGATTAGCGGCAGCAACCGATGAGAGAGTGCAAGTTCTTATCTGGAATTACCACGACGATATGATAAACGTGGCACCATCTTCAATACAATTAACTGTAAAAGCCCCGCCTGCCCAGAGTGTCCTCCAAAAGTCCATTTTACCATCGGACGAAGTACGGCGGGCAGGTCCTCAGAACGCTCCTCGACGTGCCCGCATCGTCCACTATCGAATCGACGATACTCACAGCAACAGCTATACACGTTGGATTGAATTAGGCAAATCCCAGAATCCTTCGCCTGAAATGATAGCCGATCTTAACACAGCGGCCCAGGTCCAACTTCTTGAGCCTATCCGCTTTTGTGATGTTAGCAATAACCAAGTACAATTGAACTTCAGTTTACCGCGATACGGAGTATCGTTGGTCGAAATCTACTGGGGACCGAAGCCTGAATAAATTTTATCCGTAACAATTTACGGGTGCATGTCATCTTTGTAGGTAAAAAGGTTTCTTTTGGAATAAGCCATCCCCAATCCCGATTCATCGGGATTGAGGCTGCCACTCGCCACCGGAAATGAGCAACGGAAGATATAGATAACGACGTGTGGCAGCCTCAAGCCAGCCCTGAGAAGCATCGAAGGGCGCAGCTTGGGGATGGATGCGTGTTTATTGAAAAATTGGTGTTAAAGGCCCAAAAATCTACCTGCAAACTCGACACGTATCCTTGATGCAACACGGTATTTTTTAGAGTTTACACAGAATCAATCCTGTGGTAAATGTACTTTCTGCAGAATAGGAACCCGCCGAATGCTGGATATTTTAGAACGGTTGTGCACAGCACTGCCCGGTTGATGCAATCGAGATGAAGCCGTACGAAAAGCATGAGATAGATGTTAATAAGTGTATTCGCTGTGGGACATGCAAAAGTGTATGTCCTGCCGATGCTATAAAAGTTCAGTCCGTCTAAAGGAAGCCGGATGCCCAAACTAACGATAGACAATCGTGAAGTAGAAGTAGCCGATGGCTCTACGATCCTTGATGCCGCCGAAAAGCTGGGAATCGAGATTCCCACTATGTGCTTTCTAAAGGGCTATAAGCCTTCAACAAGCTGTATGGTTTGTGTTGTCAAGGTCATCGGCTCAGAATATCTTGTGCCTGCATGTGGAGCCATTGCCGAAGATGGTATGCAGGTTGAGAGCGATACCGAGGAAGTCCGTCAGGCAAGAAAGGCAGCGTTGGAGCTTCTGTTGAGCGACCATGTCGGTGACTGTATGGGGCCATGTCAGGTGACTTGTCCTGCTAATATGAATATTCCATTGATGATTCGTCAAATCTCAGCAGGCCAGCTTCGTGACGCTATAGCCACTGTGAAAAAAGATATTGCGCTACCTGCTGTATTGGGTCGGATTTGTCCTGCTCCCTGCGAACGAGCTTGCAGGCGAGCCGTATATGATGAGGCAGTTTCGATTTGTCTTTTGAAACGGTATGTTGCTGACGTCGATTTAAATTCGACAAAGCCATATTTGCCTGCTTGCGAACCTGATAGAGACAAACATGTAGCTATTATTGGGGCGGGGCCTGCTGGCTTAGCTGCCGGCTATTATTTACGACAACAGGGTTTTGAGTGTACGATTTTTGATGAGCATGAAGAACCTGGCGGAATGTTGCGATACGCTGTATCCGAACAAGACCTTCCGAGGGACGTACTTGATAAGGAAATTGCTGTAATTTTTAAGATGGGTGTTAATTTCAAGGGACAAACACATATAGGTAAAACGCTATCGATGGAGAACTTACGCAAAGATTTCGACGCTGTGCTTGTCGCAGTTGGGCAGATAAAAGCAGGCAGTGCTCAGACTCTTGGTCTTGAGGAAAATTCAGGTCTCATCGCAGTGAATTTCGGGACATACGAGACAAATCTAAAAGGTGTGTTTGCCGGCGGAGACGCGGTTCGCAGGCGAAAGCTGACAGTTCGAGCGGTGGCAGACGGTAAGGAGGTTGCTGTATCAATCGCGCAATATTTGTCCAGCCAAAAAGTGACCGGACTGCCTAAGCCATTTAACACACATATCGGCAAGTTTAAAGACGGAGAGATAGAAAAGTTTATGACCTGCGCCAGCAAGGCCGCACGAGTGACGCCGTCGCAAAAGGATGGTGGATTCACAGATGTACAGGCTCGCGAGGAGTCGGCTCGCTGTCTGCGTTGTGATTGCCGCAAAGCCGATAGTTGCAAACTTAGGCAATACTCCCAGAGTCACGGAGCCAAGACCAGCCGATATAAAGGTGAACGTCGTTCATTTGTTCAGATTTATCAACATCCGGATGTGATTTATGAACCGGGAAAGTGTATAGCCTGCGGCCTTTGTATTTCCACAGCGGAACAGGCCGGAGAGAAGCTCGGCTTAACATTTGTCGGGCGTGGCTTCGATGTGCGGGTTTCGGTACCTTTCGATCGTTCAATGACCGAGGCTCTCAAGCATGCAGCGAGCCGGTGTGTGTCAGTCTGTCCAACCGGTGCACTGGCCTTTAAGGAAATACCAAATCCGAAATTCGAATTAATTCTTCACAATGGATGAGTGGGTGGCATCAAACATCCTTACGCCGCCGGTATCTAACTGCAGGATTAAGCCTCTTTCAGGGTCTATTCCAATACAATTGCCGTTGAATTTTCTGCCATTGTACAAGAGCGTTATCCTGTGGCCTAATTGAACGCTTAGCTCATTCCATCGGTTGGTGACATTGCCTGGATTTTTCTCTGCTAATTCGAGCCAGCTATCTATCGAAGTCAGCAGTCTTTTTGCAAGTATAATGCGGTCGCACGTTGTCCGAGTTTCTATATCGATACTTGTTGCGGTTGACTGTAGCTCAGATGGAAAAGACTCTTTCTCTTGGTGACAGTTTATCCCTATGCCAATGATGTAAATATTACTGGTATTGGACGGTTTTGATTCGAGCAGGATACCGGCAACTTTTTTTCCGGCCAGTAATATATCGTTTGGCCATTTGATTCTTGCTTCGCTATTAACCGGTCTGCCTATCGCTTCAGCGGTAGCTACGGCGCAGGTAAGTGACAGCAGCTCGGCTTTTAGTGTACTATTGATCAGAGTTATTGAGCAAAGGATGCTTTCTGAATGCCTGCTGAACCATTTATTGCCGCCTCGGCCTTTACCCGCGGTCTGCTCCTCTGCAAAAATAACGAGGCCGTCGTTGTTTTTATCCTTTGCATATTCGGCGGCGATGTCGTTTGTACTTGATGTGGAGTTATAAACGAGGATTTTTTTGCCTATGCGCTTAGTTTTCAGATTTATCTTTATCTTGTCCGGGTCGAGCATGTCGGTCTGACACATAGCTTTCGTTACCTGTCAAGGCCGATGTCAACGGCTGTAGCAGAATGAGTCAGTGCACCGACAGCGATTCGATCAATGCCGCTCTGGGCAATAGCCGAGACGTTGTTTAGCGTTATGTTGCCCGAGGCCTCAAGCAGCGGCTTTTTGTTTTTGCCGCACATTTTGTTTCGCATCTCGACGGCGTGCTTAAACTGCCATTGGCCCATATTATCCAGCAGCACTATATCAATGCCCGGAATTTCCAGCACATAGTTGAGCTGGTCATCCACGTGGTCAACCTCTACCGCGACGAATTTGACGCCTTTTACCTTTCTTGCTTCGCAGACGATTTTTTTCAGCTTCGGCTGAAAGTGTCTGCCCAACTGTGCGAGATGATTATCTTTAATCAAAATGCCATCATATAGTCCCAAACGATGATTACGTCCGCCACCGCAGCGTACCGCGTACTTTTCAAGGATTCTCCAGCCGGGTAGTGTCTTTCTGGTATCGTAAATCCTCGCTTTTGTGCCCTGAACGGCTCGGACGTATTTGCGCGTGTTGGTAGCTATACCGCTAAGTCTTTGCAGGAAGTTTAGTATGACTCGTTCGGCACTGAGCATGGAACATAGGGGCCCTTCGATGGTGCCGATTTTTCGGCCTATGTGAGCGGATTCGCCATCCTTTATGTGTATCTTTAGCTTAAGCCTTTTATCGTAGATTCTGAGGGCTTCTTTAACCACAGGCATTCCGCAGACCACTATTTCCTCCCGGGAGATTATGTTTGCCTTGTCAACGGTACCGTCTTTGAATAGAATCTCGCTGGTTAGATCACCTTTTCCAAGGTCTTCCTCGATGGCCATCTTAATCAAAGGCCTCACTTGTGCAATGCTAAGTTCTATCATCTTCTTGCTCGTTTTCACCAAATGTAAAATTATCTATAATGGATTTAAGCCTACCCTACCTTTTTCCTTTTGTTTTTCGCTGCTTCTTTGCAGCCAAGAAGTCACTTTTCTTTCTTTTTGAGCCGGTAATGATTAGCTCGGGCAATTCCCTTAGCTCACGTAACTGGTCCCGCAAAAAAGCAGCCCGCTCAAAATCAAGGGCCTGGGCCGCCTCAAGCATTTCTCTTTCAATCTGGTTCGCCAGCTCGACCTTATCGTATTCATTGTCGGCAAAGCTCACCGCCTCGCGGGCGGTATGCCTGGCTTTTATCCGCTCAGCCAGGCTTTTACGGATTTCCTTCTTAATCGTTTCAGGCGTAATATTGTGCTTCTTGTTATATTCAAACTGAATTGTACGGCGTCTGTTTGTTTCGTCAATAGCTTTTTGCATTGATTTCGTAACCGTATCTGCATAAAGAAAGACGGTGGCGTTGATATTCCGGGCCGTCCTGCCGATAGTCTGTATCAGCGAAATCTGGCTTCGCAGGAAGCCTTCCTTGTCCGCGTCGAGGATGGCAACGGCTGAAACCTCCGGCAAATCCAAACCTTCCCGCAGCAGATTTAT
>CAZRMQ010000128.1:0-5964 GCA_964601185.1 uncultured Pirellulales bacterium
GCGAAGTGGAGAAATCTGTTAAAAAAAGATTTCTCGACTCGCCTTTCGGCTCGCTCGAAATGACAACCACGGTGTTTTCTACAGAGCAATATCAGGTTTCAACCTTTTACTTTTTACCTTTTTTGTGTTTTGTATAAACCAGATCAGGATGAGGCGTTGCCACGGTGACACCAGCCGGTACCGATTCTTTTATCCAGACATTGCCACCGATTACTGCACCTTTGCCAATAGTAACATCGCCTAATATTGTCGCCTCAGCATAAATTGTCACATTATCTTCTATCGTAGGATGTCTTTTGCCGCCTTTTATTATCCTTCCCCTTTTATCTTTGGTGAAGCTCAAAGCTCCCAGCGTAGCTCCTTGATAGATCTTGACGTTATCGCCGATGATTGTGGTTTCACCTATCACGACGCCGGTGCCGTGGTCGATAAAAAAATTTCTGCCTATCCTTGCGCCGGGATGGATGTCGATGCCCGTCCCGGCGTGTGCACACTCGGTCATTATCCGCGGAATTAACGGCACCTGTTTAAGATATAGCTCGTGGGCAATGCGATATGTTGCGATTGCTATGATGCAGGGATAACTTATTACAATCTCCTCATAAGACTTTGCCGCAGGGTCACCATCAAAAGCTGCGATGATGTCGCCCTTCAAAAGCTCCTTTATCTTTGGTAACCGGGTCAACAGATGTTGAGTGACGTTCTCAGCCATTGTTCGGCAATCACAACCGTCGCATTTCCTAATTCTGCACTGGTATTGGTAAGAACGCTCTACCTGCTCAGACAGCTCCGTATAGACTTGGCAGAGTATGTCACCGATAATGAAGTCAATATTTGATTTTGTAACCGTCCTTTTGCCTGTATAGCCCGGAAAAAGTACCTCAAAGAGCAAATCAAGAATCTCCAGAATCGCACTACGCACCGGCAAGTTAGAAGCATCGATAAAATTAATGCCTGAATCACCCTCATACGTCCGGACAATTTCGTCAACCAGGTTTTTGATTTTCCCCTCTGTCAGGTTTTTTTTTCTCATTATGAGCCTTTCAGAAAAGCAAGAGTTTTAGTGAAACATTTCGGTGGAGATATATCTTTCACCGGTATCAGGAAGAATTGCAACGATTGTTTTGCCCTGGCTGTCATCTCGCTGTGAGACCTGAATTGCCGCCCACATCGCGGCGCCGGAGCTTATTCCCGCTAATATTCCTTCCTTTGACGCTAATTGTCGGGCTGTTTCCATAGCGTCCTCATTAGAGACCTGGATAATCTCGTCGATTATATCAACATTCAACACCTGCGGGACAAAACCGGCTCCGATGCCCTGGATTTTATGCGGATTGGGTTTACCGCCGGAAAGCACCGGTGAATCCTTAGGCTCCACCGCTATTACCTTGATATTTTTATTGCGCTGCTTCAATACCTCGCCGCATCCGGTTATTGTTCCCCCTGTTCCAACACCTGCGATAAAAATGTCAATTCTACGATCCGCATCCTCCCAAATTTCTATTGCCGTAGTCTCCCTGTGAATCTGTGGATTTGCGGGATTTTTGAACTGCTGCGGCATAAAGGCATTAGGATTTTCTGCAACGAGCTGCTCAGCTTTTTCCACAGCTCCGGTCATACCCCGTTCAGCAGGTGTAAGAACAAGCTCCGCTCCAAAAACCTGCAGAATTTTTCTCCGCTCTATGCTCATCGACTCCGGCATCGTCAGGATTAACTTGTACCCCTTGGCTACACAAACGAAGGCAAGTCCGATGCCTGTATTTCCGCTGGTCGGCTCAACTATAACGGTATCAGGCTTTATAAGTCCCTGCTGCTCTGCAGCTTCTATCATCGACAATGCAATCCTGTCTTTGACACTGCCACAGGGATTGTAAAATTCAAGCTTGGCCAGAATGGTTGCTTTTCCAGCACCAAGTTTATTGATTCGAACCAATGGCGTAAAACCTACTGCAGAAGTAATATCTTCAAATATAGCACTCATGATTTCCTCGCTTATCCTTCGACCCGGCTCAGGACGGGTATCTATATTTGGTAATTCAAATCTTGTTTATCCTTTGTCCTATCAACCAAATCCTGTAGTGTTATTGACTGCAGGATATTGTTTATAGCATTCTGTACCTGCGCCCAGACCTGCCGGGCCAGGCAGTCAGCAGTTCTGGCGCAGCAATTTTGGTTTTCGATGCAGTCAACAGTATTAACAGGCCCCTCTAAGCACCCAAAAATATCGCTAAGTTTAACTTGATTTGGTGATATAGCAAGAATATATCCGCCTCTGGAACCCCTAATACTTCTGACGAATCCTCCTGATTTGAGTATAGCTATTATCTGTTCAAGATATTTCACGGATATATCCTGATGCTGGGCAATGGCTTTAAGCTGCAACGGCCCCTGCCCATAACTCATAGCTAATTCCAACACGGCTCTTAATCCATATCTTGTACGGGTTGATATTTTCATAATAATTCCCCTACTATTCCTACCATCTTTGTAGTATTTTATACGAATCTTTTCATTTTTGGTGCAAAAAAATAAAAAATCAGCTAAAAATTTTAAGATATAGGTCAATCAGTTAATAATATAAAGTCTCAATTTGTTTGACAAATCCCTCGATTGCCTCTAAAATAAAAGTACATATATTCTTATATATTCCACAGGGATTTTTATTGATGCAAAAAAATATCGTGAAAAAGGTGGCATTTGTATCTTCTTTCCCTCCAAGAAAATGTGGAATTGCGACCTTTACGTCCGACCTAATTAACAGCACCGCAGCAGCCGCCAAAGGTGAGTTTGAACCGTTGGTAGTGGCAATGCGGACTGGTGACATTAAATATAACGACCCTGTTAAATTTGAGATCAGACAAAACGTTAGAAATGATTATATTTGCGCGGCCGATTATATCAATTTCAGTCACGTCGATTTAGTTTCCGTCCAGCATGAATTCGGCCTGTTCGGCGGCGAAGCAGGCTCATATCTGAGCTTACTGCTCAACAGATTGACAGCCCCTGTTATAACAACCCTCCATACGGTCCTTGAGAATCCAAACCAAGATTACTACAAGTCATTAGTGGACGTTTGCAACGTATCCTATAAAGTAATCACCATGAACAAACGCGGCGTCGATATGCTGCGAGGCATCTATGGCATATCCGGCAAAAAAGTAGAGCTGATTGCACATGGCATACCGGATTTACCTTTCGTTGACAGCAATTACTACAAACACAAGTTTGGAATGGAAGATCGTAAGACCATCCTGACATTCGGCCTGCTCAACAAAAACAAGGGTATAGAAGTAATGCTTAAGGCAATGCCTGCTATAATCGAAGCAGAGCCAGACATTGTCTATATAATCTTAGGTATGACGCATCCTTTAGTGCTGAAACAGGATGGCGAATCCTATAGAGTCAGCCTACAACAAATGGTAAAAGAATTAGGCTTGCAGGAACATGTTATTTTTCATAACAGATTTGTAAATGACGAAGAGCTTCATAACTTTCTATGTGCAGCCGACATATATGCTACCCCGTATCTAAGCAGAGAGCAATTGACCAGCGGCACGTTATCATTCGCGGTCGGCACAGGAAAAGCCGTCGTCTCGACACCCTACTGGGCGGCTGAAGAATTGCTGGCCGACGGCAGAGGCAAAATCGTACCTCTCGACGACTCGAAAAGAATAGCTAAAGCAATAGTAGAAATACTTCAGAATGATTCATTGTTTTATTCGTTGCGAAGACGGGCGTACGACTATGGCAGATCAAGAACCTGGCCCAAAATCGGGCAAATCTACTGGAAGCTGTTCAGCGCCAAACAAATACCGTTTCGCGTTGCCACCAGAATTCCGCCATCAGCCGATAAGGCAATTTCAACAATTGAAGTACCGGAGCCTTCTTTGGACCATTTGAAAAAACTAACCGATGACACGGGTCTATATCAGCACGCCAATTTCTCGATACCAAATCGTAAGCACGGCTATACAACAGATGACAACGCCAGGGCTGTTATTGCGATGGGCAAATACTACGCACAATATCCCGATGCAGAAGCTCTACGGCTTTTTGACCTGTATCTTTCCTTTATCATTCACGCACAGAACAACGACGGCTCAATCAGAAACTCTATGAATTTTGACAGAACCTGGCTCAAGGACGAACATGCAAACGACGCTTTCGGCAGAGTTCTGTGGGCTTTCGGAACGGTTATGGCAAATCCACCGTCACCATTGTACTTATCTATCATTAAAGACTGCTTTGACAGGTCCGTTGAACATATTCAAAAACAGTATCCAAGAGGCATGGCGCATTCTATACTCGGCATGTCCGATTATCTCAAGCAGTTCCCCGGAGCCAGTGACATCAAACGCCAGTTAGAGATAGCTGCGGACGGCCTTGTAACTCAATATGAAGAAAATCATTCTCCTGACTGGCAGTGGTTCGAGGACACCTTGAATTATGATAATGCTGTCCTGCCGCACGCTCTTTTCGTAGCAGGTTCGATTTTAGAGAATAAAAAATACATCCAAATTGCGGACAAAACCTGTAAATTTCTTTTGGAAAATACATTTAACGGCGACCACTTCAGCTTTATCGGCTGTAACGGATGGTACGAACGCGGAAGGATAAAAGCCCAGTTTGACCAGCAGCCAATTGAAGCAGCCGCTTCGGTTCTAATGCTTGGTGCCGCTTATGAAGCTACGCAGGACAGCAGATTTTTAACTCTACAAAGAAAAGCTTTCGATTGGTTTCTCGGCGAAAACGATCTTCACAGCCCGCTTTACGATTTTAGAACCAAGGGATGCCGTGATGCTTTAACATCCGGCGGCGTTAATATCAATCAGGGAGCGGAAAGTATGCTGAGCTTTTTACTGAGCCTTTTAGCTATAGTTGAAAGCTACACCATCGTGGACAAGATAAAGGTCAGTGAAACTGCCGCCCTGCAGCAAAACAACATCATCGGCCAGATAGCCAAACAGCCAATACCAATTGAAAGTCTATCTGCAAAGAACAAATCAAAAAAGAGACAAGTACAAGAGCCCACCTAAACGCCTCCATCAAAACAGATGTGATGATTCCTTTGGCTTTGCTTCAAGAGACATGTTTAGGATTGTAAACCTGTACAGTTGGGTTTATATTAGTTCCTTAGCTGAAAGAATTCAAGGAGCCAAAAATGAAATCTAAACTCGTAGTTATTGGAGCTGCAGGAAGAATGGGTCAACGAATACTATCATTGGCTATAGAATCCAACACATTCGATATTATTGCAACGGTTGATAGGAAGGACCATCCTGATATAGGCAAAGACGCAGGTCTGTTGGCTGGGACAAAGCCAATCAATGTTAAACTTGACAGCATCTATACAGCCGATGCAGACGTAGCAATTGACTTCTCACTGCCGGAAGCGGCAGACAAAACTATCGACTACTGCATCGAAAAGAGCATTGCACTGGTTTTGGGCACGACAGGCCTGAGCGATAAGGAGCGTGAAAAAATTAAAACAGCATCCAAAAATATTCCTATTGTGTATGCAACCAACATGAGCGTGGGGATGAATGTCTTATTCTCTTTGGTTGGCAGGGTTGCAGGCCTCCTCGGCCAGGATTACGATATCGAGATAATCGAGCAGCATCATCGCTTCAAGAAAGACGCACCCAGCGGCAGCGCCATTACCTTAGCAGAGAATATCTGCAAAGCGACAGGCCGGGATTTCCCTGGCGCTCTTGTTCACGGAAGATACGGCAAAGATGCTTTGCGACAGAAAGGCTCCATCGGTATGAACGCCATTCGTGCAGGGGACATTACCGGCAAACATGATTGTATCTTCGGCACGCTCGGCGAGACAATCGTCCTCGGCCACACTGCACATAGCAGGGATACTTTTGCACGAGGAGCACTACGAGCAGCAGAATGGCTGGTCAATAAAAAACCGGCTTTGTACTCAATGGCCGATGTTCTTGGCATCAAGTAGTGAGG
>CAZRMQ010000129.1:0-5786 GCA_964601185.1 uncultured Pirellulales bacterium
GGGCAAAGATATAAGAGCTATTAGATGGAAGGAGCCACACAAATAACGGGAGAGCAATATGCTCTCCCATTTTTTTTCTCAGAATTCTGTGAAATTGGTAGAGCTTCCACTGTGCCGATGATTCGCAGAAACAACTTGAAGAAGTAATTTTTTTTGTTTGGCCATTTTTCAATAAGCCCCGCAAAACTACCTGCTGGAGATAGAGAATCCGGCAATCTACTTAAGGTTTAAGTGCCGTATATCATTGGGATATGTATACTTAGTGTTCTTGGACTGTGCCCTTCGTAGTTCGATGAGTATTTGGTTCTTGAACTTTTTAAATTTGCCTATCCCAGGATGCATCGCCTCAAAAATCTTTTATTGAACTTGTTATTTTATGCAGTAGCCTTTAATTTTCCATAAAGAAATTCGGGAGCGAAATCTGCTCCATTTGGCCAGGAGATAGTAAAAAGCTCTTTGTGGACTGTGAACTGCTTGAAATACGAGGGATTCTTGAGCGGTTGGAATATATCTCCTTCCAGTTCATTATAGAGATTCACATCTCCTTCAACACCATCAGCGAAACGCAGGTGAACCACAAAATCTCTTATGTATTTTGCATCAATCACTTTAGGTATCATCATATCACTCCAAAGGTTCAATTTTAAGTAATGGGCGTCTCTGCTCGGCACGCTGCCAGTTCTCAAGAAGCTCATTCTTGTGTAGATAAAGCCACTCAAGCACTAAATGTAGAGCACGCTTGGGGAAATCCCCATGTACAACACCCGTTTCGATTTCAACTGTGATCTGATGTTCTCCATAAGTGGCATGAAAATGCGGAGGCTTATGTTCGCGATAGAACATACCTATCACAATCCCCAGAAATCTCGATATCTCAGGCATAATCGTATTCTATCATAATTTATAAGATTCAAATCTCGTCAAAAAACATCTTGGTTAGAATATATGTACCCTAAAAATCGACGATTGCCGTTTGAACAGTGGAAGTTGCGTTCTCTACTTAACTCTGATTCCCCTTATATTATGACTGGAATTGTCGGAAAAAGCAAGAAAATTTCGTCCATCGTTCATCTACCAGCACCACGACTTGATTGAGCTCGTCGAAGTCAGGTGTGCCGGCTGAATATCGTCCCTCGTAAGTCTTCTCCGTCCAACATTCATTTAAGATGAAATTTTGAACACAAAAGCATGGTCACAAGGTTTAATTACAGGCAGGTAGATAGTAAGACCATTTTCGTGTTGTGACCATTTGAGCCCGCCTTTATGCCCAAGCAGTTCTACCGAATGAATCTTTTTGAGTGGGGTGTTTTTTGAATTTAGCGTTTTTATGGTAACCTGTTCTCCAGGCCAGGCCAGCACAATGGCATACAGCGTATCACCTTTTGTAGTAAAGCGAATATCTTCAGCCGTATATACATTGTCCTTTTCGTCGGACTTTTTCCCTTTGACTTCGGTTGGACCTTCGCCAAAGGTGGTCCAGGGTCTTGTTTCGTAGATAGCTTCGCCATTTATCTTAAGCCACTGCCCGATACCTATCAGCCGCTGTACGACCGGTTCAGGGATTTCGCCGGTGGCTTTCGGGCCGACGTTAAGTAGAAAGGTTCCGTTCTTGCTTACAACATCGACCAGGCCGTCAATTATATGATCCACCGATTTATATGATGGGTTCTCAATATGACACCATGATTTCCAGTCAATTGGATCATCATTAAGCCATGCGTCTTCGGTTAATGTACTCATACGACCTCGTTCCATGTCAAGGATACCCGCCCCGACAGGTAGTTGCTTTCCTTTATATGTCACCGAGACTTCTTTGCCCCATTCGGTCTGCTTGTTATAGTAATAACACAGCGTGTCCCGTTTGTGCTGGTCGTTAATGATATCCAGCTTGCTGTCAAAGTAGATCAGGTCTGGCTGGTATTTGTCAATAACTTCGATGACCTTGTTTTTCCATTCGTCGAAAAAATCACGATTTGGCTCGTCGCCTTTATTGTGAGGCTGACCGTAGAGGCCAGAGTACACAGGATTGGAACAGTCGAATTGTTTGTCCCATACTGGGTACCAATCCCAATTCCAGTCGTGATGAAAGGTGGTTATGAATTTCATGCCTCGGCTTTTGATGGCCTTTTCCATCAAGCCAACAATGTCCCGCTTTGGCCCCATCTCGGCAGCGTCCCATTCGGTCAATTTGCTGTCCCACATGGCGAAGCCATCGGCATGTTCTGCGACGCATCCGGCGAATCTGGCACCGGAACGCTGGAATAAATCAGCCAATTCCTCGGCGTTGAAATTCTCAAGTGTCAGCATCGGAATGAAATCTTTATAGCCAAATTCCAATTGATCGCCGTACTTTTCTTTATGATGTTTGAAGACCTTATGGTTCGGCTTATACATCAGACAGGAATACCATTCCGAGTTGTAGGCGGCAACGGTGTAAGGTCCCAGATGGAAATAGATACCGAATTTGGCGTCCCGAAACCACCGCGGAACCGGATGCTTTTTCAGCGATTCCCATTCAGGTTTATAAGTCCCCTCATTGACGGCTGTCACTGCTTGAACAAAAACTGTGATTATCGCAATGGAGAAAACAAGAGACTTTGAATTTGCCTTATTAATCTGTTTCATTAAATGTTTTCCTTCGCATTAAGTCTTTTCTGTAAAAACACCTACCGTCATTTCAACTGGAGAAAGCTGTAGCCTTGAGCGAAGCTAAAAAATAACACAGTGAAAACATGTAATCAAGGATGTTACCATTATTTTCACCATTCAAAGCCTATGGTAAATCTTGTATTCCTCAATTACGCTCGAGACATAGTTGCACATCCTCCGCAGTAGCACTATTATGGAGGATGGAATAGAAGAATCTGCACGGGGCCGAGCAGGCCGCTATCCAATGGCTGCCAGTCCGGTTTAACTCGAATATTAGTTCGCGTAAGATGTTCATCCGCAGGAAGTTTTTGATCTGCCAGCAGACGATTACGCCAGGAGTTCACCACAACAATTTCCAGCTCGTTTTGGCCGGTCTTGAGCACGCCCGAAATATCAACCTGGAAAGGCTTGGTCCACACAACACCAAGGTCTTTGCCATTAAGACGAACTGCGGCAATGCCAACATCTTTGACATCCCCCAAATCCAGCCAGTAGGAATCCTTATCATCCAGTTTTGAGGCATAATCAAATATCTTTTTGTACGTGGCTTTTCCAGAGTAGTCCTTTACGCCCGGATCGGGATGGGCAGCCCAACTGATTAGTGTATCAAACACAATGGTCTGAGGCCCATCCCAGGCAGGATCAAAATGGACTTCCCAGGGGCCTTCTATAGTATAGATGGACTGCTGTTGTAGTGCGTTTTGCACAGCATCCCTTATGGGAGTAAGTGCCGTACCTTGTTGAGTCGCTGGTATGGTTTTTTGAAAGATAACAAACCATGAGCCGTACGGAGCAAAGTGCAGGGGAATCTCCGTTCTCGCATCGGTTTGCTTAAAGGCCTTAGCTGCACAAATGTCACCGGTCACCGGGTTCCACAACTCCGGCTGTCGGCCCGTTACTCGGAACGTGCATGTTACATCCTGCGTTTGGTCCGTCTGATTGCAGACAAAATACATGTCCACGTCCTCAATGGTGTAATGGATGTAATCGAAAGCTTTTACCTGTGCATCGGCCTGGATTTCAAAGTCAGGCTCGATACCCATTTGTAAAAGCGTCTGATGGGCTGTATCGCCCCAGATGACCTTGCCTTTTCCAAAAGAATGTTCTCCGATAGGCTGCTTTGCTGATCCCCAGACAAGATCGGCTAAACTTGTGAATTCCAAATCACAATGGAGATATTCCGTTAAGCTGACCATCTTAACTGGTTTGTATCCTAAGACTGTCGCACCGTTATAGATTAGCTCTTTGATTTTTTTTAATGCATCCAGTGACAGGACTTTGTGATCCGGCAACACCAGCAGGCGATACTGCATACCGCTATCTAAGCGGATGCAGCCGTCGGAAACTGATGTTTGCTCAAGCAGAACCTCTTCGCTGACCGAATCGTAATCATAACCCGGCAGGACGCCGGCGGGGTCATCCTCTTTGAGCCGCCTTAGGTTGGGGACGTGGTCGCCCTGATAATAAAGACAATCGGCCACGAACTTGCCCTGTTGCAGCAAAAACTGGCAGCGATGCAGGTAGTCAAAGAAGGCATCGGCATACTCCCACCAAGTGACATTGGGATTGAAATGCGTGCCGGCAAAATACTCTTGTCCCGGCAGCCCCATCTCTTTTGGTGAGCAGGTAAAAGTATGAATAAAGCACAGGTTCAGGCCGGAGCAGACTTCATGGTCGAATGACGGTTTCTGAGCGGCCCAGAGCAGGTCATTCCAATGCGGTCCGATGGAGGTAAAGGCCTCGGCTCCTGCGAATTTCAGGCCGTAAGTATGAGCTGCTGAAGAGGTTTGCTTTACATAGAACCGTTCAAAAGGGCGGGGGCGGTGCGGCGACGGCACCCAGAATTCGCCCATGGCGATGTCACTACGTCCTAAACATTTGAGCGCATCAAACGGCCCGGCATGTGGCCCGCCGGACTCAGGGGCAGTCCCCAAGCCGCGCTGGCGTGCCAATTGGGCGAAGTATTGATAATGATTTTCCGCAATGCAGTCGCCTACAGTCTTGCGAAAATCGGCAAGAAAGCGATTGCTAACGTCACGGCTATCAATGATTTTTCCTGCGATAACCGGCAGATACGGCGTGGGGTCATAGCCGCGACGCTTGGCAAACTCCTGTTGAAAATGCCGGGTCCAGTTGGCCCCGCCGCATTCCCAGCTATCTGTGCACAGATACTTTAGGGTTTGTCCGACTAACGGACCGGCATCGTCCAACATCGGCACAACCACCTGGTCCCAATACTGCTTGAATATTTCAGAATCCATGTAATCAATCACAAGACCCTGCCAGTCGCCGCTGGACGTGGAGACACGGGCACTGCCCAATGAATAACCGAAACGAAGCACAATCCATTTGCCCTGAGGGACTTGCCAGTCTAAAGTACCTTCCAGTGACAGCTTATCTGTAAGATTGATAATATTTTTTACGGCTGTGTCCTCTTCACCCTCAACAGCCGGGACATCTTCCAAAAGGAACCGGCAATCCGGCGCATCCCAGCCGATTTCATCGAAAACCGCCTTTTTCTCTAAATCACGAATCGGCTGGCGTGTTCTTTCTGGAGATTTGTCACTTAAAGGATAAGCCAACACGGCGATGTCACGGTAGTAATCGGACCGGTGTTTGGGTATAGGTAGTTGAAGTGGCTCGGATGTCGGACCTTCAATTTGCATTTCCGACCAGGTCAGGGTCTTTGCGGCCATATCCGGCGTCACCATAGGCCCGCCCATATTCCATCCGCTAAGAATATTCAGGCTCAGCTCTAATCCGAGCCGATTTGCCTCTTTAACAGCATGTACAAAAAGTTCCCGCCATTGCGGGCTTGCGAAAAGCGGCCCCGCCGGAACCTGGCGGTTGCCGCGCTGCTCCGCTCCGCCGGCGTCAAAAATCAAAGCGCCGCTGAAGCCCTTGGCCTTCATCTGCTCCAAATCCCGTGTAATCGCCTCTTTGGTGACATTGCTGTTGAGCCACCACCAGAAGCAGCGCACGCCGGCACTTTGCGGCGGGTCTTTGAAACCTTTCCTTAAAGCGTCGAATGAATCCTCCTGTCCCGGACTTTTTCCTTGAAACAAAAAAAAGCAGACAATACTAAATAGCAACAAAAACGGTCTATACTTTCCTTGATAAAACATCTGACCTATTTA
>CAZRMQ010000130.1:0-5725 GCA_964601185.1 uncultured Pirellulales bacterium
CTTGACAGGTCGAGATACTTTATTTCAAATCTTCTTTTTTACATAAATAGACTATGGCTAACAAACACAACCACATCCCGTTCTCATCGCTTTTCAGCCCCACTGAGGTTATTTGTCAGACCGACCAAACCGACCGTGATACGCTGTTAAAGAACCTGCTTGAGCTGCTGGCTTACCAGCGCGGTATCGGCAATGTCGATGAGGCATACTCATTTGTGCTGGCAAGGGAAAATGAGATGGCTACAATCGTGGCACCGGGTATCGCGATGCCTCACGCCCGGCTGGAAGCCATCCATCAAATAATCGTAGGCGTGGCAACATCCAAAAACGGCATAATCTTCGATAAAAACAATCCCGACAAGTTAGTCAGACTCATTATCCTCACCTTGGCTCCGAAAGACGCTCCGGGAGCGTATCTTCAGGCGATAAGCTCTTTAGCCAATATTTGTAAGGACCCTACGACGGCAGACATCGTGGCGAATCTGCCGACGCCGGAGAAAGTCTGGAGCTTCTTCGAGCAGGGCGGCCTCGTTCTGCCGGACCATTTGTGTGCACGCGATGTAATGGAGCCAGGTGAGGCGCAGCTGCAGGAATACGACACGCTGGAGCGGGCGATAGATTTGTTCGTACATCACAAGCTTAATGAGCTGCCGGTCGTGGATAAAGACGGCGAGCTTATCGGCGTGGTGACAACGTACGAGCTGCTGCGGGTGTGTCTGCCGGATTATATCCTCTGGATGGAAGACCTGACACCGATAATGAATTTCGAGCCTTTTGCAGAAATCCTGCGAAAAGAAAGCAAGACCTGGCTGACGGAGATAATGACCAGCGACTATGCCGTGGTAGAGGATACTGCGCCTGCAATTCAGGTCGCAAAGGAAATAACTCGGCAGAAAGCAAACCGGGCTTATGTGGTGCGGGGCAAAAAGTTTATGGGAGTGGTATCACTGGAGAAATTACTTAATAAGATTCTGCGGGAGTAGGCGATGGCCTTGCCTTATATAAAAAAGGAGACAATTCACACAGCCGGACGCGTCGGCATTATGCTCGGCGTCAGCGGTCTTGTCGGGCTGCTTGGGCATACAGTCGGGCTGGACCGACAGCAGATCATCTCGTGCTCAATCTTCATTATGATAATAATGGCGACGCTTTTGTTCTGGAAGCTTCGCTTAGCCATCGCTTTTGTCGGCATCGGCGCCTTGATGGGTGCGAATGTGCTGACGCTGCCCACTTTCATTCGTGAATGTAAGCTGGATGTGATACTCTTTCTGGTTGGAATGATGGTGACGGTCGGAGTGCTCAAGGAGCTGGGCCTATTTACCTGGATAATTCAGGGAGTCATAAGCCTTAAGGGGATAACCGGCCCGAAGTTTGTGGTCATTATTGTTTTTCTCGGGGCCTTTATGGCCTGCGCCGTGGACGAGGTTACTTCCATTGTGTTCGTTGCAACACTGATATTTCAGGTGTGTGACACTCTAAAGGTCCGCCCGATTCCATTTATCATCATTGCGGTTATGGGGACAAACATCGGCTCAAGCGGGACGATGCTCGGCAATCCTGTCGGGATTCTGATCGGGCAAAACGCTTCGCCGCCTCTCAGTTTTATGGATTTCATGCACTGGTCATTTCCGATTATGCTGGTGACTCTATCGATTTCACTGGTAGTACTGATGTGGTGGTTCAGGCGTGACATTGCTCTATTGTCGCAACGTCTGGAGGTCCGCAGGGAAGTAGGGCTTGGATTAGGTCCGCTTGTACAGGTCCCGTACAAGCGAGGGCTTGCGGTTCTGGTGGGTATGATATTGTTCATCGCCCTGCATCACCATCTCGAAACGAAGCTGGGACTTGCTCCGAACACTGTTTTGATCGTGGCGCCGCTGGTGATTGCGGGCCTTTTGATGCTCTGGCGTCACGAACGGTCGAGGCATTATATTGAGTCGGATGTGGAGTGGTGGACGCTTCTATTCTTTATGATGCTCTTTGCGGTAGCAGGCACCCTGGAAGAGACGAGAGTGACACAAAAAATTGCAGATTATTTTCAGCAAACTTTCGGCAGTCGGCTCTCGATCCTGACACCGATGGTCATCGGAACTTCCGCCATTGGTTCGGCTTTCGTGGACAACATTGTCTTTGTTGCCGCTTTTATGCCGGTTGTTGAAAAACTTCAACAGACACCGTTACTGTGGGCTTTGCTGCAGGGGACATGTCTCGGTGGAAACATCACGATGATCGGCTCTACCGCCAATATTGTGGCACTTGGTATGCTTGAAAAGCGCTACCGAACGCACGTTCACTTTCTTGAGTGGTTCAAAGTAGGTCTGGTTGTAGGAGCTATCTCATGTCTGATAGCGTGGGGTGGAGTTGTACTTTTGTCCCCTTATATGCCTACGGTCAAGGAACGTCAGATACATCGGCTGGCCCCTGCGTCTCCCGACGCAAGTCGGGGCAGCGGGCAGGTCCAGTCGAAGGAGCTGCAGGAACAGCTCAATGTTACGGAAAAACCTTAGCCGGGCCGATCACTTTTAACATCACTTCTTATAACAGTGGCTTTCGAAACATCCAATGTAAATTGCAGGCTTTGAGGAATTGTCACTCTATTACGGCTGTGGCTCAGAGATATAATGGGACCTTCATGTTTATTGGCAGAAAGACCGTAAATGTGCTGCCTCGGCCAGGCTGGCTTTCGATTTCAATTCTGCCTCCGTGCATATTCACGATTTCTTTAACAATAGATAGACCCAAGCCTGTTCCCGGCATGCCCTTGCCTGACTGGTACACTCTATAAAATCGGTCAAATATCTTAGTAAGGGCCTCTTTTGGCACTCCTATACCGGTGTCGCTGACACGAATGACCAGCTCTTGACCTTCGCGTCGAGCCGATAAAGATACCTGACCATTCTCAGGCGTAAACTTAATTGCATTATTGACCAGGTTCATAACCATAGATTGAATCCTGCCCTCATCGCCCTGGAGCTGGCCGAGTTCGTTACTAATGTCTGTTTTTAACTGGATATTCTTTTTGTCGGCTAAGTGCTGTAATCCTGATAAAACCTGGCCAATGACGTCGGTAATGTCCATCGGCTCTCGCAAAAATTTGACAGCTCCGGATTCAATCCGTGATATCTCCAAAAGACCTTCGATCAGATTTTTCAATAAATCTGATTCTTCATCAATGATAGCTAAAAACTCACGCTTGACCTGTTCAGGCATATTTGGGTCGCGCAGTATTGTAGCCGTATATGCCTTGATGGAAGTCAACGGCGAACGCAATTCGTGTGAAACAGATGAAACAAAGTCAGATTTCATTCTGTCGATTTCCCGCTCGCGAGCAACATCGCGCAGGACCATAACCACGCCAATAACGGTCCCGTCGTCCTTGCGAATAGGCGCAGCAGTGGCAGCAACAGGACGCTGCCTCCCGTCTTTTACAACAAGAACGTCCCGATCGGCACCACCTTCGGTCTTACCGGAGCCAAGCACCTTATCAATGGGACTTTCAACAGCCTTTTTCGTTTTCTCGTCAATAATGTGGAGAACGTTATCGACTATTTCTGTTTGGGCCTCTTCAAAACTCCATCCGGTCAGGTTTTCAGCTACTTTGTTAAACAGGATAATGTGTTTCTCGGCATCTACCGCAATGACTCCATCTGTCATACTTGATAAAGTTACTGCCAGAAGCCCTTTTTCTTCCGCAAGCTGTTCTGTGCGTTGTTTTACTAATGTTTCGAGATTGTTATGATACTCTTTTAGCGCATCTTTGATCTTCTTATCTATGATTGCCTTTTCTATAACCTCCGGCAGCATTTTTAGGTAATTACGCTCGATGTCTTTTATCATATAATCATAAGCACCGGCTTTCATCGCTTTAATGGCGACTTCTTCGTTCCCTGCACCGGTAGCAAAAATAACGGGAGTGTCCTCAATTAAATCCAAAACATCGAAAGCTGTCCCGTCGCCGAGAAAGTAATCCACAACAGCGATATCAAATTTCCCGGAGCTCAGGATGTCCCTGGCTTGTTCAAAAGAATCTGCTATCCTGTAATCGTATAAAAGATTTTGATCTTTAACCAGCCGCTTGAAGGCCATCTGGTCGAGCTTATCGTCTTCTATCAGCAAGACTCTATATTCTGTATTTTCCGTAATCTTATCGGTCACCTGGCATCTCACTTAAAGACCAGTATTTATTAATCGTTCCAAACGATTTGACAACCTGGTCGAAGTCAAGAGGCTTGACGACATATCCGGCAACACTCAGATTAAAGCTTTCATCGATATCCTGATTCGTTTCGGATGTGGTCATTACCACGACGGGAATGCTTTTCAGCCTCTCTTCAGCCTTTATACTTTCTAGCAACTCGAAACCACTCATCGATGGGATATTTAAATCCAAAATAATTATATTGGGTTTCGTATTGCTTTCGTCTTTTAAATATTCAAACGCCTCTTTGCCATCTTTCAAATGAACCAAGGGATTATCGATTTGTAGGTGCCGAAGTGCCCTCTTAACCGTCATGACATCTACGACATCATCTTCTACTAACAGTATCGGTCTTGTGTTTTTCATTTTTGACCTCCGCTTCTCGCCAGGGCTTTGTAAAGAAGAACGCGCTTCCTTTGCCTGCCTTTGATTCAATCTAAATCCTGCTGCCGTACAATGATACTATTCTGTTACTGCTGAAAAACAGATACCAGTGTTTTCAACTTTGTTTCGAGATGAAAACACCTGGAATATCAGGAATATTTTTTCAAAATACTCCTGCGATATTCCCGGATCGTTATCAGCAACGCTAAATTTTCAATCCACCGAAGGCAGTTCTTCCTCGATTAAGCCATCCTCCTCCATTTATTTGCTTTCTCATCAAGTTGTGTTTTTACTTATTATCTACCTCCATGTACTTTTCCAGCTTTTTCCTGATGGTCTTACCTAACTGCATTGGGTCAAACGGCTTGGTTATATAGTCGTCGGCACCTTCACACAAAGCTTGACCCACATCAGCCATCATTCCCTTAGCAGTCAGCATAAAGACCGGTATGTTTTCGGTCGTTTTGTCCTGTTTCAGTCTGGAGAGAACTTCCAATCCATCCATCTCCGGCATCATCCAATCCAATAGAATGACATCAGGTTGTTGTTCTTTAGCAAGCTCAATAGCCCTTGGACCATCCGCAGCCGGGTACACTTCAAATCCATCCAACCTTAAATTATATTCCAAGACCCTACGGATATGTTCTTCGTCCTCTACCACCAATACGGAAATCCGTCTATTCATTATTTGGTCTCCTCGTAAGTCTCAATAAAATCTTCTTTAATCAGCGTATATCTCAAATTTCTATATCTTTTCAGTAGGATAGGTAGATTTTCTGCCCAGCTTAAGTAAAGCACTTAGCGTAGCGAGCCCGTGCAAATATCCTGTCCTGAGCGAAATCGAAGGATATGCCGGAACTATACCGCATTTTACGCTGTTTGCTTCACAAAATACGATTTCGACACATTTGATAATATTCTACTACCCCCAGTTTAAAAATCCCCATAATCGAAAGGTCTTAGACCATTACCTAATCATAATTATCGGCATAATCAGAAGGATAATATAAAAAAATGTTTTTCAAAAACCGTAAATCAAACAAATTCGGCCGTAGAGTATATAATTTAGCCAGGGCGAAAACCACACTCCAGCAGCCACGAGCAGACCTATAAGCGGAATCCAAGCTTGGGTGTTAGCTCCTG
>CAZRMQ010000131.1:0-5695 GCA_964601185.1 uncultured Pirellulales bacterium
CCGATTCCGACATAGCTTATAAAGGCAAACGCTGGATCATGCGATAGTTTTTTTGTTTGCCCCCTCTGAGGCAAGCCAAACACGTCCTGCATTTTGTATATCAAACATCCGAAATACACTGAAAAACCTACGGATATTTTCAGCCAAATCCTTTCTTTTCCAGACCTCCAATTAGACATTAACCCTCCGTAGCCTTGGCAAAGGAGGGTATGCCTGCCCTGCGTGCCCTGAGCTTGCCGAAGTGAGCTGAGTCTAAGAATTTGCAAAATCGCGCGTTTTTTGAGCAAAAAATGACGGAAATTTAGCATTTTTTAAAATTAACATTTTGTTAGATTAGAAAAGAGGGGTAATCTTATAGCTGGGGATTTGTGACCAGTGACTGGTCGTTCGTGCCCCGCAACTCATGATTCGTAGTTTTATTCGCAAAGTAATCTAAATTTAGATGCTTTTAAGTATTTTCATTCGCGTGTAAAATAGATGAGGGAAGAATTACTAAAGACGGAAAAGACATAACAAATGACTAACTATCAAATTTTTTTGACAGAAAAGAGTATTTTATTTACTTTATAACTTTGCCTTTTTTGGCAGACTCTTTATAAGGAAACACAAAAATGGTAACACTTGTTGTTATTACCGCTCTCGTAGCTTTCTTTGTTGGAAGTCTCATTGTATCACGAGGTATAAGGTTAATTGAATACACGTCCAACCGGTCGCGTTCCGAGTTCTCACATATTCTCTTTACCATAATGGGTTCGTTGGTTGGTGGGTTTATGTTCTTTGGTCTTTGTGCAATTGGTTATGAAGCCGGTGTGGCGGGATTTATTATTGGAATTGCGTATTGCGTGGGACTCATACTATTGGGATTGGCAGTGCCTAGGATCAAAAAGGTGATGGATGAGGGAAACTGCGACACAATGGATGACTTTGTTGGCGCACGGTATGGTAAAGTAGCGCAGATTTGTGTGACGGTTTTGAATCTTTTATTGTTTCTGGCGATCTTAGCGGCGCAATTCATTGCTCTTTCAGCTTTTCTGAGGGTGTTTGCCCAGATCGAGTCAGGATGGTCTTTTTATGTCGCTGTTATTGTAGTCCTTACGTATACTGCGCTGGCAGGTTTCAAAGGAGTTTTGTTCACTGATAAATGGCAGTTTTACGTTCTTACTGTCAGTGCTTCGGTTATCTTTCTACTGCTGACTCTTAAAGCAGACTGGTCTGCAGTGGCTAGTTTGGGGCCAAAGTATTTTAACGGCTTGGGCTACGGAGTTCTTTTTCCCATCGGTGTTTTAATATTTTTCACCGCTTCTATCCTTGTAAGGACGGATTTATGGCAAAGGATCGCATCTGCGAAAGACGTAAAAAAAGCACAGAGAGCTTTTTTCATTTCTGGGCCTATTTTGCTGGGTTTCTACATTATTCTCACAATGGTTGGTATTTACGGCAGGGCTGCTCTTGGGGAAGGAACGCAAGCCGACATATCCGGGTTTATACATTTTCTTAACGTTGTACAAGGCTCATCGGGTGAAGTAATGACATTTAGCGCGAGGGTTTTCTTGAGTATATTAGCGCTCGGTGTTTTTGCCGCCATTTTGAGTACTGCGGACACAAACTTGAACGTTGTTTCAATCGCAATTTCAAAGTTAATAAAGCACAGAGATTGGGCTCGATTCGAGAATGAAACCCCTAATAAGATTGAAGGGACGCGAACTGGAGTTGAAAGTAAACTTCTGAATGTAACAAGATTCATTACGATTATTATAGGGATACTATCAGTGGGATTAGCAAAGTTAATCCCGGACATAGTTGACTTAATCGTTGCTGGTGCGAGTGCCATTGGTGTTTTTATACCTGCTGTCTTAGTAACGCTCTTTAAAGGCACATGCAAAACTTCAGCTGCTATAGCGAGTATTGTATGTGGGTTTGTCGTGCTCGTTGGGTTGCTTCCCTTTGCACCTAAAGCTGCTTTTATTCCCGCAACTTTGATCTCTGTGATAGTATATTTCATGGTCGCTCCCTTTGTTCGCAATCGTGCACAGAAACTTGTTTCACCTGGGATTAATGATAATAAGATTGGAGCCCACTAAAACTGTATAAGGGATTGTACTAAATGAGTGTTCACAGCTTGCGGCGGTGGCAATTTAAGCACTTAATCACTCGTGAAAATCCCACTCCGCTTATTGTTCTTGCCGATAGGAATCTTACGTTTATAACAAACCGAGTAAAGCAAATTGTCGCCGTTGACCTGCATATTCCCAATCGCAATCGGATAATACTAAAATTGGAACATCTTGCGGAAACCTCACCCACAGGGAGCCTTTATGACCGTCTCTATGCATGGCTTTTTCTGCGCGCTGAAGAAGCAGGGTATATTAAACCTGGTGAGTCGCCAGTTATTGAAGCGTCGGTTGGGAATGCTGGGGCTGCTTTCGCGCGTACCGCGTGCTTTCTTGGCTACAAGAAGCCCATTGTGATTCTGCCGGAGGATATTTACCCTGCCCGGATTCAACAGATAAAAGACCTGGGCGCAGACTTAATATTTTCTCCGGCTAAGATTGGCCCAATCGGATATGTGAACCTTTTAGAAGAAATCATACGTGAAGACTGGAAACGGAAAGGCAAACTTGGTAGGGACTTCTCGCGACTCTATCCAATCTCTAAGATCAGAAAAATACCCAATGAACCATATGCAATGCTCGTTAATGAGACTCTTTGTCAGCTTACTTCTGCATGCATATCGGATAAAGTGGATACCTTTGTTTTTGGCGTTGGCTCAGGAAATGCAATCTCACAAATTGGCATAGCGCTGAAAAAAAAGTACCCAAAAGTCAATGTTATCGTTTGTGAACATACAGAAAGACCTTTTGTAAAGCGGCTGCTTAATGGGGAGGAAATTAAAGTGGGAGGTGAATGGCCAGAGCCCGATTACCCCGCAACAACAATACATGGAGTACCTTTGAAGAAACTAAGTTTGGATCTTAGTGTGATTGATGGAACAATCTTGGTCCCACGTTCTGAACGAGATGAAGGCTGGTACATAGTTAATGATATTCTAAAGCTTTGTGCAGGCAGGCCTACAGGAGGAGTGCTTGCGGCCGCCTTAAGAATAGCCGAGCGAGTTGAGAATCAAAACATTTTTACAGTAGTGTTCGACCATGTTGGTAAATATGGCTTGGAATATGAGTACGTAAGCATATGGACGAAGGACCTATTTTCGTCTAAGTCCATTCTAAAGGCTGTTTGCTGATGGCAAAACCGGTAAAATTTGAATATTTGCTGAGCTTTGACTACAGCGATATTGTGGTTTCGCCAGTCTCAGAAGAACATAAGAACTTCCGAGTGGTCCTTGGACAAGCCATCGAAGAGGATTTTGTTGATGCCTTGGATTATTTCTGTCAGAAATTTTATCCGCATGTTCCGCAAGATAAGCGGCCATGGGAATTGCATTGGATGTGGAAAAAGGAAATTCCAAGTTTGGAACAAGAAAAGGAAGAATGTGAAAAGATCGTGAAGATTAAAGGTGAAACAAAGGAATTGGCAATAAGAATCTCGAAATTAAATACTGATATCAAGAGTAAAAGGGAAGAGGTTGAAGAGGAAGTAAAGGACGCGCTGAAAAAGTGGCCGCTTGCTTGGTATTGGAAGGCACTCTTTACTGCTTTTCCTAAATTCTTAAAAGATGGCAAATTTAAGGAATCGGAGGTCACTATACGTATATCCCAGATCCGTGATTGGGTTCTTGTCGTTGTTTACGAAGAAAGTGGGAAGAACAAAAAGTTGCTGCGTCCGCCGCTTTTCGGTCGCAGCGAGCGCGTCATTAACTGGGATCAGTATTTGACGCTGTGGCAGTTCCGAGACAAAATCTCAGAAGCTTGGCGAGAGATAGAGGAAGCAAAGCACAAAGGGACCCGATTAGATGAGGAGAAAGCGTATGTAATTGGCAGGCATAATTTAATCTATAAATTTAAACCATCTAAGGATTTTACATGGAAAAATCCTAGAAGTATTAGAGCTCGAGTAACTGTAGATATTCAGTTGAACCCGCATATAGGAAAGTATGAGGACAGAGCTATAAAAGTCCCACTTCGGGTATTGAAGAAGCTACCAAAAAAGTACTATCCGTATGATATTGTATCGATACCCACTTTCAAGAGTAAGCCGGAGGTGGTTCTTTTGTCGAGTGATTCGGTGTGCGAAGCTTATGAAAAACTTACAGAAATTTGGAATGATAAAACGACCAAATCCGTTCTGATCATAGCTCCTCCGGGGTCAGGAAAGGAACTATTTGCACGTTCTATCTACCATTTTCAGGACAAGGAAGTGTTGGTGTCTTACGCTCTCTCTCCATCCTCAGATGATATGAATTATCAAATGTTATACTCACGAAGATTTGAGCAATTTGGAAGGTTCGAAACTCGCGAACTTTTGAATGATGAAAGCCTTAAAGATGCTTATTATGAAACAGCGCGAGAGATATTTGACATATATGTTGAAACGAGAGATTGGGCGGGAAGCGAGGGAAAAAGCCGGCAAGGAGAGGAGCCTAAGGATAAAAGAGGTAAAATCAAAAACCCAAAAAAATCCATTTACGACGGACTTGTTTTTCAGGCGAGAAACGGGGTTATCTTCTTGGATGAGATTGATAAAGTAAGAGAACAAACAAGAGCGTCGCTGCTGCGATTGCTGGAGAACAACGAGTTCGCTGTTTATGGTACACCGATGATTCTCAAAATGAAGGAGTGGAGGCCATTGTATGTTTTTGCGGGAAGTCTGTCAAGGGCGGAGATGTTTAGACTAAAGCCGTTGGATTTCTGGACGAGGATCAGCCATGTGGTTGAAATGGCCCATCCTTTAGAAGTAGGTAATGAAACTGAGATGAAAAGAATATTACGTGATTATTTTTGGTTTTTCTGGCAACAACGGCCACTCAGATTTTTTTTCAAGGGGGGGCTAATACCTTTTGGGTTTGACAAGACTAAAAAATCTGAACATGAATTTATTGAGAACTATTACCTCAAGCTTTTTGAGCTCTTGACGGAGCCATCGGTGGTACGTGAATTGTCTTGTATCTTTGCAGATGAGATTTGTAGGGGAGGCAAGCTAACTCGTTTCAGTATAAGAAATATTCGCAGCGTAGCTGGGTTGGTTAGATACAGATTGGTTGACTATTTTCTGTATGATAAAAGGAGCGATTCTGCTTTGGCTGCTATTCGGAAGACAATCACGGAAAAAGGCAAAGATAACAAGTTGAAGTGGTTCGATGTCCTGAGGCTGATCATAAGCGGGAAAAAAGAACTTGGGATTGTTGGTAAAAAAGATTGCGAAAACTTGCGTACCGAGATACGGGGTATTATAACTTCAGCCATACGAAGATGCGAGAGTTAAGTAAGATTGTCCGAATTCAAAAAGTCTCAGTGGAAAAGTGCTATCGACAAGGGTTTTTGCTTGAATTTTTGCCGTTTTTGGGTATAATATGGCCGCGTAATGCGGATTGCGTATCGCGTATTGAGTATATAGTATAGCATATCATAGTTAGCGGATATCAAAACAGATGACAGAGGACGGAAGACGGAGGACAGAAGTTTATCCACCTCTGGCGGAACAGAAAATAGCAAAATCATGGCAAAATCTACACCCAACTTGTTTTACAATTGTCGAGAATCCTCTACAAATCGGCCCTATTTTATGCAAAACAAAGCCA
>CAZRMQ010000132.1:0-5687 GCA_964601185.1 uncultured Pirellulales bacterium
GTAGGGACACGTAGGGTATGACCTGCATACCAAAAATAACAGCGATATAAATAGGTGGCTGTCCCTATTTGAAATTAGGAGAGTCCATGTGCTATTTAAGATTTCTGCTTCTGTTAATCCTCAATATACCTGTTGTCGCGTTAGCTGGTGATAACACGGCTTGGCCGTGTTTTCATGGGCCACGACGTGATAACCTTTCGACCGACACAGGTCTTATGCAGACCTGGCCACAAGACGGTCCGGAGCTGCTATGGACCGCCTCTGGCATTGGACATGGGTACAGTTCAGTGGCGATAGTGGGAGGCCGTATTTTTACGGCCGGCATGATCGATAAGAAGACATACGTAACAGCCTTGGACTTGATGGGCAAGAAGCTATGGCAAGCCGAAGGCAAAGGATCTCTGACTTATGCTGATGGTCGGCTTTACTGCCTTGATGAAAAAGGTACGATGTCGCTCATAAAGGCAACTACCGATAAGTGGGACGAGGTAGGTTCATTTCGTCTCCCAGGCAATTTTAAATAGGGACAGCCACCTATTTAGTGCGGCTTTTCTTTAGATTTATCTCTTCTTGTTTTCGGCCTACCGACAGGCAGAGGCCGAAGTCTCCGACCTAATAGGTGCTCAAACTTGCTTATAAATCGATCGCTGCCGAGGGGTCTGCCCGTATGTGTATTCGCTTGCAAGCTCGCTACTTCGTAATCTTCCAAGGTCTGCCTGAGCAGCTTCATCCATTTTTCCGGGTCTATTATATCCTGCCATTTAGATAAATTCAGCAGCCCTGCACCGTCGGCTTTGCCAACATGCGCAGCGGCGCTGGACCAGCGGTATGACCACGGCACCCTCGCGATTTTCGCCCTCACTGGATTGCATTCGATGTAGCGCATTGCTTTCAAAAAATGTAGTTCATCGAGGGCACAAGAGTAAAATCTGCTTTGCCACAGATGGCCACTACGTCCGTGCATTCTATTGATGTACTGTGTGTAAAGAAAGTGCGTTTGGCCTATCGCATTAGCAAGTAAATCTTCTTGTTGCGGTGCTGCAACAAGATGGATGTGATTAGTCATCAAGCAGTAGCCAAGAATCTCCAAGCCGTATTTCTCGCAACGTTTTCGAAGCAGCTCCAAATATACAATCCGGTCGTCGTTCACAAAGAACACATCCTGCTGGTTATTGCCACGTTGGATTATATGATGTGGTACTTCCGGTATAACTATCCTTGCGATTCTTGGCATGTTAGTAAATTAACGCTTCAGAGATAAGCTGTCAATATCAAAATAGGGGGCTGTCCCTATTTATAAAGCTTATCTATTAAATCCTATAAGAGATTTCCTCAAGTTTTCTGCTGAATTGTCGATATGCTGTTTAGGCTTTTTTTGCGGTCTCTTTTTAAGAAGAAATACGAGTACTATCTATGAACTGGGCAAATCAAAAGAAGTTTGCTTTTACTATTGTGGATGATACCGATAAGGCCACAATCGAAAATGTAAAGCCCATCTATGACCTTCTGGCGGAGCTGGGTATCAAGACAACAAAAACGGTATGGCCTTTAGCGCCAAGCCAAAAAAGCAACTTTGGCGGTATGACCTGTCAGGACGAGGAATATCTTAAATGGTTATACAGTCTAAGAGATGAAGGTTTCGAGATTGCGTTTCACGGTGCTACAGATCACACTTCCGGCCGTGAAGATACCGAGCGGGCAATAGAATTCTTTCATAGACTTTTCGGAGACGAAGATTTTCTTTATTGCGCTCATTCCGGTCAGAAGGAAAGTATGTATTGGGGAAAATACCGGCTTGGAGGGACGCGACGAGCAACATACCAGTTTGTGACACTGCACATCAGAAACAATCACTATAAAGGGCACGTGGAGGGCGACCCACTTTTCTGGGGAGATTTATGCCGCAAGCACATTCGTTACGTTCGTAATTTTGTCTTTAGAGAAATCAATACATTTAAAATTTGTCCGGAAATGCCTTATCATGATCCTTCTCGGCCTTATGTTAATTCCTGGTTTGCGTCCTCTGACGGTGCCGATGTTTGTTCCTTTCGTAAGTTGATGTCTGAGAAAAATCAGGATTCTCTGGAAAAGGAAGGGGGATTGTGCATCGTTTACACCCACTTCGCGAAAGGTTTTTGTGCTAATGGAAAACTCGATCCGGAATTTGTTCGTTTAATGAGATCACTATCCAGACGCGATGGATGGTTTGCCCCTGCTACTACGATATTGGACTATTTGCGAGGCCAACCTGGGTGGGTCAGGAATATTAATCCCAGCCGGATTCGAGAGCTGGAATGGAAATGGCTCCTTATGAAATGTCTCCATGGTCGTTCATAGGATTTTGAATAATAGATATATCATTAAATAGGGACAGCCCCGCTGCCCCTATTATTTGGAAATGGTATGAGACAGCGGTTAGCTATTGAATATTAGGTCGAGTTTTCCCCGCTTTGGGGTTGGTAGTTCAACTCCACATCGTATGCAATTAACCTTGATTAGTCCTCGGCTTCTACCACAAGCCGGACATTTTATCACGGTGACATGGTTCAAGGCTAAATATGTCAAAAGGCCTGCAAGGTTGAATATGCCTACAAATGCCAACCAGAACAAAAATTTTAGCCAGGATGTTCGCCTGGGCCAGCCATGCCAAAAGGTAAAACCTATCATCATAGCACTCAGCAGCCAGTTGATGATGCTTTCGCTCGGTCGTACTTCTGCTAACATGCGCGCAAATTCATAAGCAAAATCAGAACGCTGATAAACCTGTGTCCAGAATCTTATACCCACAAAGTGCCAAGCCCAATCATACAACGGAGGTGAGAATTTACTCACGTAACGTGTAGCCGGCGTCCTGAAGTCTCTTGCTTCGACTACCGTTTCAGACAAGCCGGGCTCGGTCCAAGTATAGCGATTAAGTAATTCGAGATTACTTTGGCTATTGACCCTGTATAACTCGACCCATCTTTTTCGAGGCAGACTTCGGAAATTATGCCACCATTGATGAAAAAGTTTGGGGGATTTACGGTAGTCCGGAGGACGGCTTGACTCGATCCAATAACGACACATAAAAATAGCTTGTCTTGTGGCAGTAAATCGATATTGATTACCCATCCAACTTTCCCAATCCTTTGGAATAGTAACTATAAGCCGCTGCTTGGGTTCGCGCATTATCAGATGATGCTTGCTGTCTTTGGTTATGAAGTGAAGCAAAGGTCGGTATTTTTCATAGTCTGTAGAGCCTTCTTTGCCGGGGGTGATATCCTTCCATGCGTGCTGACTCATCGTTTCAATATCAGAATTGGCACTTTCAAAGAGCAGCTCTACCTTTTGTTTTTCAAAGTCGATTTGATAAATACATCTTTGTGTCCGCCACAACAAAGTCGGGCTGAAAGAGACCTGCGGACACCAAGCGGTAAAGGACCTGAATTTGCCCAATGATTTTGTTTCTATTATTGAATTAGTAAATCCTGTTGAGCCGATGTAACCTATCTTTTTACCGTCGGTATCATAACCAATAAAATAATCTTTCGCCAGATTATAACGCCAAATCTGGTTAGTTTTTTCCTCGGATTGAACCGGTATTTCGAGAGTTCTGGAAAATTCAGGCGTAATCATTTGCAACTGTCTCATACTCTGCTGTGTAAAGTCCCTTCTATAGCTGTTTAGTTGCCAAGCCCATGTGAGATATCTGTAGGGATTTCTGGTGCGTGGACCCTCCCATAGCAGGTTGTCATTGACATCATATATCTGCATTATCTCGGGCTCGTCCACTCTGCCAGGTGCGCGTTCCGGCCTGTAGACAAGGTGGATTGTACCATCGGGCAAAAACTCTTTTTCCGAATATCTTATTCTGTTGAGTCGTTCTTCCTCAGGGGTGAGTTTTTCTTCAGGTTTAGTCGCTTCCCGTCTGCGTTTTGTTTCAGTAAATATATCTTCCGTTGCGATGATAATACCCTGCACTATCAGCAAAGCTAACAGCAGGATAAGGGCTGTCGTAAAGATTTCGGCTGGCGTCGCAATGTATTTTAATTTGTTTTTCAATCTCATAGCGATGTCCCTCCGGTCAAAATTCTCTGTTCAGAAATAAGCTGATAATTTGCGAAAGCAAAATAAAAACACCAGCGATAATCATCACGAAGGCCCAGGCAAGCCGCCACTGTGCAAAAATTGCTATGATGATGACAGTTGCAAAAGCCAGGCCGAATATCCTTGTAGTGTACCATTTGGCGGTGCTCAGACCTGAAAGGGCCGTCCCCAGATACGCAATAAGACCTAATGCTATTAAAATCCAGCCTTCGATGAAAATTCTTGCTGTTTGCGGTATTGTAAAAAGCTCCGGCCTATTGGCGTACCAATAAAGGCAGACCCATAGAGTCCCAAGCGAAATAATAAAAGCTATTGTTGCTGCAGTCAGCTTCGCGGCAAGTATAGTTTTTCTATTGGCTGAGCGATGAAGCAGAAACGGCCATGTCCCTGTAAAATAAGGTATCCAGAAATGTCGGATGCCCAGAGACAGACCAAGTCCAATAGATGTCAAGAGCAACCACATACCTGTTGCTGCCAGTGGTGAACTGAGAGTAAGCCAATAAGGCTCAACTAAAGAGCCTGGTGAAAGATGCGAGTAATCCCAATTGCGACCTGCTTGGTAAGCCTTTTCACGCAGGCAAAAACCGCCAAAAGCAAAAAATACAATTGCTGCCAAAAGTAACCATGGCAGGCTCTCACGAAATTCTTTTCGCACTAATGCTGAAAATCTCATTTATATTTCCTCCCATTGGAATAGTTTTCTTCGGCCGGGCGGAGCGGTAAATTCGATGAATTGGTCCTCCAGATTCATTTGTACAATTTTGTACTCCACTGCACCTGTTGATTTTACCCACTTCGCGATTTTCTCCTCGTTGGTACTGACTAATGTTACCTCAAGCTCTTTTTCGCTGCGTCTGCAGTTTAGTAAGCCCTCGATGTTAACTTCAGCCGGCATAGAATCCTTAAAGCTGAATATCACTTTTTTGACCGCTTCTCGAAACTGCTCAAGCGTGCAGTTTGCCTTTAACGCGCCTCTATCAATAACTACTATGCGGTCGGCAACCCTTTCGACGTCACCGAGAATATGACTGGAGAAAAGGACCGTTCTGCCCTGGCGCATAATAAGCTCAATCATACCCTCCAGGAATTGGCGTCTGATCGCGGCATCAAGGCCGAGCGTTGGGTCGTCCATTATTAGAAGCTCCGGATTCGGGGCCAAAGCAAGTGCCAATGAGACCTGCGCCCGCTGGCCGTTTGAGAGGTGCTTTATCTTTTGCTTCTTTGACAGGCCGAAGTATTCGATCATATCGGCGAAGCACTTATTATCCCACTGCTTTGGGAAAAACGCCCGCTGAAATCTCTCTAATTCAGCAATGCTCATCCAGCGAAAGAGCCGATGACCTTCGGTTACGAAACCAATGCGCTGACGAATGGCAGGTGTTAGCGATGTTGAGTCACAGCCTAATAGTCTTGATGAGCCTGCTGTCGGGTTTAGCAGGCCCATCATTAACTTGATAGCGGTGGTTTTTCCTGCTCCGTTTCGGCCAACAAATCCGCAGATACAGCCGCGCGGAATCTGCATATCCAGATGGTCAACAGCAGCTTTACTGCCGAAATACTTCGTAAGACCTTTCGTTTCCAATACTATCTCAGGCATTTTA
>CAZRMQ010000133.1:0-5674 GCA_964601185.1 uncultured Pirellulales bacterium
GTTGTCGGCGAGCTGGCTTTGGACGGAAGGGTAAGGCCCATCAATGGAGTATTAAGCATGGCGATAACCGCAGCAGCAAATGGTTTTCGCCGAATGATTGTTCCTATAGATAATACTAAAGAAGCTGCTGTGGTTCAGGATTTGGAGGTCTATGGTGTCGGTTCACTTGCGCAGGCGGCAGGTTTTTTCTCCGGGCAGGTAGTCCTTGAGACTACTAACGTCGATATTGACGAGCTTTTTAACATCGCATCGAATTATGATGTTGACTTCGCAGACGTTAGGGGTCAGGAAAGTGTCAAGCGGGCGCTAACCATAACTGCCGCCGGTGGACACAATATAATGATGATTGGACCGCCGGGAGCCGGAAAGACAATGCTGGCTCAGAGATTAGCGACTATCCTGCCGCCATTGAGTCTCCAGGAGTCGCTCGAGACCACCCGCATATATTCCTCAGTAGGTTTACTATCTAAAGATAGAACGCTTATGGCGACTCGACCTGTGCGAATGCCGCATCACTCAGCGAGCGGCCCAGCCCTGATAGGCGGCGGGACGATGCCCCGGCCCGGAGAGCTGTCTCTTGCTCACTTTGGAATATTGTTTCTCGATGAATTTGTTGAGTTTCCACGGCACGTTCTGGAGATGATTCGTCAGCCGCTGGAAGATGGTTTTGTTATCGTCTCACGGACTAAAAAGACGGTCAGATTTCCCGCTCAGTTTATGCTTGTTGCGGCGATGAATCCCTGTCCATGCGGCTATTTCGGAAGCGATGCAAGAAGATGCAAATGCACGCCGGGCCAAATCGAGCGGTACCTGTCAAAAATCTCCGGGCCGCTGGTTGACAGGATTGATATTCATATTGACGTTCCGTCAATAAGTTTTAGCAAACTTCGGTCCGGCTCCAGCCGGCTCGGCTCGGCGACGATAGGAGCTCAAGTGGTAAATGCAAGAGCAATTCAGCAGAGTCGATTCGGTGATTCAAACGTTATAACCAATGCCAGAATGAGCCATAAGCAGATTGAGAAATTCTGCAAGCTCGACTCTGCCAGCGAACTTATGCTCAGGCAGGCAATGACAGAATTTGGCCTTTCCGCTCGTGCGCACGATAAAATCTGCAAGGTCGCCCGCACAATTGCGGACATAGCCGGCCAAGAAAACATCCGTCCAGAGCACATAGCAGAAGCCATAAGCTATCGAAAGTTAGACAGAAAATTGTGAACACATAAGATAAACTTTATCCTGGGTAAGAGGGATCTGCCAATGGCAAAGACTAAAGACCCCCAGCTAAAGCCTGAGAACAGGCGGCACTACCTTTTTCTTAATCACTATGAAGATACTGCTTTTACACGATGCCCTAAGTGTGAAGGCAAAACATTGTTACGCAAGTTTCCTCTGGTAATTCATATCGAGTCGGCACAAATTTTTGTTTTGAACAAAACATGTCGGTACTGTACAAAATGCGACTTAATCATTGCCCGCAGGTCCGAGGTGGAAGCATTGATGACAGCGAGCTTTGAAGATAGAGACCCTGAAATTATTGGTAACGATTACATTGTTATGGGTACTCTGGAAAAACGTGACTGGAGAGCCAGGGATAGAATGAATGGAAGCCCTAAAAAGGCTATCGAACGGGTTCGTTTGTTCAAAGATGTTTGGGACTTTGAATTGATTTCACGAGGGTGGTATCCGTCTAAGGAGAGAACGAATTTGTAATCATTGTTTATTTTGACAGAGCAATAATACTGCTGACCTCCGACAGTATTTAGGATTAAAATAAATGAATATAACAAAAGCACAACTTAAGGAACTAACAGATTCACGTTCCTGGCAAAGAGGTGTTGATTACCATCAGCGCGGGAATGTACTTTCACTACTTGAAGATAAAGACACAGTTATCGGTAAAGTCAGCGGAACGCGCAACTACAAAGTGAAACTTTGGTTGGACAACGGCGAGCTTGACGGCTCATGTGATTGTCCAATGGGTGACGCTGGTGTATTCTGCAAACATTGCGTAGCTGTAGGCCTGACATACATTGAGGGTGCGGTAAAGTCGGCACAAAAAGGAAGGTCTTCCAAGCAAGATAAATCAGCCTCTGAGCCGGACATCACGATAAATGATGTGCGCAAGTATCTATCCGGGCAAAAGACGGATGTGCTGGTTGATATAATAATCGAGCAGATGATGGAAGATGACAATCTGCAAAGACGTTTGATGATTAAAGCCGCGCGCCATCAACAAAAAGGACCTAACATCAAGGCCTTCCGAAAGCTGATTACTCAAGCCACCAATACACGGGGTTTTGTAGATTATCATTCGGCTTATGACTTTTCCAGAGGGATACAGGAAGCAGTAGATTCTTTAGAAGAGCTTCTATCAGAGGGATATGCCAAAGAGGTCATCGAATTGGCCGAGTACGCATTAGCTCGCGTGGAAGAGGCCTTGGGTGATATGGACGACTCAGATGGATATATGGGTGACATCTTGGAGTGCCTGCAGGAAATTCATCATAAAGCATGTGTAAAAGCCAAACCCGACCCCGAAGCTTTGGCCAAACGGCTGTTTGAATGGGAGCTGGCCACAGATTGGGATACTTTCTCCAAAGCAGCAGAAACCTACGCTGGCGTCCTTGGCGAAAAAGGTTTGGCTGTCTATCGCAGGTTAGCCGAAGCTAAATGGAAAAAGATTCCTCCGCTTAAAGCTGGCCAAAAGGAAAGAGACTACAACCACCAGAGATACCGTCTAGGCTCGATTATGGAGTTGCTTGCTTGTGTTGACGGTAATGTTGAAGCCCTCGTTGAGGTCAAAAGCAAAGACCTTTCCAGCGCATATCATTTCCTTGAGATTGCTCAGGTGTATAAAGATGCCGGACAATCAGACAAAGCTTTACGGTGGGCTGAAAAGGGATTGCAGGCCTTTCCTGAAAAAACTGACAGCCGATTAAGAGAATTCCTTGCCAATGAATATCATCGCCGCAAACGTCATAGTGAGGCGATGCAGCTTATCTGGGCAAATTTTATTGAACGCCTCCGTCTCGATGAATACAAGGTGCTAAAGATACATGCAGAACAAGCTGGAGAATGGGCTAAATGGCGTCAGCAGTCGCTTGAACATATCAGAGCAGTTATCTCCGAGGGCAAGAAAAGCTCACGTCGAATGGATAGATACTGGTATAACAAGCAGGATCATTCGATACTTGTGGAAATACTTATCTGGGAAAAACAGATAGAATCCGCTTGGCAGGAGGCTAAGGCCGGTGGCTGTAGTGAGTATCTTTGGTTGCAACTGGCAAAGTTGCGAGAAAAAGAGCATCCGGCTGACGCTGTTGGTGTTTATCAGGCCCAAATCGATCCGATTGTAGGGCAAACAAAAAAAAGTGCATATATTGAAGCAATACGGCTCATCAGGAAGATTCGAGAGCTTATGAAAAAGCTCAACAAAGAAAAAGAGTTCGACGAGTATGTATCTTCTCTAAGAGAAAGGTATAAACCCAAGAGAAATTTCATAAAACTGCTGAGCAGGTTTAGATAGAACCTTCGAGTTATTCCTTTTTTCTTGGCTTGGAAACTGCACAGACAATTATGAAACCATTACGGACTTTCAACTTTTAGTAACACCGTAATGCTGAAATGCCGGTTTTATAGGTCGCTGTGGCCCCCTTCTTGTTTTCGCAAGAAAGCAGGGGGCTGAGTAATAATTTCATCCCCCATTAGCTCCTATAATATCGCCCCGCACCAATTGTCCACCGACGATTCAAATATCTTTATAGTGGTTAGATGACCATCTACTTGTTCAATTGGTGCGGGAGCTGTTTTTGCTTAATTTCGCCTGAACTTATGCCGATAGAATATTTGAAAATCTCTGGAATATATATTGTTCAAAATCTGTCCATACACTGGCGGACACTGATTTAAACACTGATTAATACAGTGTTGAAAGGAGACAAAAAATGGGAATACAAAACTGGTCGGAAGATATCATTCTTGTGGATCTGCCTGCCGAGCCGGAAATGGGCGATGAGCTCAAAACGGTCATTGAGATCGTGCGTGACAGAGGAGATTGTGACGTAGTAGTTGATTTTTCCAGCATTGATATTGTGACTTCTTCGAGTCTCTCGAAGATGCTGAAGTTGCGCAAGCTCTTGGGCGATTGCGGTCATCGGCTTGCTTTATGTAGTGTCGCTCCGGCAACAAAGGGTATCTTTACGGTAACCGGCCTCGACGGGATTTTTGAAATTGCAGATGACAAATTCGTTGCCTTAGCCAGCTTGCAGATGGTCGGCTAATGATAATCGGTGATTGGTAATTACAAATTACCAGTTTCGAGACTTGACAATCGATTCATATTCTGGTAGGTGAAGATATGTTTTTTGTTGAGCCGGCTACGAAGACCGCTAATGAGGCCGTCAAGCGTTAATCGGTTGCGCATCTCGTTTCGGTTACGTTAAACGTAGAACGTTTTACGTAACGAGTAGCGCAACCGTAAAACGAAAGACGAAAATCCAACTCATAGCGATGTTCGTAATCTGCTCGCGACGAATTGCAAAATCAGGACTGAATTAAATGGACAAAGAGATTCTCCAGCAAATCGAGCAGATAATAATGTATCAGTTTTCCAGCCCAGCTCTTTTAGCCAAGACGTTTACACATTCATCCGCAGTCGACAATCGGCTGTTGAGCAATGAAAGGCTGGAGTTTCTCGGCGACTCCATTTTGGGTGCTGTCATTTGTCAAACCTTGTTCGAGCGATTTCCAAGCAGTTTTGAAGGTGAATTGACAAAACTCAAAAGTATGCTTGTTTCCCGCGAGACCTGCGCTCAGGTTGCCAGGCGTTTGAGCCTTCAAAAATTCCTTAAAGTGGGAAAAAGCATGGCTTCCAGCAGGGCCCTGTCCAGGTCTCTTGCTGCCGCTGTATTGGAAGCTGTTATCGCTGCGATTTACATCGACGGTGGATTTGATGCCGCCCATGAATTTGTCCTGAGGGCTTTTAATCCACTAATCGAACAAGCCGACAAGGAACAGGCTCAGGGTAATTATAAATCTCTACTGCAGCAGTACGCCCAGGAACGGTACAACAGGATGCCGGTTTATGTACTGCTTGATGAAAAAGGACCCGATCATGACAAATGTTTTGAGTCTGAAGTGGTAATCGCAGAACGTCACTTTCCAAGCGCATGGGGGACAAATAAAAAAGAAGCAGAACAAAAAGCCGCCTTCAAGGCCCTGATGGAATTAGGTGTTCTTCAAGAGGAATGCCTCGATTCCTGACGAGTTGCATAACAGTTTGTAATTGGGCAAGCATCTCGACCCGTGAGATAAATAACTTGGGAATCAGGACAAAATCACAGTTGGTTATCTCACGGGTCACTCTGTAATCATCCACGCCAAACCAAACAAAGCTAACGCGATTATTATGATGAAAATAATAATTGAGCCGGATAAAATTACAGCTTCTTTTATAAAGGAGCCTGCGGTAATCGTAGGCATCTTCGTGGCTTTATAAACTATAGCTATCGCTGCCGTTAACGGCAGCAGCAACAGCATAGATTTCGGGTTTGTCCCAATATTTTCCGGTGCTATAAAGTTCGCCATTATAAAAAAATCCATCAGCGACTAACCTCCCAGACAGAATAAGTGAGCTAAAGTTTGAAGTGCCTAAAGTGCCTAAAATTGAAATTGT
>CAZRMQ010000134.1:0-5658 GCA_964601185.1 uncultured Pirellulales bacterium
GCCAGAAAGTTTACCCGAAAGGGAAAAGATGTTGAGCTGTCGCCGAAAGAGTTCAAGCTGATGGAGCTTTTTGTCAAAAGAATAGGCCGAGCGCTTACACGCGACGAGATATTAAATGCCGTTTGGGGTTATGATTGTATTGTGACACCTCGAAGCATCGACCGGTTTGTCGCAACATTGAGGAACAAAATAGAGCGTGACCCACATAATCCGGTCTTCATTCATACTATACGCGAGGTCGGCTATAAATTCGAACCACCGGATTGAGTTTGGAAGCTGTCCTTCTTAAAAAAGTCAAACTACAGATTCAGATTATCGATGATGTCTTCGATGGGCAGCTCTGCATAGCAGATAGCAGTATCAGCGGCACCATAATAAATTTTCAGTTTCTCATCTTCAAAAAGTAAGCCGCAGCTAAAGACCACATTTCCGAAGAAACCTTCACATTCGTAGTCAGCCTGCGGCTCTAATATAGGCTTGTCTGACCTTGCGATAACCTTCCACGGCTGTTGGCCGTCCAGCAGAACAGCCCCAAGATAGTAGCAATTATTTAGGTCCGCTCCGTGATAAATTTCCAGCCAGCCGGCATCAATTCTAAAAGGAACGGTACTCGCGCCAATTTTTGTTTCGTCCCAATAGCCTGCGCGTGTCCCCATTAAATAACGATGGTTCCCCCAGCAGAACAGGTTCGGCGATTCCGCAAGCCACATCTCATGTCTTTTAAATAGCGGCGAATCGGGCCTGTGCAGTGCATAAAACTTGCCGTCAATTTGTTCAGGAAATATGGCTACATCTTTATTCTCGGGACAGAAAATAACTCCGTGACGTTCAAATGTGCTGAAATCCTTTGTAGATGCCAGGCAGGTAGTGACGCCGAGCGGCGAAACCGCAACGTAGTCGATATAATATGTGCCTTCAATAAGGCTGATCCGTGGGTCTTCAATGCCAAAGGTTTCGTAGTCATTAGCCGGGAAGATGGTGGGGGAGTCTCCAATCTCAAATTTGACGCCGTCCTTGCTGCGTGCAAGCCTTAAATGAGAGATGGATGTCAGGTATGTTACGCCGGGTGTTTTTATCAGCCTTGGATCTGATAAATCAATTTCCTGGCTGTCTTTCGAGAACTCTTTTGAAATGTAGTCGGCTTCGGCGAGATCGTAAACAGCGGTTGAAATGATGTTTGGATGCCTGCTGATCGGCCTTTCCGCCACCCGAAGCAATAAAATTACTTCATCTTCGAAGCGAGCAACACCAGCATTGAACACGCCGATGACTTCGAAATCATCTTTGGATGGTTTGACATCTTTTGGGCCAATTATAGGATTATATGGTGAACGAAATATAGACAATTGGTTACTCCTTTAACCCGTGAGATAGACACTTGCAGTTTTATTCTAATTCCGAAGTTATCTATCTCACGGGGTAAACCAATAGTTATGCCTTCGGCTCTGAGGCTCAGGCCCGAAGAGCAGTAAAACAGCTCTATACGATTAATAGTAGCGGCTTACGCCTCGCTTCGCAAGGACTTTCTGACCGAACATTCCAATGGGTTCATATCACATTTGTAGGTAAAGTTGGACTATTTTATTTTTTAATTATCTCAATCGATACTTGTCCCTTCAGCTACGTTCAGAGCTTGCCCTGAGCCTGTCGAAGGGGCAGGCTTTGAGCAGAGTCAAAAGAATGGTTGGCCCCTTTTTGTCACCTCGACCGAGGCCGCAAGGCCGAGCGGAGAGGTCTGCCTTCAAAGCAGATTTCTCCACTTCGCCCCTGTTTCTGTCTTCGACAGAAGACACAGGGGCTTCGGTCGAAAAGACATTACGTTTCTGTCTGCAGGTTTTACCAACAATCTCGGCATGCACCCCATTCCAATATTCGACGGGTATTTACTTGACGCGTTACCATCAGGTTTGTATTTTTATTGTTAATGTATAAACTTTGCGCGTAAAGGAGAAAATTATGTTACATGTAAGGACAGTTCCTTGGTTTTTGTGGCCTTTTGCGGTTTTATGGAGGCTGGTGGAGCTGGTGCTAACAATTACGGGGCGGATTTTGGGCATTATTTTATCATTAGGATTGATGATTGTCGGAGTCGCACTTATTATGATGAGTACCGGTGCTGTGATAGGTATTCCAATCGCCGTCCTCGGTCTTTTGCTGATGGTACGAAGTATTTTTTAACCAGACTTGCATAAAGAACAGTATTTGAAGGGGAACCGATATGTATAAGAGCCACATCGCCTTAATTGGATTGCTTATTAGCTTGGCAATAATTCTTCCCGGTTGTCTTGCGGCGGCGGTTGGAGCCGGAGCCGCTGGTGGTGTGGTTTACATCAAAGGCGACCTTGAAGCTGTTGAAGCTCAAAATATCGATACAGTTTACGCTGCAACAAAGAAAGCGGTTGGACAGCTTGGATTAATAATCACGAAGGATTCAAAAGATACTCGTTCGGCTGAAATTGTCACTCGTGACGATGAGGATAGAAAGACCACGATAAAACTAAAAGCAATATCTGTGGAGGCTACAAAACTGTTAATTAGGGTGGGTATCTTTGGAAACGAGGTAAGATCTTCGCTTATTTTCCAGAAAATCCATGATAATTTACAGCAAAAGGAAGCTCAGTTTTAATGGTATTTTTTGTTTTACCAAGTTTTGCAATCATCAGTCATTTTTGAGGAACATTTAGTTTAAAGTAGGGTGCGAAATATCGCACCAATCTATTTTGTGATTTTCCCGACAGTGGCAGACAAATCTTGCCCAATTCAATGAATACTCAACTTCCATAATCCATTGCTCTTAAAAAATACGACTGTCCCCCTGGACATCTTTAATCATCTCGTTGAAGGATAAATATGAAAAGAATACCTAAGTATCTTAGGTATTAGGAATCTCAAAATTTACCATCGTGTATCAAGAATCTAATATCAAACTGTACAGTAAATATAATACCTAAGTATCTTAGGTATTCTTTGAAAATCTGCCGGATTATTTCGGCGGGGCAAGTCCCACCCTACAATAACTGCATTTTTTATTTTAGCATAATAATCTACAACACGATTCAGCCCGTGAGAACCAAAGGTGCGAATCATCGCACCCTACCTCTAAAAACTCGCTTGGTTGGTGCTCGTGATTATACCGATTTGTGGATAATAAGGCAAAATAAACCTTTGCAAAAGTGACTAAAGTTTGAAGTGATTAAAATGCCTAAAATTGAAACTAAAACTTTGGCTCACTTTAGTTCATTTTAGGCACTTTACATTTTTCGTACTTAGAATTTCGAGTTTAATGGGCTTGTTGTAATTCTCATGCTTCGTAGCGAAGAGAACTTCGCATGGTAGCAGACGAGTCCTGACTTTGAACGTTATAATTTCTCCTCTTAAAGGAACTAACTAATAGAGGTGATATAGCATGGATGCCCATATTGAAAGAGAACAGAAGTGTTATCTATACGTAGTTATTAATGACAGGATTTGAGTTAAAATGAGTGCATAAACGCAAAAATTGGAATAGGCAAAATGAGACTGACAATCGAACAACGCCTTGAATATTTAGAGCGAGAGATAGTGGTGCAGCATGATACTGTGAAGCTGCTGCATAGGCTATTAAAACAGCAGCGCGAGCTAATACATGATTATATTACCCATACGGTAGTTTCCACAGCCAGCGGTGATGAGCAGAGTAATGGAAATGTTCACCCTGAAAGGGCTTTATATACCTTTGTCTGCAAGCGGAGATTAGACATAATCGAGAGGCAGATTGAGAAACTCCATAAGATAGTGGAAGCATCAGGATTCGGCCGGAAAGCCGGGTAAAACTCTTATTATTATCAATTCTTCGCGGGGATTTTGAGATTTCTTTTACATCGTGGACAGGTTACAGTTCTGCTTTTGTAATTTGGCGGGATTTTGAGGTTCAGTCCGCAAACACAGGTTAAAAATACGAATTGGTTGACCTTTCGCATAATGTCGCCGACCTGGCGGAGTTGTTTGTCGAGGCGTTCTTCTTTCTTGACTTCAGCATGGGGACCGCGTAACGGTAAATCTTCTTTGGCTAAAGCAGCCGCAGGGACAATCGTTTTGTGATGCGTCACTCCGATATATGCGTCTGAGTAATTCTTGAAAGACGCGCCTTGAGTAATATTGCGCAGGATTCTTATTCGCTCTGAAATCGGAGGATGCGTGCTGGTCAGATCGGATAGTTTCCTTTGTCCCTTTTTCTTGAAGGGATTTGTGATATACATAGGGGCGGTGACTTTGTTGGCGGCAGCTATTTGCGGAGAAGGGTCGTTGGCGATTTTCTCCAGGGCGCTGGCCAAACCCTCAGGATAGCGGGTCAGTCTTACGGCGCCGGCATCGGCAAGATATTCGCGTTTTCTTGAAAGTGCAAAGTACAACAGGTACGCCAGGATGGGCGCCAGGATTGCTGCGACTATTGCGATTATGAGCATAACCAACTGGGCTTGGCCACCACCTTTTCCGCCGGATGAGTACCTTCGGCGGGAGCCCATCATCGAGCTATAAAACATGCCTCGCAAAAAAACCTGTGAAAGCAAAACAATAGAGCCGAGCATTATGCCGGCAAGTGTGACGTAAAGAATGTCACGGTGCACGATGTGACTTATTTCATGAGCAATGACGCCCTGCAGCTCATCGCGGTTGAGCCTGCCTAAAAGACCTGCAGTTACGGCGACGGATGCCGTCTTTGGACTTCGGCCCGTTGCAAAGGCATTCGGAGCAGGGTCATTGATAATATAAATTTTCGGCATTGCGGGCAGACCGGCCGCGATTTTCATCTCTTCAACGACATTGAAAAGCTGAGGATGGACATCGTGAGTGACAGGCTTTGCTTTGCTGGCTGCTAAAAGGATTTGGTCGCCGCTTGAAAAGCTTACCAATGCGAGGACGAGCCAAACAGCCGTTGCGATCATCAGGCCGAAAAAACCACCTTTAGGGCCGAAGAAACCTAAGCCGATGATATAGCCCAACAGCAGCAGCACTACCACCATCAACACCATCAGCAGGATAGAGTTTCGTTTGTTGGCTCTGATTAATTCCCACATGGTTCGTGCCTCGCGGCTCGCAGGCCGCGGCTTATGATTCTATCGGTATCTGCCAACAACTTACCCGTTTTAGAAGCTTACCTTTGGTGCTTCGCGTTCGGCGGCGGCTTCTATCTCGAAGAAATCGCGTTTGCTGAAGGCGAACATGCCGGCGATAATATTAGAGGGGAACATCTGAATCTTGTTGTTAAAGAACAAGACCTGGTCGTTATAGTTCTGCCTGGAAAAAGCGATTCTGTTCTCAGTGCTGCTGAGCTCTTCCTGCAGTGAGAGGAAGTTTTGGTTGGCCTTTAGGTCCGGGTAATTTTCCACGACCAGCATGAATTTGCTGAGCGCCTCGCCGAGGGCGCCTTCGGCTTTGGATGCCTCGGATACGTTTCTTGCGCCCATCGCCTTGCTGCGGGCCTCTGTTATGGCTTCGAAGGTCCCGCGCTCGTGCTTCATATAGCCCTTCGCGGTCTCGACAAGATTGGGAATCAGGTCGTGTCGTCGCTTCAACTGTACATCGATCTGCGACCAGGCGTTATTCGCCTGATTGCGAAGCCTGACCAGGGAGTTGTAGATGGCAATCACAAAGATAACCAGCAGCCCAAGAACAACG
>CAZRMQ010000135.1:0-5649 GCA_964601185.1 uncultured Pirellulales bacterium
CGAATCGTGGTGGATTGTATTATTTCGGGGTCTATACTATAACCTATTGATGGAGTATAGACCCCGATTGTTTTTGATACTAACTATGTTTTGCGTTACTCAAGGGGATGGAATCCCTATTACATTTGGATAAAATCCAATTTGAGGCTGTAAACACGGTCCTCAAATTTGCTGCTGAGCTTACAGTTGCTCTTGCGTAGAACCGCCAACATTGATTTATTGTCATGTAAAACCTCGGCTGTAAAGCCGGCGATGCCATTGCGCTTGGCAATGGTGATAAGGTATCTTAACAAAAAAGTCCCAATACCACGGTTTTGCCACCGGTCGTGAACGATAAAGGCAACTTCAGCAAGGTTGGTACGTGGATCCAGATAATAACGTCCAATAGCGATAATCTCTTCGCCGTGTGCTTCAGGCAGAGTTCCGACAATCGCCATATCGCTGCGATAATCGATATATACGAAATTCTGTATTTGCTTTTGCGGTATTCGCGTTATGTTTGACATAAAGCGATAATAGAATGTCTTTTGCGAAAGTGAGTATAATAAATCTTTCATTCGCTTCTCATCGGTTGGTTGCATCGGCCGGAAGTTTATTTGCGTTCCGTCATTAAGCAATAGAGAAGTCCTTAATTCCGGCGGTCCGACTAAGATTTTCCCTTCCACAGTGGCCAAATCGGAGCTGATAAAATTGTCCTCGATCGCTTCTTTCAGTAATTGGGCTCGGAATTCCGGATGCGCTATGCTGATAAGTGCTAAAACACGCTCATGAAGGCTCTTGCCATAGAGATAAGCAACGCCGAACTCTGTGACCACATAATGCACCTCACAGCTTGTAGCTGTTATACCAGCACCACGGCTGAGATGAACAACAATACGGGAAACGCTGCCCCTGTTACGGGTGGACTCCAGAGCTACAATTGACTTGCCTCCTCGTGCCCTGGCAGCACCATGAATAAAATCCGTGTGATTGCCTAAGCCGGAGAAGAACTTTGTATGTAGCGTACGGCCACAGACTTGCCCTGTTAAATCAATCTCCAGCGCGGTACTGATGGCAACCATGTTATGCTGCTGACAGATTAGGTGCGGGTCACTGACATAATCCGTAGGACGGAAAGAAAACAGAGGATTATCGTCAATGAAATCATAAAGCCTCCGCGTGCCCATACAAAAGCTGGCTACAATTTTGCCGCGGTCGATACTTTTTCGCACACCTGTTATTATTCCAGATTCAAACAGCTCAATGATAGCGTCCGTCATTACCTCGGTGTGGATACCTAAGTCGTGTTTGTCTTTTAGGAACTCGGGTACAGCAAGGGCGATATTTTTCATGCCCAGCTCAACCGTGGAACCATCAGGTATCAGGGCAGCTATGTACTCGGCTATACGACGTGAGGTCTCCGTGGGTTTTGGCAGATTGGCTTCAATAAGAGGCTGGTCGCTGGGTACGAGCAGATCAATATCGTGGACATGCAGTAAGCTGTCTCCCTGAGTCCACGGCATCCGCGGATTTACTTGTGCTATGACCAATCCTGCGTTCTCAGCCGCACTTTTGGTAATATCGACGGAAACGCCTAAAGAGCACATGCCGTGTTTGTTGGGAGGAGTCACCTGTATCAGAGCAACATCTATAGGGAGCTGACCCGAGCGGAAAAGTCGAGGGATATCAGAAAGAAATATCGGTGTGTAATCACCGAGTCTATTCTGCATATCGGCATCGACATTGCCGGCGATGAAAAAGCTGTTGATATGAAAGTGCTTAGCCAGCTCCTTATGGCGGTAATACGGCTCACTTAGGGTCAGCAGATGTATAATTTCCACATCATTCAACCTGGCCGCTTGGTCTATTAGAGTATTAATCAGCACCTGAGGTTGGCCACAGCCGGTACCGATAAACACGTGTTGGCCAGGACGAATCCGTGCGATAGCTTCTTTTGCTGAAGCGATAATACTCCGGTAGCTATTCTGCCAATTATCGGAGTCTTGTTCTTTTGCATCTTGAAAGAGACGATTATTCTCGTTGCTGGGATTGGACCTGCTCATTTACCTTTTACCAGTTCGAGCAAGAGTTATTCTTGCGTCAACAGCTACGGATTCAGTTCCGACTTTTCCGACAATAAATGGATTGATATTCAGCTCAGTAATCTGCGGAAAATCTATAGCCATTTGGCTTATTCGTTGAAGTCCACCTGTAATCGCTGATAAATCAATATCAGCCTGGCCGCGGGCATCTTTAAGCAATGCGTATGACCTGGTTTCCAGCAGCATTTGCATCGCCTCATCAGCAGTGATTGGTGCAAGATAACATGAGACGTCCTTGAGCACGTCTACGAAAATACCGCCTAAGCCGAACATTAACATCGGCCCAAATTGTGGATCACAGGTCATACCAAGAATGACTTGCAGGCCGCCTGCACACATCTTCTCTATATAAATGCCGTTCAACCTTGCCTTTGGAGCACGCCTGCTAAGCCGCATAGTCAGCAAGTCAAAGGTATCGCGAACCTGCTCAGAGTTTGATATATTCGGCTTAATACCGCCCACATCAGATTTATGTAGAATATCGGGAGAGACAATCTTCATAACGACGGGAAATCCGATTCTTTCAGCGGCTTGGACAGCTTCTTCCAGCGTGTTGGCCAACTGGCCATCAGGTACATTAAAGTCGTAAGCCCGCAGGATTTCTTTGGCTTCTACCTCGCCCATTTGAAAGTGGCCCGTTTTTAGATGTCGAGAGATAATGCGTTCAACTCTATGACGGTTAACCGGAAAGCGGGTGACAGCACGCGCAGGGCGTCGCTTCCAGGTCACGTATTCATACATGGCCCGCAGGGCTGCTACCGCTCGCTCTGGAGAAGGATAGTAGGGCAGGTTGGATTCAGCCAATTCCTTACAATGCGGCATCGCATCGGCACTTCCCAAAAAAACTATGACGACCGGCTTTTCACCGGAGCTGCAGGCGGCAACCTCTCGGGCTGTTTCGGTCGGCTTTGTCATAGCGTGTGGCGTAAGAATTACGATGATGGCGTCAACCGCTTCATCCTTCTGAGCGGCCTTGACAGCCGTGGCATAGCGTTGTGGATCGGCATCACCCAACACATCAATTGGATTATCGACAATGGCTGCCGCTGGCAATTTCTGCTTTAGCGTAGTGGCGCTATAGCCGTTTAAGGTAGCTACTTTCAAGCCGGATTGTTCCACCGCATCGGCGGCCATAACGCCCGGCCCACCCGCATTGGTTATAATCACCACACGGTTGCTTTTTGGCAGTGGTTGCATCGACAGCGCTGCGGCGTAATCGAAAAGGTGGTCAAAGCTCTCAGCCCTTATTATACCGGCCCGCCTAAATGCTGCGCCGTACGCAATATCATCACCAGCTATATTGCCGGTATGCGCCGATGCAGCTTTTGTTCCCGCCCGAGTGAATCCCGCCCGCAATAAAACAACGGGCTTTGCAGAGGTGACTGAACGGGCGGCTTCAATGAACTTATCACCACAAGTGATATTCTCAAGATAACCTACAATAACTTTTGTCTGTTCGTCAACCGCTAATGCCGATAAAAAATCGCTCTCATCTAAATCTGCTTTATTACCGATGCTAATTACCTTTGCCAGGCCCAGCCCTCGCGCATCAGCCCAGTCCAGCATCGCAGTACAGACCGCACCGGATTGAGACAAAACTGATATACAGCCTACCTTCGGCATTTGTTTCGAAAAGGAGGCGTTCATGCGGTGGCTTGTATTAATTATACCCAGGCAATTTGGACCCAGCAGGCGAACACCTTTTTTTGAACAGAGTTGCTTAATTTCAGATTGTCTCTTAGCTCCTTCCGGCCCGAGCTCTGCGAAGCCCGCCGTGACGACAGCTACGGCCTTTGCTCCAGCTTTAATTGAGCTTTCCACAGCATCGCGAACAGATGGAGCCGGTACTGCAATAATGGCAAAGTCGATACTGCCTGTATATGTACCCAAATCAGGGAAGCACTTTAGTCCCAGAATTTGTTCAGCAGAAGGATTCACAGGTATGATTTGTCCCTGGAATCCGCCTGCTGATAGATTGACCAGTATCTCGTTGCCAACTTTGCCGGGTGTCCGCGAGGCTCCGATTACAGCTATAGATTTAGGATATAAGAGAAATTCCAACATAATTCAAAATTCTACAAAAATGTCACTTCTTAATCTTTACTCAATTTTACAGATGTCCATGAACTATTTCAAGCAGGGCATTTCGATTTATTTTTCATCTTACTTGCCATTCTGATTCAGTTATATAATAATAGACCACTATATGGATTCTCTGAAGAAAAAACTATTTCTAATAATTGTATTTATCGTCAGTTTCGTTAGTGTTGCCCAGGCAAATTTAGCAAAAGAAGTTAACGGCATTATCGGGCGCTCTTCGCAAAGAAAGGTTCAATTTTCCATTCATATCGTAAAGGCTGATTCTATTGATGTAGTTTACAGCCATGAAGCGACAAAGGCGATGATACCTGCCTCTAATATGAAAATAATCGTTACTGCAGCCGCACTAAAATATTTAGGTCCTGGTTACGAATATAAAACAAAAGTCGGGCTCTGTAGTAACACACTTGTAATAATAGGAAGTGGTGACCCGTTATTAGGCGATGAGGTTACTGATACCAAATATGGCCGAGAGAGATATTGGGTACTCAGAGACATAGCGACAGCGCTGAAACGCCATGACATAAAGGCCGTAAACGGCATCATTGTTGATAGCCACATATTCGACGACCAGCTCGTTCATCCAAGCTGGCCAAAAGCGGAATTAAACCGCTGGTACGAATGTGAAGTCTGTGGACTGAATTTCAATGACAATTGTGTCAAGATAAGCGCAAAAAATCTCGCAGGCGAAGTAACTGTCTCTGTTGAGCCACAAACAAAATATATTCAATTTATAAATAATGTCAAACCGGTATCGAGTGGCAGCAGCACAATCGGTTCATATCGAAATCGTGAGCCTAATAAAATCACCGTTTTTGGCAAGTGTAGAAAAGAAGTAGGCCCATTTGAAGTTGCGATTGAGAGACCTGCCGGGTTTTTTGCCTTTCTGCTGGCAGAGCACTTAGCTGATGCAGGAATTATTGCAGGTGGTCAGATAATAGAAAAGCCACTGACCGATGACAACGATGTCAAAGTAATTGCAGAATATGTCACACCAATAGCCGATTGCTTGGCACGTTGTAATAAAAACAGCTTGGGACTAGCGGCAGAGGCCTTGCTTAAAACTATCGCCGCCGAAAGTAATCCGGACAGAAGAAATGGCAGTTGGGATAAGGGTCGAGAAATGATTTCCCGGTACCTGTCAGAGCTTGGCATCGACTCAGGTCAGTTTTATATCGATGACGGCAGCGGTCTGAGTAAGCAAAATAAACTCAGTGCAAACGCTTTAACAAAAGTATTATTAAGTATCTATAAAAGCGAGAATTGGCAGCTTTATAAAGACTCACTGGCGGTAGGGGGGGTGGATGGCACAATCTCTGGTTATTTCAAAGGGAAAAAATACAAGGGCAGAATTCTCGGCAAAACAGGTTACATCAGCAGTGTCAAATCGTTTTCAGGCGTATGCAGCACCGAACAAGGTGATTACATTTTCTCCATTCTCGCTAACAATGCCAATGGCAAAACACGT
>CAZRMQ010000136.1:0-5574 GCA_964601185.1 uncultured Pirellulales bacterium
CGGTTTCATAAATAGCCATGTCTGTTCTCCTAAAATTTTATCTTGAATTTCCCATATTAGTCAGGCGATACTGCCGGATTAAACGCCTGGCTACGCAACTAATCCTTTCAATGCCAGGATAATATCAAAATCTTCCTCGAATTACAAATATTTGAAGTATTTTTTATTCCCCAATAGACAAACGTACCCAGTTATTACATCGTTATCAATTGTTTTGGGTTTGCTTTTTGAGCCATTGCATATTATTGCCCGTATAATGACGGACTGACTACAAATTGCTCTAAGCTTCGACCCTGGCACCTGCTCCCGCCGGATCAATAGTGCACCGCTTCAATGGCAACTCGGTCGAAGTTATTTTGGAAAAAAGTATCGACCTGCTCGGCAACACCCTTTTGCGTGAATCCATTCGCAACGGAAACGATGTCACAAATGTCATCGCCGCGGTCACTTATCTGCCCCTTGGCGGTTCCTTGATACGCATTTGACAATGCGGCTTCAACACGCAAGAAGTCCTCTCGATCCCTGTCCGTGCTGGATAAAAGTATGTATGGGCCTTCTGGATGGTGGAACACGTGAACCGCTTTATACGCCATTCCGGCCTTGCTGTCGAATCTGACCCAAATTGCATTCACACTTTCATCTGGGCGGTTACTCGCCGCCAGTTGTTTGGAAGAAACATCTTTTAAACTCGGATGCTCCTCATCATAGTTCTTCATATGCGCCTCAAGGCGCTTACCCTGCTCTTCGAAATACTTGGCGAGTTCATCTGAATAATCATCTTTCTTGGCCGCCGCGCCGATATAAAGGAGCTCATATGCTGAGAATCCATCCATGAGCTTTTCGTTCAGCGCAGCTATACCCTCGCTCACGGCAACGTTGTTGATCACGATACCCTGGGTCAACTCGAGAATGAAATCCCTCTCGTCAGGGAATACTTTATTCTCAACCGAATAGTATTGATACCATAGGCGAATCTCCACTTGACTACCAGGCAGTATCTGCTCGATCACGATATGCTTTTTTGCTCGATCATATTCAGCACGGCGGACCCGATCCGGATCGGCATTGATTGCGACGTCGTAGAGTTCACCAAACAGATCAAATTCAATCGTTACGTCCCTGGCGTCGCGTTTTCCCGCATTCTTGATTCTCGCGAGCGCAATACGATTCGGGAAATGCCGCCGAAGCTCTGAGCGGGTATCCTCAATCCGAAGGAAAGTGGCGGCAGCTTCGGCACCCAAATGCTCCTCAACAGCCCGATGATCACCATGGAGAGTGTCGTTGAACCACGCACGCAAATTGGCAATCGTTTCAATTTTGTCTCGCTCGCTCGCGCTAAAGCCTTTACCGAATACTTGGATGCCTTTGTTGCCGTGCGAGGCCTCGAGTGCCTTTACGACGGGGTAGCGAGAGAGAAAGGTGTCGTACTCCAAAAACAATGCCTGTCGATCGCGATTGACGCGCAGAGGCCACAGAGTTGGATGATCGCTCTCTCGGGAGTAGTAGGGGAATCCAGGATACAATTCCAGTCGATCGTTAATCTGCGCCAGAGGATTCACGTCATACGGGTCGAACATTTTGGCTATTGCTATCGCGTACTCGATCTTCGGAATAGGTTCGAAGAACGAAGCAGGCAGGACTTTATGCAAGGTGTATGAAATGATGGAAAGGATAAAAACCGTAATTGCAAGGATGAACGTGAAATTTATAATGCGTGTTAGAATATTGAACGACGCTTCCGCGCCGAGCGTCGAAATAATCCCCAGACGCAGTATCCCAAGATACACAAGATAAAGGACAATGATCGCTATGCTAGCTACGCCCATTGCGGCGCGGAATTTTATCAGACGACTAAGGAATGAGCGGATGTTCATCATGTCATCACTCCTGAAAACTGTGCGACCTTTCGGCCGTCATCGGTTCATCGACGTTTTGATCTTGCATTCCGAATGGACAAAATGTAACCAACCGCACCGAGCGCCACAGCAAGCACCGCCAGGATAAAGAGATACAGGAGAATGCGGTCAACCAGCACGAAGGTCCCGCCAGAACCAATCCTCGTGAAAATGTCCATTCCAAGAATTTGCTTGTACAGTGCGTACAACACCACAACAACGAGGCCTGCTAATGCGAGCGGCGTGCGCACACGCTCAATGATATTTCCCACCTTACTCAACAATTCCATGATATCACTCCGCCTTACTACTGTTTATATAGGTTAGCGGTGGGGTTGCGACCCCACCTACAAAACTCGTGGAATATCAATGAAAATTATGAGCATAATATAGCACTGGCCGGAAGGAAATCAATCGCGAATTTGCCGTTTCGACAATTCTCTTTCCGGGCCGGTAAGCATCCATTATTGTTTAACAACACCTTTCTCGAATCGGATTGAAGGAATTGTAGCAAGGAGGGTTTTTGTGTGTCTGATGGGTAAGAAACGAAACCCTGCCATAAACCCGTCCCTTCAACTGTGTTCAGGGCAGGCTCTGAGCTGAGTCGAAGGATGGCAGGGCTAAATATTTTTGAGATTGCTTAGTTACTTTGTTCCTCACAATGACAAGGTCGTATCCGTTCTCCGCACCTTAGGCACTGCGAAGGATGAATTGCGTCCCGATCCCTTCGGCCGGATTCGGCAGGCTCACCACGGGTTTGCTCAGAGCGAGCCTGTCGGCCTGCTCGCCTTCGCGAAGCGCTTCGGCGGAGCGAGGACAAACCACAACTAAAATTGGAGTGGTAAGGAGACAGAGGGGATTATAACTGATCCGTGCCCGAGTTAAGGTCAACAAACCCGCCTGCCCAGAGAGTACGGCGGGCAGGATACCAGCTACAATTCGGCATCAGCCGGCGAATATCGCTGAGCCTATGCGAAGGATTGTTGCACCTTCCTCAATGGCAATTTCATAGTCTGAGCTCATACCCATACTCAGCTCAGTAAATTGTGGGCCGACAATTTTCTCGCCGCGCATCTCAATAAATAATTCTCTTGCTCGAACAAAACAATCTCGAATGATATCTTTATTAAGTGTCAACGGCGCCATTGTCATAAGCCCAGTTAGCTGAAGGTTAGGGAGAGTTTCTATCTGTTCAGCCAAATGTAAAGTCGCTCCTACAGGAACGCCGTATTTTTGCGACTCGTTGGAGGTGTTGACCTGCAGAAGCACTTTAGGATGCAAGTTCAGCTTTGCTGCTGCGTTATTTATCTCTTCAGCCAGTCGAAGTGTATCGACCGAATGTATAAGATAAGTCAGAGGCAAAACATGCTGGACCTTATTTCTCTGCAAATGGCCGATCATGTGCCAACGGATTTCCTTGGGCATGTTCGGCTCGCCCTGGGACCGCTGCAAGAATTCTGTCACCTGCTCAGAGACTCTCTTTAGCTGCTGAACCCGGTTCTCGCCAAGGTCGGCGATACCCAGACGAATAACCTCCGTTACGGTCTCGATAGTGGCGGACTTAGTCACAACAACAAGCTTTATCTCGCGGGGGTCTCTGCCAAGACGGCTACATATAGAGTTAATTGTCTCCTGGACACACTTTATTCTTTCAGATATCTTCTTCATAAAAACCCGTGCTACGTAGCCCCCGTTCTTGCTTCGCAAGAAGCTGCGTGGGCCCAGTAGCATATGCAGGAAGCAAAACAAGATTTAACCTGTTACGAAACAAAAAACATTCAGAGTATTAGTTTATGAGAGTCTTCGCTGCCGTACAAGTTATTAACCTCGAAATTTAGACGTATTTTTTGATTTTTCAAGTAACAGGCAAACAGGATTATGAAAAAAAACTGCTATTTGTGCAGGTAGCTAACCTCGCGGGGCCGGTTCGGCCATTGAACTTTAAGGGCTTATTGCAAATATCCAAAGCTATCTTGATTTTGGCGTTTTGCCTACGCGCTTCCAAGATTTATCATTGGAAATATACCGAAAACAAGCCCTGAGCTTACTGGTAATAAATAAAGCCGGCATGGGTAAAAAGTAGACGTTTTATTTCCTGACCGGTACGGAAATAGGGTAAATATCAAAAAAAATCATAAAAAGGCTTTTTTGACTTGCATTTCCTTGGCAAAGCTTGTATACTACTTTAGTTAGAATAGTACCGATAAATGGGGTACGTTTCTGCGAAGGGGAAATTTTCCAAGTATGTCTTTGACAGATTATTTGCAATATATTAAATTCCAACCGTTGCTCATTTATATAATGGAATAATGCACCTTAGGTGCTTATAAACCTCGGCGAGGCAGTGTGGTTCACCGGTCTCCCCCCCAGCCGGTTCCACCACCTCGCCAGTTTTTTGCGCACTATGTCCCACCGGATAATCCTTATACCTAAACCAGTGGCGCAAAAACTAAAACCGGTCCTGCAAATCCACCCCATTCAATTAGGAATGTTGTTCTCCACCACCAGGCTCCCGGCGGCGGTTGCTGACGGGCTGAAATAGTTCCTGAAAACAATAAACAGCACAACCGACACCAAGGCCAATGTTCCCCCATAGATGAAGGTTGCGGATGGTCCTATATTTTCCCAAAGAATTCCAGCCAACATGCTTGCCGGCAACGCCATAAGACCTGTAACCGTGTGAAAAGTCCCCAGCGCCGTTGCCCTCAAATGCTCCCTGGCTAAATCAGACACATACGCTCGCTGGTTTCCGTCAACCGCCGCATACATCACGCCATACAACGCAAACAATACTATAAAAGCTGCCGGCGAATTGAAAAACACAAAACCTGCCGCCGTCACAGAAAACATCAAATAACCGAAAATGATGACTTTTTCCCTTCCGACTTTGTCCGAGACAGCCCCCAAAGGCACAGCTAATCCGCTGTAGAAAATATTGAACAACACATACAGAAGAATCGGTGCCGCGACCTTTAATCCCCCAGTGAAAAATTCCTGCGTCCGCATGATAAAGAACATGTAGCTAAAGTTACCCAGAGCAAAAACGCCGGAAATGATAATAAAGAGGCGCAACGGCTTAGGCAAAGTCTTTATTCCCATCTTCAGCGTTACATTCTGTGGCTTAGTCGGAACTTCCCTGACAAAATGTAGAGGCGCAAGCGATACAAAACCTATAAGGCCGGCGATAAGTATGATAGTCTTGAAACCTAATCCCAGGAACCGGAACAAAATAAAAGCCACAATAGCCCCAAAAATCGCACCAACAGAATCAAACGCCCTATGTACTCCGAAACCTTTGCCCCTTCCTGTGGACATCGACTCAGCTATAATCGCGTCCCTTGCTGCGGTCCTAAGTCCCTTGCCGACCCTTTCCAACGATGAGAAAACCACCGCGCTTGGCCAGGTTTTACACACGGCCATCAATACCTTGAACACAGCCGAAATTGCATAGCCGCCAGAAACAAACACCTTGCGCTTACCCGTTTTGTCGGACCAGTAACCGGAAAAGACCTTCAAAATGCTCGAAATGCTGTCCCGCAGTCCTCCGACCAATCCGACAACCTGCCCCGCGCCGCCTAATGATGTGAGAAAGAAGGGCAGAATCGGCATTATCATCTCGCTGCTCAAATCATTGAGAAAACTGACGGCACTTAGCAGCAGAACGTTGGGCGCGATTTTT
>CAZRMQ010000137.1:0-5556 GCA_964601185.1 uncultured Pirellulales bacterium
TGGCAAACGCTTTTCAACGGCAAAGACCTGACCGGCTGGGATGGTGACCCGCGTTTTTGGTCTGTCCAGGATGGTGTCATTCGCGGCGAAACCACTCTTACCAAACTTACTCTTCATAACACATTTCTCATCTGGCGTGGCAGCGAATTAAAAGACTTTATTCTCAAAATCAAGTTCCGAATCCGTAACGGCAACTCCGGTATCCAATATCGCAGCAAAGAGTTCGACAAATGGCGTGTCACCGGCTACCAGGCTGAGGTCGAGAACACTCCTGGCAAAGTGGGCTTCCTCTACCATGAGGCTGGTCGTGGCTGGTTAGTCAAGGTTGGTGACTTTGTAGTCATTGATGAAGATGGCGAAAACAATGTTGTCAGTAAAGTCGCCGACAAAGATGAGTTGATAAAGGACGGCTACTATAAAGAGGGACCCCGCTTCGCGGGAACCCAAAAGGACTGGAACGAATACACAATTATCGCCCAGGGCAATCACATCGTTCATTATCTTAACGGCTATCAGACGATTGAGCTGATTGACAACGACCGTCTAACCGATCCGAATGACCCGAAGGACCACAAGGGCGCCGCAAGGGCAGGCCTGCTTGCACTTCAAATACATATCGGCACGCCTATGCTCGTTGAGTTCAAAGATATTCGCATTAAACACTTAGGGCCCAAATACGACGATGCTGTTTTATTGTTCAACGGCAAAGACCTCGACAACTGGCAGGTCAAAGGCGACAAGGAAAAAAGCAAATGGGCTGCCGGCACCGCGAAAATGTCGCCCGACGATCCAAAGCTGCTGGCTGATATCGGTGGTCACGGCGAAATGCTCAATCTGGCCCGCGAGCACGGCGACAGCATCGACATATACACTAAGGAAAAATTCGGCGATTGCCGTATTGAATTGCAGTTGATGGTTCCGAAGGGTTCCAATTCCGGTATCTATGTAATGGGTGAGTACGAGATTCAGGTGCTGGATAGCTACGGTAAGCAGAAGATGGGACAGGGTGACATGGGAGCGATTTACGGTGCTGCTCCGCCGCCGGTCAATGCCTGTAAAAAGCCGGGCGAGTGGCAAAAATATATCGTTGAGTTTCAAGCTCCCAAATTTGACTCAGACGGCAAAAAAACTGAAAATGCAAAATTTCTCAAAGTGGAGCTTAACAGCCGGCTTCTGCACGAGAACCTCGAAATGCCCGGGCCAACACCGGGTGGCGTTACAGGCAAGGAAGAACCTATCGGCCCACTTATGTTCCAGGGCAATCACGGGCCGGTAGCGTACCGAAATATTATATTAAAACCCATACTTAAGTAGCAGTTTTGCTTGTAAAATTGCAGCAATTTCATATAATGAAAACCCTATTTAGATTACTAATTTTTTGGAGTTAATGAATTTGCGATGACCGAGAAAAAAACTGAAAAGGGCATAGACAGACGTAGTTTCTTGCAATCCAGCGCTGCCGTTGCAGCAGGCCTGGTATTTTCGCCGACGGTTTTGGCAGCCGCCTCTGGAGGACGTGGTACAAAGAAAGAAGATGATATAAATGTAGCTCTGCTCGGAGCAGGAGCACAAGGATATGTCCTGATGACCGCCTGCCTAAGAATACCCGGCGTCCGCTTTAAGGCTGTTTGTGATATATGGGAAGCTTATAACCAGAGAAAAGTTTCACGGACACTGCAGAGAGTCGGCCATAAGAATAACGCCTACGTCGACTATCAGGAAATGCTCGATAAAGAAAAAGACCTCGATGCGGTGATTATTGCGACGCCTGACTTCTGGCATGCTGAGCATACTGTTGCCTGCCTCAAGGCCGGGCTGCACGTCTATTGCGAAAAAGAGATGTCCAATACGCTCGAGGGCGCTCGCAAGATTGTCGATGCAGCAAACCAGAGCGGCAAGCTCTTACAGATCGGCCATCAGCGTCGCAGCAATCCGCGCTATATACACTGCTGTGAGAAGATTATCAAAGAGGCAAAACTGTTAGGACGGATTACTACTATCAATGGTCAGTGGAACCGAAGCAAGGCAGCGTGTGAAGAGCTCGGCTGGCCCGAAAAAGCTGCTATTGACCAAGCCACGCTTGAAAAGTATGGATTCAAATCAATGCAGCAATTTATGAACTGGCGTTGGTACAAAGGCTTAGGCGGCGGCCCTATCGTTGACCTCGGCTCACACCAGATTGACATTTATAGCTGGTTCCTCGACGCAAATCCGAAATCGGTAATTGCCACCGGTGGTCTTGACTACTGGAAAGGACTCGGACGCGAATGGTACGACAACGTTATGACCATTTATGAATACGAAACGAAAGAAGGAACTGTCAGGGCATATTATCAGACAATAACAACAAACAGCAGAGCCGGCTACTACGAAGCATTCATGGGGGACGAAGGGATGATAAATATTTCCGAGGCCGCCGGGGCCTGGGACGGCGTATATCGCGAAAGCTGGCTGCCGGCGGAAAAATGGGAGCCATGGATTAAAAAGGGCTACCTTAAGACCATCGTTGAGGAAGAGGCAAAACCTGCTGATACAAGTGCCGTTCTGGATTTGCGCGCTTCTATACCTCCAACCAAGTATGAGCTGCCGGTGAAGATGGATAAACTTGCACATCAGCCGCACTTGGAGAACTTCTTTGACGCGATTCGAGGCAATGCGAAACTGAACTGCCCCGCTGAGATCGGATACGAAACGGCTGTTACCGTACTAAAGGTAAACGAAGCGGTCGAAGCCGCACGCAAACTTGAATTTCAAACGGACGAATTTAAGGTTTAGAACAAAACCCCCCAATAAATTGGGGGGCTAAATACAAAAAATATTTAGTTCGCCAAAGGATCTATAAAACATTGAAGCAAGGATTGATTGCATTTTTAGCTTTGCTGCTTATCACGCCGAGCTTGTCTGCCGCAGCGGAGCCGGCAGGGACATTGCTTGGCGACGAAAGTGACGGCAGCAGGGCTCAGCCGAATCATCTTATAGAGCTTTTCCCTGAAGACATTGATCCCACTTCCTTTGAATTTGTCAAAGGCGACAAGATTAAGCCGGATATTGATGAGAGCTCGAAGGTCCTTCTGCCTTTTTCAACGAAATGGACGTGCGGCGAATGTCACAGCTATAACATCATCAACAAAGGCTGGCACTTCAATGCGGCTGATCCGAATGTTCTGCCCGGACGGCTCGGCCAGCCGTGGATATACTTTGAAGCCCGCACAGCTACGCAGATTCCACTTTCGCACCGGCGGTGGCCCGGAACCTTTAGACCTGAACAAGTGGGCCTGACGAACTACGAGTTCGTGAAAATTTTCGGCAGACATACGCCCGGCGGTGGCGCAGGCGAGCATGATGCCGAAGACACAGCACAGAAGATGCGCCAGTACATCTCAGGTAAATTAGAGGCCAATTGCTTAGCCTGTCACAACGCCGATCCGGGCCAGGACCAGGGAGGGACGTACGGATACTCCATGCAGGTTGCTCGCGGCAATTTCCGCTGGGCGGCTGCCGCCTCATCCGGCTTTGCTTCCGTGACAGGCTCAGCCGAAGATATGCTCGATACCTACGACCCATTTGATCCGTTTGAGGTCCAGTCGGCTAAAGAAAGACAAAAATCTCCGCCAGCCGTTACCTATCACAAAGCCGCTTTCGATAATGAGAATCGGGTGCTTTTCAATATCGTCAGAGAGATTCCTGCCAAGCGATGCTATTACTGCCATTCCAATCTATATTTGAGTGACGATGGCCAAAATTTGAGTGACGATGAAAAAACTGAAAAATGGGCAACGGATGAAGATGTTCACTTAAAAGCAGGCCTGACTTGCGTTGACTGTCATCGCAATGGTCTTGACCACAACATTATTCGCGGATACGCGGAAGAAAATATGGTGTCACAAAATCCGTTGGTTACAACAAGCACCTGCGAAGGCTGTCATTTATCAGAGGGCGAAAATAGACCGCAAGCCGGCCGGCTCGGAGCACCGGTGCCTAAGCACCCCGGCATACCGCCGATTCACTTTGAAAAGCTTACCTGCACAGCGTGTCACTCTGGACCGTGGCCAAGGAAAAGGACGCAACTTGCAAAGACATCGCGCGCCCACCGCTTAGGGACGCCGAATGTGAATAAATCTGATGAGGTGCTGCCACACATCATAGCTCCCGTTTTTGCCAAGCAGCATGGTACTATCGTTGGATATAGAGGAAGGGCTATTACACTGGCCAATGGCAAAATTGCGCCTCATAAACTGCTATGGCCCGCCTTCTGGGCGGAGCTTGTAGATAAGCAAGTCAGGCCGGTTGCTCTCGATGTTGTCAGGCAAACCGTCGGCGAAGTATTTGCGAATCTGGAGCTGCCACAATCAGGCGACTGGCCGAATTTGAGCAAAGAAAATATTACCAGCGCATTAGTGTCACTTGCAAAAGCTATCGAAGGAAAAGCCGCGTATATTGCCGGTGGAAATCTTTACAGCCTCGATGATAAAGGTGAGCTGCAAAAACAGCAAGGGCATCCTGCTGCTCAGCCGTATCTGTGGCCGATAGCACATGATGTCAGGCCTGCCGCCCAATCGCTCGGCGTGCGTAGATGCGAGGATTGTCACGCAACGGATTCGCCTTTCTTCTTTGGAACGGTCACCGTTGATTCTCCCGTTGTCTCAGACCGAATTTCCGCAAAGAAAATGGTTGAATTCGAAGATCTTAGCCCTCTTTATACGTGGCTGTTTGCCTTTTCATTCGTATTTCGACCCTGGCTGAAGATAGTTGCCATCGGCTCGTGTGTGATTCTGGCCGGGATATTATTGTTATACGCCTTGAAAGCTTTGGCATCTGTCGCAAAAGTGTTGGCTGATGAAGATTAGCAGATTACGAGAGACAAGATGTTTCGTACAGTTTCTATAACAAGTTTTATAATCGCCTTTATTTGTATTGTCATCCACTGGATTATTTTCCGGCCAAAGGCTAACGAATTATTCGGTGCCGACCGACGCCTGCGAATCCTTGACCCTTTGAGATTTCTTGTTTTTTTGCTTACCTTGCTTTTCATTCCACAAAAGCTGACTCTGATCGGAGTTTTGAGAAAACTTGTTTATTTATTGGCGCTACTTTGCTTTGTAGTATTATTCATCACCGGCTTTTTCTCCAGGCTTGTTTTGGGCCAGACTATTTCCGGTTATTGGCTGATGTTACACGCAACTTTTGCGCCGGTCTTCGCAATTTGCGTTGCTATTTTAGCCGTAATGTGGGCGTACAATTGCAGGCTCAACAAAAAATACTGGCCGTGGTTGCAAAAAATACTGCAACAGGATATGACAGATAGTGCCATCCCCCGAAAGCATGAACTTGCGCAGAAATTGAGCTTTTGGCTGATTGTTTTATTGGCCTTGCCGTTAATCTTGTCTATTATTTTGAGCATGTTTACGTTTTTCGGAACACATTGGCAGGAGCTTCTTGCAGATATTCATCGTTACATCGCGGTAGTGTTCGCGTTGGCGGTTGTCGTGCACACATACCTGATGGTGATAATTCAGGCCAAAAGATAACCGCCAAATAATCTGCGGCTGTATATTT
>CAZRMQ010000138.1:0-5470 GCA_964601185.1 uncultured Pirellulales bacterium
AAAAAAATCGTCTGAAAAGCAGAACCATTGGCGGAAAAACCAGGCGGAACAATTGGGCTATGCAGTATTGATTGCGGAAGGCTCGCCCATAGTGATGTCACTTATCGAGAGTTCGTTTCTGATCTTCTCGGCCGGCCCCTACGATTTTTACAGTATCAGCTCTGCATAAAGTTCAAAGATTGCGCAATATCATGTAATGCCTGTCTTTGTTGCAAATAATAGAAGATACTCTTTAAAATAGATTTCTTTTTGAATATTTTCTGATGACCTAACATTATGATACTAAGCTCTTTAGGAGCATGAGCTTCGAGGCGAACGCAAAAACTTTATAATGAAATAAAATTTTTCTTGCAAGCACACAGGCAGTACGGCAAAATATCAGCACTTATAAATTTCAGGATTATCTGAATGCCCGTTGCGGCGGGTGAGGTCAGGGATGATGGGGAAAAATCCAAAGTATAAATACACAACGATTGAGCCGAAACAAAAAAGCCCCTATAGTTTGGGCATACAAGTGGGGGTTCTTATGCTTTTAGCTTTATTTCTTTCATTACTATTGGTTTGCACATTCGGTGGTTGTGAGTCTGGCAACAAAAAGCTGGAGCCGGTGACGGCTGAACAAAAAAAGGCCGCTTTAAATAAACAGCTCGACATAAAATTTGAAAATCCACAAGTTCACTTCGAGCTTGGCCAATTGTATCAGGCAGAGGGCAACTGGGGCAAAGCAGAGTATCATTACAATGTGGCTTTGGGATTTGATCCCGTAAACCGACCTGCCCAGGCGGCGCTTGTAAAGGGCCTCATTAATAACGGCGATAAGGCCAAGGCTGAGCAGTACGCCAGGTCTTACATAAACCAGGCTTCCAGTTCGGTAACGGCCTCACTTCAGCTTGCAGAAGCTTTTCATAAGCAGCAGCTTGATAATTACACATTAACCTGTTATCAACAGGCGCTTCGTCTGGGGCCGAATTCGCCTGAGGCTAACAAACAATTTGGTTTCTACTACTTGAATAAAAATGATAAAGAACATGCGAAAGAATATTTAAGCAAGAGTTTTCAGCTTAATCCGAACCAACCGGACGTATCCGGCGAATTGGGCCGACTCGGTGTCGTTGTAAAAACGCCGGCAAAGAAAAAAAAGTAGTTCGTGAAACAAAAACCGTCGATTTGGTTTACTATTCTTTTTTAGTCTTAAGTCATGCAATTTTAATTATCGTCTTTTTCATTGCCCCGTGGCGAAGGGATGCGCTGCGGGGTTTTTTTATTTTCAATTTACATACAGACAGTTTTTGTTACTATGTAACATCTAAAACCTGCGGTAAAACCGCAGGAATAAATTGTGTTATACAACCTCCCAATTTATTGCGGGGTTTTCATATTATTTGAAACAGGAGTTAAATTATGAAGAGTGGAGCAGTTTACTTTATCACATTTGTATTACTTGTCTTTAGTTTGGCCGGATGTGCTAAGAAGAGCGATGTTATAGAGCTCAAAATCGGCCATTCGCTTGATGTTGAACACCCGGTTCACAAAGCAATGCTTTTTATGGCCGAGAAGCTCAAGGAAAAATCCGGCGGAAAGGTAATTCTACAGGTATATCCCGGTGAGCAGTTAGGCTCAGAGCGTGAAATGATTGAGCAGGTCCAGATGGGTTTGCTTGATATAACGAAAGTTTCCACCTCGCCGCTGGAAAGTTTCATACCTTCATTTAGTGTCTTCAGTGTGCCATACCTTTTCAGAGACGGTGAGCATCTTTGGAATGTACTGGATGGGCCAATTGGAGAAAGACTCAAAAAGGCTGGTGAAAGTGTGGGGCTTAAGGGGCTTTGCTATTATGACGCCGGTAGCAGAAGTTTTTATACAAAGTCGAAACCAATCTTGACACCGGCGGATCTTGAAGGGATGAAGATAAGAGTTCAGGAAAGCCAGACCGCGATGCAGATGATTAAGGAGCTGGGTGCGTCACCGACACCCATTGCCTGGGGTGAGTTATACACCTCATTACAGCAGGGAGTTGTTGACGGGGCTGAAAACAATCCGCCGAGCTTCTATCTTTCCGGTCATTACGAGGTCTGCAAATATTACAGCCTTGACCAACACACAATGGTCCCTGATATAGTTCTTATTGGTATGAAAACATGGAACAAACTGCCTGCGGATGTTCAGCGAATGGTACAGGAAGCAGCTGACGAGTCGGTACAGTACCAAAAACAACTGTGGAAAGAGACAACTGAGAATGCCCTCAAAAAGGTTCAGGAACATGGAGTTAAGGTGTATTATCCTGATAAAAAGCCTTTCAGGGAGAAAGTAAAGCCGATGCACGAATCCTATAAGGGTACGGAAGTCGGCGAATTGATTGATGAAATTAACAAGGTTCAGTAATTATGCCTGATGTTTTTCGAAAGTTGAATGCGTGGCTTATTAAGGCCCTTGAATTAGCGGTTATACTGGTTACGGGTTTTTTGGTAATTGATGTAGTCTGGGGAGTTTTTACAAGATATGTCCTGGGACACCAGAGTCCGTGGACCGAAGAGCTTGCAAGAATGCTTTTGATATGGGTTTCGTTGCTCGGTGCCAGTATAGGATTTATTCGAAAAAGTCATCTGGGGGTCGATTACTTTGTGGGCAAGCTAAATCAGAGATGGCAAACAATAGGACAGTTGGTGGTTTATTTGCTCGTCGCTCTTTTTGCGAGCCTCGTTTTGGTATATGGGGGTTATAGACTTGTTTCTTCTGCGCTCTTGAATGGACAGCCTTCAGCCGCATTGAAGGTCGAATGGGGTTATGTTTATCTTGCTGTGCCTATCAGCGGCTTTTTCATAGTTATCTTTTCAATTGAGATGATTGCAGAAATAATCAACACGTTACAGGGAAAACAGACTAACCTCTAAAAAGGATTATTCAATATGAGTATACCGGTTCTAATCCTGACGATTAGTTTTATCTTCCTGCTTTTAATAAATGTGCCGATTGCTGTGAGTATCGGGATCTCGACATTTTTGACCGGTATGTATGTAATGGGCTCGATTAACAGCGCTTCGGATATTATCGCCCAGCGTATGGCGACAGGAATTAATTCCTTTTCGCTTCTTGCCATACCATTTTTCATCCTGGCCGGCTTATTTATGGGTAAAGGAGGAATCGCTCGCAGGCTTATAGATTTTGCCAGCACTCTGGTGGGCCGATTCACGGGCGGGCTGGCATACGTCAATGTATTGACCTGTATGCTTTTTGGTGCTCTTTCCGGCTCTGCGGTCGCTGCGGTATCGGCGGTGGGTGGTTTTATGATTCCGGAGATGAATAGAAAAGGATATGACAAAAATTTTAATGTGGCCGTCTCGACCACAGCCGCTACCACCGGCCTGATGATTCCGCCGAGTAATATTATGATTGTCTATGCTCTTGTGGCCGGCGGTGGAGTGTCTATTGTTGCTATGTTTATGGCAGGTATCCTGCCTGGGATAATCTTTGGTTTGTTGTTGATGCTGGCCAGCGGAATTATCAGTAAAAAAAGAAATTACGGTGCCGGCGACAAGGCCGGCCTTAGGCAGATTCTCAGGACATTTAGACGGGCGATACTGAGCTTGCTGCTTATAGTTATCGTTTTGGGCGGTATCCTGGGAGGGATTTTTACGGCGACCGAAGCTGCGGCTATTGCTGTTGTCTACGCGTTTATATTAGCGGTTGTCGTATACAGGGAAGTCAAAATCAAAGAAATACCCGGAATTTTACTGCAATGCGGGATTACCACAGCAGTTGTAATGCTTTTGATTGGAACCTCGCAGGCAATGTCCTGGATAATGACTTCAGAGAATATTCCTCAGAATGTTAGTGCGGCGTTGTTGTCTATCTCCAGCAATAAAATAGTTATCCTTATGATTATCAATATCCTGCTGTTGTTCGTTGGTACATTTATGGACATGACGCCGGCGATCCTTATCTTTACCCCGATCTTTCTTCCTGTGGCCCAGCAGCTTGGAATGAGCAAGGTTCATTTTGGGATGATTATGATTGCTAATCTCTGTATCGGGCTGTGCACTCCGCCGGTAGGTACCTGTTTGTTTGTAGGTTGTGGCGTAGGCCAGACTACTATAGTGAAGGTGGTACGACCACTTCTTCCATTTTTCGCTGCTATGATAATCGCCCTGATGCTGGTGACGTATATTCCGCAAATTTCTCTGTTTATTCCTAAATTATTGAAACTTATATAATGACAGGGCAGGCTGGAAATTTAGAAACGAGGTTGTTTTCCTTCACTGCATTTTGAGACAATTCAGACAGTCCACAAACTTGTACTGAGCTTGCCGAACGTAATGGCAAATATCAAACAAATAGCCAGGACTTTCCATAAACCTTTTGCTGCAACGATAATATACGTTGCCTTCGCTGTGTATCTGTATCAGCCACAATTCAAAAAATTCGATGCTGTGCACTACCTTGTTATTGTAAATATATCTTTGGCTTGTTTAGGTGGTTTTGTGCTTAGCCGGCGCTGGGTGGCAACATTTGCAGGCTCATTTTTTGCTGGAGCAATTTACGGCTTCGGAGCATTTTCGCTCGGCTTGGTTAAATACCATCCGACCGCCGGCCTTTTAGCCGCCGGCATACCATGGCTTTTCTGGCCGGCTTCATCCATCGCAAAAACCAGGTGGCGATGGCTAAGCTGGCCTCTGTCGGCTTTACCCTTTTTGGCGATAATACTGTTCTTTCAGCTGTCTGATCACTATCATCTTTTCGCGGTGCCGATTCGGGCCAAATTGCACTTAGCCGATCTGGCAGGCCTCGTGGCTCCGCTTGTTATGGCTCAGCGAATTGACGCTCTGGTCGGTTTTTATCATGTGCCGATAACAGCTCTTGTGATGGGCTTCGCTATGTTAGTGGCTGCGCGGCGGCTCGGCATTACAGTAATTTTTTGCTTAGGCGTAATATTGGCCTTTTGTGAGCCTTTATATAGAGTCAGCCCTATTATGTGGTTTACTATCCCTGTTTTGTGCTGCTCGATTTTAATTGGTGCAGGAATGCAGGGACTTGCATTAGCCGGCTATTCCGACAGAAAATGGATTCTGCTTGCCATGGCGGTTTCAGGCATATTGGCTATCGTGACACTGCTGCTGGCGACAAAATACTTCCAGGTATTCGCAGGTCTCGGCAGCGAAGCTGCGAAACTTTTTACCGAATCCGCCAAAATGTATATACTCGGAACGATTGCGACCGCGATCATTTTCTTTCTGGCCCGCACAAAGCTGCGTGTCCCTGTGCTGCGGTGGATTCTGCTTTGCACCGCGATGGCAATTGATATATTCTGCAGTGCAAGATTCATCGTCGATAAAACTCTTTGAGAACAATTTGAAATGAAGCTTATAAAGAAATACCTGCCCAATGCTCCGTTGATAGCTCTTCTGGCGGCCAATACCATTCCGCTGTGGGGCGTTGCATTTTTAAATTGGGATGCCTTTGTGATAGTAGCTTT
>CAZRMQ010000139.1:0-3235 GCA_964601185.1 uncultured Pirellulales bacterium
CGTTCTGCATAACAATTCTGACACCCCGGACTGCATTTAGTACATCCAATTACGGGGTTCCAGCTTTTATCGCACCATTCTATTTTAGTATCAGCCATAAACCTTATTCCATATTCTCTTAAGCCATGCCTCTTGTTTATCGGTAAAGCGACCTTCCCAGTTAGTAAGGGAGTCGAGAAACTCAATCTCTTTTTCCGTGAGACCGGATTCAACCTCTAATAATTCTTGAAGCATTTGGCGCTGGTCTTTGATGTTCATTTTAAGCCTCTTTTTCCCCTTCGGGGGTAGAATCCCCTTAGCTCATCTTCTTTTCTCGCAGCCAGCACGCTATGCGCAACTGCTACACCCCTTGTGGAGTCTGTTTTAGAAGTTTTGCAATCTGTTCTCGCCGGCGTTTTTCAAACTCAACCTTTGACATTGGCCCTGCCGTTTGTTTCATAGGTTGTGAAATTGAAATTTCTTTATCTATGATATTAGTATCATCTTTGTATGATAGATGTATCATTGTGTCGGATTTCCCTACAGGTGGCGCCGGATTTTTCGACAACTGGTCGTGTTTTCCGACCACTTTTTTTACAAGTGGTCGTGTTTTCCGACCACTTTTTTCTTCAAACAAGGGGCCAAGCCCTTTTTTATCATCTGTTACATAAAGAACTCGTTGCTGTTTTTTCATATAACATATAGCAATCCATTCCTTTTTTATGCAGTTTCGGATCGTCTCGATTATTGTGCTGCGATGAACGCCGAATACTTTTGCAAGCCTTGTATTGCTCTCAAAGCATCCTGCCTCACCAAATCTTAAAACCCGACATATTAAACATTTTTCAAGTGTAGTTAATTCGGTCCGGCAAGCAATCCAGTCATATAACGGCGTAAATGTCGGCAGCATTTTTTACCCATAGTATTACTCAAAATTCATTTGCTTTTCTTCTTCGGTCATAGGGCGTTCTTCAACGATTTCTTCTGTATCGAGCCGGACTAAAGTCGCTGTCAACTTCGTATAGTTTAATTGTAATTCGCAATCGACCGATCGTTGCTCGACGCCATCTTTGACCTGCTGTGTCAACTTGTGAATCTTCTCGATAAGAGCTTCTTTGCGACTGCCGAGGTCTTTCAGTGTGGTTTTGCGCTCGAGCTCTAAACTGTCCGCTTCCTGAATTGCAGTTGCTAATTGGTCGGCGGCTTCGGCCTTCTGCTCTTTACTAATTTTGCAGGGCAATCTGTGCGATTCTTTACTTTTATGGGTTACGTCTGAGGTTTTTTTCTTTCCCATTTTTATAGTCCTTTCTTCGATTAAGTTCTTCTTCAAAATATTGTTTCCATAATTTATCATCTTTGGAGCGGCCAGTTGATTTACGGTAATGTTCTTCAAGGTCCTTGTCCGTCATAGTAAAAGCAAAGCGCCTGCGATAATATTCTATTTGTGTCGAGATTTCTTTAGGTGATGGTCCAAAAAGTTTTTTATATCGCCTATCCAGTTCAGTAAATATGCGCACATGCTCTGGATTTTCACCCCTTGGGCCTTCCAGATTTTTCTTGTTCTGCTCTCTTAATTCTGTGTCTGATAAACTTATCAATTAGAGTCCTTTCTTAGATTGTTGCAGGGTCAAATATCTGTTCTATATGAATATCAGCACCAGGAGTTGTTCGCCATTCCCAGGCTACATTATTACAAACTACTTGTTTATCATCTTTATAAGCAAACCCGCTTAGAGCATCTTTTGTGGAGCGTGTAGCTTTGTCCAAATCGGGGGCACTTCTTTTGTCAGGGTAAGGGTGGCGCTGTCCTTCTTTACTTAGTTTGCCATCTTTTTTGAAATGACCTTTTGGACGGGGTACGTAGAAAACCGCCTGAAACATTACCGCCCCGCGAAAAGGCATAAAGTGACGCCCGTAAGCTTGAATAAAAGCCCATCGAACCGAATCCATCCAAGGCTTTTGAAATTTTGAGGCCGGAGCGATGGCAATTCTTGTGCTGCCGTTTTTTCTTTTAACAGGATAAGCACTCTTACTCCCTGAACCACCTACCCTGCCAATAACTTTTAACTCGATAACATCCATGTTATTTCAAAATGTTGGTGCAGGTAATTCGCTTGGATAAGTATATTGTCTTTCTTTGCCTGCTTGCTCAAGCCATTTTGTGTATCCGTGCTTGTGGATATAAGCAAGATGGTTAATTACGGCTTGGTGCATAGCTCCTGTATAATCACTTACTGCTGTATGTAAAACTTCATCGAGTTTTTTTGCATGTTCAGAATCCGAAAAACACACACCATAGATATTTTTATACTGCTTGTGGTCAAACACAAAGTTCGGCTTATTAGCGAGATATTCAATTCCAGCCCTGAGCATCTTTTGGCAAACTCTTTCATAACCGCCGCCCATCCCTGAAATATCAACGGTAACAAAAGAATCTTCATCTTTGATTTTTGCCATTAAGACTTCATAATTTTTCTTGTGCTTTGCGCGAGTTTTATCAACCCATTTTTGATGTTCCTTATCAGCCTGCTCTTTGGTTTTCCAAAAAGCGATTTTGCCTTCAATTTCAATGCCGTGTATCTGATTGCCCCAATGAAACATCAATTTTATCTCATCGCCTTCGTGCGGCACTACTCCATACTTTCTATCAAGCCAAAACATCCAACCATCTTCTTTAGTAATTTCGTATCCATCGGCAAAAACTTTTACCTTTTTAACTTTGTTGACTTCAATTTGCATTTTTACTTCCTTTTATATTGGCGCTCCTCTGGAGTTATCAATGTCCTTGTTCATCCAGTACGAAGATTCTAACTCTTTGAATTTTAGTTGAAGTTTTCCAGCTATTTCAGCATAGCATGGTTTCTCAGTTAGAACCTCTTTGGGTTCGTTTAGAAACTTAATTATCTTTGCGGCGCGGTCGGGGCTATCTTGTTTAATTCGCGGCAAAATCTTCTCTAAAAATTTCTCATTATCAACATGCGGGGCATATTCTCTTTCAAGATGACACCAGCGACATAAACTTGTTCCAAAGTCTATATCAAATAGAACCTTCCAGTTACCAGCACTTTGAAACCAGATATGATGTGCGTTAAGCTGGCCTAATTCCGGCGGCGTCCAGCCGCATATGACACAAAAGCGGTCCCGGAGCTTCACACACTGTCGCCATAATTCCCTGCACTTTTTTTCTGCATTGGTCATAAATATTGGCTGTTTAACCATCCCACAGCCAAAGGTTCTATGGAGAGAGACTACGCAT
>CAZRMQ010000139.1:3335-5451 GCA_964601185.1 uncultured Pirellulales bacterium
AGAGAGACTACGCATCAATATAGCTATTTTTCTTATATTGTTCCGGCAGAGCGCCGTTATCATAGATTTCAAATTTCCATTCGGCATAGATTCTCACGCCTGCGATCTGCAAAGGACATTCAATTTTCATGTCTTTGGTGGCTTTATCAATGGCGGTCTGAATGGCCGCTCTGTCCGGTATTCGCCGGACGGTATCTGTAGAGCGAGCCTTTAATTGGTCAACAGGCTTTTCGACAGGCTTAATACTTGAACCATCACCGCCTTTGGCAACACTAATTTTCTGCCGGCGTGCTTCCTCAGCGTGGGCTTTAGCTTCTTCTTCTGCCTGTTTTGCGGCTTCTTTCCTGCGGAAATTGTCTCTTTCTCTGTCAAGATGCTCGAGCGCAGGCGTTCCCATATCTGTTACGACTTTAAAAAGCTCATTGATTCTCCTTGTGAACGCTTTGGTCGGTTCAAGAATCTTTTTGCGTAAGGCGTCCCAAGCCTTCATACCGGTATTGATTCTCTTGGCAAGAATATTGGCTTGGTCTGAGGTTTGATAATCAGTCACCTTAAAAGCTAATGCTTCATTGGTGATTGCCTCAGCGTCCTTGTAAATCCGTAGAATCGTATCTGGCTCAACGATTTGTGATACTTCTACTTTTTGAATTGCTTCTGTTTGCATCTTATGGTTTCCTTAACTCTTTGAGTTCTTTTCTTATAGCTCGCTGACGATTTATTATTTCAGAACGCTCAACCAAATCTTCGCTTTCAATGTTCTTCTTCTTTTTGAGGCGATTGTTCTCCTTTTTTAATCTGACCGATAAGTCTTTAAGCTCACTGCCTAATTCCTCTATCCGCTTTTTCTTCTGCTCTGCCGTTAAAGGTTTTCCGGTCCCAAAATGCCTAAAGAAATCACTGATTGTCTGTGCCGCCTGAGCGGGAGTCATATCGTGAATATCAATTACTTTGTCCCTCATTTCTTCTGGCAAAGTTTCAAGGGCTTTTATTTGTGCCTGGTAAAACTGATTAGCGGCAAGAGCTTCAAGATAATCACATACTACGTCCGGATCGGCATAGCGGGGACAATCGGCGGCAAATTCAAATGATAACCGTTTGTTCTCATACGAACCTGTTCTTATTACCCCGCCATATTTAACGACAATTTCTTTTACTCGGACGGCTTTGATTATTGGTATTCGCCGCCTTTTAGTAGTCTTTTTGCCCTTTTTCTTAGCCATGATTTCCCTCAATAACTTTTTCATAAGTTTGTTCAAATATATCTGGCTTACAGGGATAAAATTCACCTTTGACACCACGAACAATAAAGTCTCCGATATTTGCTCGCATTTCTCCTTCAAGTGTATCAATAATTAATTCAGTATCTTCATACGCCGCCCACATTCTGGGCCCTTCATCTTTGTCATGCCATTGACTAACCCAATTAAAAACTTCTTGATAATTTCCAGTGAATTTAATGGCATTTATAATCACTGGTTTTTTACGATACTTAGCCATATATCTTCTCCGCAATTATGTCCAATATCATAAATAGTTCTTCCTCTTTGAAAAAAATGTGCTCTGTTCAAGATTGACTAATTTGTAATAATTGACACCACCTTCTCCCTTTTTGACTAAATCAATGCATAGACCTTTAGATATAAGTGCTCTCCGCACTTCATACAATCTGGCTTGATATTGATCACCAATCGCATCTAAATCATTTGTTGAAACTAATAAGCCCATACGGTCTCTTGCCAAAAATAATTCATACATCTCCATCGCCTGCCTTGATAAGCGCAGCTCATCCTTCTCCTTCACCGAAGGATTAAGAGTTAGTGATAATTGTTGTTGAGTCATTCTGTTTCCCAAAATCCATACTCATCGGGCCTACCCAAAAAGTTTATAATTGCTAAACAGGCTGACCAAATTGCTCTTAAGATTCGCTTAAACATCGCGGCAATCTCCTAAGCGTGTTTAACGCTCTTTGTTTTATTTGCTCACCAGTTAGAAAAGGTGTTGTAAATTCATCTTCATACACTCCGGTTTGATAAGCCTTTGTTAGCCGCTCCGATTGCTCAATACCTTTTACGCCAAATATTCTTTCTTCAATTCGCTGAGTCATTTTGATTACCTC
>CAZRMQ010000140.1:0-5439 GCA_964601185.1 uncultured Pirellulales bacterium
GCAGCGGGCCGGGAAGGGTAAATGTGAGAGTTTTAGCTTGTATACCCGCTCGTTATGGTTCAACCAGATTCGCCGCTAAAGTTCTCGCCAAAGATACAGGCAAATTTCTTATCCAGCACACATACGAGCGAGCCTGCCTTGCCAAACTGCCCCAGAAGGTAATCATAGCAGCCGACGACCAGAGAATTGTCGATGCCGCCAGGACATTCGGCGCTGAGTGCGTTTTGACATCACCGGAGCACACCAGCGGCACCGACCGCATCGCCGAAGCAGTCGCTGATATTGATGTTGAGATTGATGTCGATATTGTAGTCAATATCCAGGCTGATGAGCCGGAGATAGACCCGAAGAATATTGACTATTTGGCTGAGCTTTTAATCGAAAACCCGGATTACCTAATGGCGACGCTGGCTGCCGAGTTCCAAAATGCTGAACAGATTGCCGACCCAAATATTGTAAAAGTAATCATTACGAGTATCGAACATCGAGAATCTGCGGGTGGCAGCGTCAAGCGCAGCTTGGCGATGGCCATCCCCAAAGCCTTCAGCCCTTCGGATTCACTCAGGGCAGGCTTTGAGGCTGCCACCCAACGAAGAACGAGCGACGATGTCGGTCGTGCGATCTATTTCTCCCGCTCACCAATTCCATATAATCGAGAAACGGGCGGCATTGGAGATGCGGGACTATACCTACGGCACATCGGGATTTACGCTTATCGCAAGGATTTTCTGTTGAAGATTACCGCTTTGCCGCAGACGCCGTTAGAGAAGATCGAAAAGCTCGAGCAGTTACGAGCCATAGAAAATGGCTTTAATATTCTTGTTGGTAAAGTCAAACACACCTGCGATGGCATAGATACACCAGAGCAATACGCAGAATTTGTCAAGAGATATAAAATAGCCACCTCGCTTCGTCCCTAAGTGGCTACGCAGGGCAGGCAGAGGGCACAGAGAACACAGAGAACACAGAGAAAAAAATATCAGGCGAAGATATAAAAATGATTTTAGAAATAATAAATACTCTTGCGATTGTAATCGCTTCAATAGTGGCTATCTGTGGTATAAGTGCCTGGAGAAGAGAGTTTCAGGGAAAGAGAAAGATTGAACTCGCAGAGGATGTTTTATCCCTTTTCTATGAAGCGAAAGATGCTATTCGGGCAATACGAAATCCTCTTGGTTTTCAAGGAGAAGGAACAACAAGAAAACCAGAAGAAAATGAAACTCCAATGCAGAAAGAGGCTCGAGATCGTGTTTATTTTATATATGAACGGTTTGAGAAAAGGCAAGAAATTTTCAATAAACTCCATTCTAAACGTTATCAATTTAAGGCAAGATTCGGTCCTGAGAAAGACAAACCCTTTGAAGACCTTAAAGATATAATTATTGAAATACGGGTCGCTGCAGGAAGCTTGGCACGAATTTGGAGTCAACCATACAAAAATGAAGATCCAGCAATCAAGAATAAAATAAGAGAAAACCAATTAGTAATCCAGAGAATTGGCGAAGAAGACCCTATTACGAAGCGCATAGAAAAGATTATTTCAGATATAGACGCAATTTGCAGGCCTATTATCTTGGGAAGTTTAAATTAATATTAATCGTTTCAAAGGATGATAAAAAACCTATGTAATTTAACCTTATTGACTCGCAATGTTATTCCCACGCAGGTGGAAATCCAAAAAATATTTAGCCTGCGGTTTTAACCGCAGGCTCGAGATAGAAAAATACACGAAGTAGAAATGAGAATCGATAAAACAATAGACAAATGGTTCAGAGAAATAGCAGAAAAAATGAGTTCCACACCAAAAGAAGATAAGCCAATATATGATTTGTGCTCATCGGTACTACCACTTGCTCACAACTACTGTGATGCAACATTGCTGTTACTAGACAGCAACAAGAACCTACCAGCAATGGCTCTTTTGCGCATTCTTTCTGAGTTGACTTTTCGGCTTATTTGGTGTTTGTCTACATATAACAATCCACAAGAAGACGTTGATATTAGAATTAAACGCTGGCTAAAAGAATCTTACAAGCAGCGAAAAAGAAACTTAAAAAAATTGCTTCCTTCAGCCGGGGCAGGTGAGAATAAAAATATCAAAAAAGAAATAGATTTCTTGCAAAAGGAAATAGACGCAATTCCATATAAGTTTGCAGGAGACCTCTACAATTCTCTTGATGAACTTACAATTCAAACCCCTGATGGGAAAGCTAAATCTCTGAGTTGGAAGGATGATCTCTATCCCATCTTATATACCCAATTTAACCAAGCGATACATCCGGACCTGCTTGTTTTAGGAAGACTTATAAAGCAAAATGAAAACATAAGAATTTTTTCTGGCGATTTTAATGATATAGATATCGTTGAACTTAAAATATATTGTATGAGTTGTGCTTTTAATATTATTTCATATATCCGAATTATTTATGATTTGGATTATCAAAATGTTAAAACTGAATACCTTGATATTAAGAAACGCTTTAAATCAAAAAAAGCATGAGACAGATTTTTTATACTTATATTTTTTTGCTCTCTGTGATCTCTGTGGCTTATAAAATAAAAAGGGGAACTTATGCCGAAAGAAAATATTAGGTCCCTCGACTCCGCTCGGGATGACCCAAAAAAGGTCAATTTATTAGCTTCTGTAAGTGACGTTTCGACTGAGAGTGAATTTTTCTCGCCGATGCCGAGCGGCTACAAAAAAGGAAAGACCCGCTACGTCTTCGTGATGGGAACCGTGATGAGCGGCTTAGGCAAAGGGATTTTCTCATCCTGCCTTGCCAAGCTCTTGCAGGATAAAGGCCTTAAAGTCGTACCGATAAAGCTCGAAGGTTATCTGAACATAGACTCCGGTACGCTAAATCCCTTCCGCCACGGCGAGGTCTTCGTGCTTGATGACGGCATGGAATGCGACATGGACCTCGGCACATACGAACGGATGCTCGATCAGGATTTAACGAGGTCGAATTTCGCTACGAGCGGCCAGATATTTAGCTCGGTCCTGGATAAGGAACGCCACGGCGATTATCTCGGCAGAGACGTCCAGATGATTCCCCACGTTACCGGCGAGGTCAAACTTAGGCTTCGACAGTTGGCAGCCGAAACCAAAGCCGATGTCGTCTTCGTCGAGATTGGCGGCACGGTGGGTGACCTGGAAAACGCCTACTTTATTGAAGCTACGCGCGAGCTGGCTTACGAGGAAGGACCTAGTAGTAGCTGCTTCGTGGCTCTTACTTATATATTAGAGCCACCTACCCTCGGCGAGCAAAAATCGAAAGCCGCACAATTAGGAATCAAACAGCTCATGCAGTGTGGCATCCAGCCGAACATCATAGCATGTAGAGCAAGCAGTCCCGTTAATCCGAAAGCACGAGAAAAGATAAGCATATACAGCAATGTCCCCCTCGAAAGGGTCATTTCTCTGCCGGATTCAGCCAGCATCTATATGATTCCTGCAATGCTTAGAGAGTCTGGCCTGGATTTTAAAGTTGCCAGACTATTAAAAATCGAAGACAGAATAAATCTGCGGCATGAAAGAAAGACCTGGGCACAATGGTGCGATTTTACCGACAAAATAGACACATTGGCTCACCAGATAAACATCGGCATCACAGGAAAATATACAGCCGTTCGTGACAGCTATGCCTCGATAATCAATGCACTCGAACACGCCGGCATCGCGCTTGGCTGTGACGTAAAAATAAAATGGATAGAAACAACCCGCATTACAGATGAAACTGTAGCGGATAATCTTGCCGACGTTGATGGTATTATTGTCCCCGGCGGCTTCGGTACCCGCGGCTCAGAGGGGAAAATAGCCTGCATAAAATACGCCAGAGAAAATAATCTGCCATTTCTGGGAATATGTTTCGGTTTTCAAATGGCTGTTATAGAGTTTGCACGAAATGTTTGTGGATTAACGAAGGCCAATAGTACCGAGATTGAGCCGGATTGTCAGGAGCCGGTCATTGATATACTGCCGGAGCAGAAAAAAATCGACAGTCTCGGCGGAAATATGCGCCTCGGCGGACACAATATAGAACTGAAACCCAATACATCGGCCTGGAAACTCTTCGGTAAAGCTGACTCGGTAAGAATGCGGTTCAGACATCGCTATGAGGCTGCTCCCGGCTATATTGAAATATTGGAAAAAGCCGGTCTGGTATTTTCCGGAAAGGCCCCCAATCAGCCTATTATGCAGATATTAGAGATTCCCTCCCATCCATTCTTTATTGGTACTCAGGCACATCCGTGTTTGACTTCTCGCCCGCTAAGGTCTCAGCCGATGTTCGTTGGGCTTGTGGCGGCGGCAATGCAAAGACACTATCCGCAGGAGGAACTGCCCGATTGCATAGAGGCTGCTGAAAAACATGCGATGGTATAGGTAGGGAGGGTATCAGTAAAGCAGGTAATCAGGGAATTAAGTTCTGTAAAAGCAACTCAATTTTAAAACGGCATCTGCTTCAACAGCAACTTCGCAGACCAATAATTTGACATTGCAAAGGCTGAAAAACAATCGCCTTCATGCAAACGATATTTGGAGGATAACATGAATATCTTAGGTATTTCGGGCAGTCCTCATGCGGAAGGTAATACAGCATACGCGGTTCAATATGCTCTAAAAGTATTAAAACAAGAGGGTTTTAGAACCAAATATATAACCCTGTCGAAAAAAGATATTAAACCGTGCATAGGCTGCTTCAAATGTGAAAAAACTCACTCGTGCTTTCAGGAAGATGATATGCCGCAAATTCTGGATGCCATGAAATGGTGTCACGGATTACTAATAGGCTCTCCGGTATATTTTGGCATGGTTTCGGGACAGTTAAAAACAGTGATGGATAGATGTGTAGTGATGCGTCCCAGTTATGGAGAGCCGCTGCCGATGAGTGGCAAAATCGGCGGAGCGATAGCGTGTGCTAATTCGAGAAATGGAGGCCAGGAGATTACTCTTCAAAACATTCACACGTTTTTGCTCCAGATGAATATGCAGGTAATAGGCGATGGTCCCAGCTATTCACATTTAGGCGCAACAATCGCGGGAGAGGCAAAAGATGATTCGTGGGGCCTGGAAACAGTAAGGAACTTAGCCCTGAACCTGGCCAGAATGTTAAAGAATTAAACCCCAGCCGCAAGCGGCAGGGCTAAACGAAACCCACTAAACATTTGGGTTGCATATCGGAATCAACAATATTATTTTTTCAGGTATGGCAAAGTTAGTTGGATATATGCTCACCTGGACGACCTACGGCAGTTGGTTGCAGGGAGATAAACGCGGTTTTGTAAGAGATGGAGAAATCTTTCCGGGCGATGAAACAATTCTTGGATTATGCAGGAAATTGCAGAAAGGGCCAACGGTCAAATTAACAAAGCAGGAAAAGGCGATAGTAGAAACGGCAATATTGAAAGAGGCTGAACGTATCGGTCATAAAATCGAAG
>CAZRMQ010000141.1:0-5391 GCA_964601185.1 uncultured Pirellulales bacterium
TGAATGTGCATAATTGGCCTCTTGCAAAATATGCCAAAACAGCATATAAACTGGGTATGGCTAAAGATATAAAAAAACGAGCTTGTACTCCGTTAGGAGTCCATAGGACTGAGCTTGTCGAACGTATCCAACAGTTACGAAATAAAATTCGCAGGCACGACTACCTCTATTACGTCCTCAATCAGCCACAAATCAGCGACCTGCAGTATGATAAGCTATTTGCTAAGCTAAAAGTACTGGAGCAAGAACATCCGGAGCTAATCACACCCGATTCGCCTACGCAGCGTGTTTCGGAGAGACCGCTTAAAGGATTTGCCGCTGTAAGGCATAAGGTGCCCATGCTGAGCATCGACAACACATACAACGCCGAGGAACTCAGAGCATTTGATGAAAGAGTGAAAAAGGGATTGGGCAGCGTGGAGTATGATTATGTTGTGGAACCAAAGATAGATGGCGTAGCAGTCAGTCTTCGCTATGAAAACGGGCATCTTGTCACCGCTGCAACTCGCGGCGACGGCGAGGTGGGCGATGATGTAACAGCAAATGTGTGGACAATTAAGGCGATTCCACTTGTTCTGCTGAATACTATCAAAGTGCCGACGGTGCTTGAAGTTCGAGGCGAAGTGTATATGCCGATTCGGTCTTTTCGCGAATTGAATCGACTCCGCGCGGAGGTAGGCGAACCATTGTTTGCTAATCCACGAAACGCAGCGGCGGGTTCGTTAAAGCTGTTGGATGCGAGAATTACTGCTACACGAAATCTTTCATTTTTTGCATACGCGATGGGCGAAGTATCTGAACCATTTGCAGAGAATCATTATGATAGCCTACAGAAGTTTAAGAAATTAGGTTTTCAAGTTAATCCTGATATAACCCACGCCGCAGATATAGATGAGGTAATAGGGATTTGCGGAGAATGGAATATAGCACGGAAAACGTGGGGATTCCAAATTGACGGACTGGTTATCAAGATTAACCGTTTTGACCAAAGGGATGTGCTCGGGGCAACAGGCCGAGCACCGCGGTGGTGTATATCCTATAAATATCCTGCTGAACGCGCACAGACCGTCATTGAATCAATCGATGTTCAAGTGGGAAAGACGGGCACTCTAACGCCGGTTGCCAATCTAACGCCGGTTCTTTTGGCCGGTACTACCGTCAAAAGGGCAAGCCTGCATAATTTTGACGAATTGAGACGCCTCGATGCGCGTTGTGGTGACACTGTGCTGATTGAAAAAGCCGGCGAGATAATTCCGCAGGTTGTGGAGGTAAAAAAAGAGCTGAGACAAGCTGATGCGGCACCTTTTAAGATACCAAAGAAATGCCCGATTTGTGGCTCTGATGTGGCTAAAGATGAAGAGGGTGTTTATATCCGATGTGTTAATCCGAATTGCCAGGGCCAGCTTAGGGAACGATTGAGATACTTTGCCGGTAGAGACCAGATGGATATTGAGCATTTGGGACCTGCGTTGATTGAGCAGCTCGTCGATGCCGGGCTGGTGGAAAGCTTCGCTGATATTTATCTGCTCGAAAAGTCGCAGTTACTTGAGCTGGAACGAATGGCTGATAAGAGCGCCAATAACGTTATTGAGGCGATAGAAAAAAGCAAGACTCGGCCTTTATGGCGATTCATTGCTGCTTTGGGCATCCGCCACATCGGCGGCCAGTCAGCCCAGATTTTGGCGGAGCATTTCGGTTCGCTTGAGGCTCTGATGAATGCTGATAGAGAGGCCCTGGAAACAATAGATCAAATTGGGCCAACGATGGCTGAGAGTGTTTATGAATATTTTCGCATTCCGCGTAATCGGGCTGTAATTGGTAAGTTATTGGCTGCCGGCGTGAAACCGGAGAATCCGAAAAGGGTGCGACGTACAGGTCAGCTTGCGGGAAAAACGATCGTTGTCACCGGCACATTGGAAAACTTCAGCCGGCAGCAAATTGAGCAGGCGATAAGACAGGCTGGCGGAAAATCGTCTTCGAGTGTCAGCAAAAAAACCGATTTCGTCTTGGCCGGCAAAGAGCCGGGCAGCAAACTCGACAAAGCCCTTAAATTGGGAGTCACAGTGATAGACGAAAAACAATTCTTACAGATGATAGGCACGAACTGACACTGATGAGAACACTGACGGACACTGACGAGGACGAGGGACGATAGACGATGGACGATGGACGATGGATGCAGATGGCTCTAATGCTGGCCAAGCGAGGCATTGGTTCGGTTGAGCCGAATCCTGCGGTTGGAGCCGTCATCGTAAAGAACAGCCGAATTATCGGCAGGGGCTGGCACAAGAAATTCGGCGGGCCTCACGCAGAGATAAATGCTCTTGAGGATTGCAAAAAGCACGGTGACAGTCCGCAGGGAGCGACGATGTATATTACGCTGGAGCCGTGCTGCCACTACGGAAAGACTCCGCCTTGCACAGATGCAATAATTGCAGCCGGCTTGGCAAAGATTGTTGTCGCTACGATAGACCCATCAGAACACGCTAAAGGCAGAGGCGTTGAGCAGTTACGCCGTGCTGGAATTGAAGTGCAGACCGTCTTCTGTGAAACCGAAGCGCATCTATTAAATGCGCCGTTTTTCAAGTTTTCTACAACCGGCAAATGCTGGGTGACACTCAAATGGGCACAAACTATCGACGGCAAACTTGCTTATGCTAATGTAACCAATGAGCAGCAGTGGATTTCGAACGAACAAAGCAGGAAAGATGTACACAAATTGCGCCGGCGAGCAGGAGGCATCCTGGTTGGTATCAATACGGTAATCGCCGATGATCCGTTGTTGACAGCCAGACCGAGCAAAGGTAAGAAGCCTATTAGAATCGTATTGGATAGCACTTTGAGAATCCCCTTGGATTGCAGGCTGCTGGCTACAGCGAAAAAGACTCCTGTGCTCATCGTAACCTCCGAGAGAGCCGTTCAGGCAAATCCGGAGGTCGCAGATAAAATTACGAAAAAGGGAGCTGAAATAATAGCTGTTCCGGCTTCACAAGATAAATGCAACATAAAATCCTTGCTTGATGAATTGAGCAGGCGCGGCGTTAGTCAATTACTTGTCGAGGGTGGACCAACGGTATTGGCTTCGTTCCTGAAAGAGCAATTAGCTGATGAAATTATCGTTTACATCGCACCGAGGATACTTGGCTCACAAGGCGGTGCAGATATAATCCCAATAATGGGAGAATTGACAGAAGCAATCGGCTTATATAATGTTGATATAAAACATTTCGGCAGCGATGTCCGCTTGGCCGGCTTGACAACAAGAGCGGTTAAAGATTGCGAGGTTCTAACTTGAGGTTTCAAATTGTGACCTCAAGATGGATTAAGCATTTGCAGATGGATAAATGACAAATCTTTGTAGAAAAGAGTGGAAATTGTCATTTCGAGCGAGCCGTAGGCGAGTCGAGAAATCTATTTTTAAGCAGATTTCTCCACTACGCGTCCCTAAGGGACGCTTCGGTCGAAATGACATCGAGTCTTTTCTACAGAGCAATTTGAAATCACAATTTGTGATTTCAAGTTGGGGTGGTATGCGCAGGACCAGTTTGATAAAAAACCTTTAGACCTTTAATTGGCGAAGTATAAACTATGAAAAAGATAGAAGTTTTCGGGTTGCAGACGATACCAGAAATTAAAGAAGGGGACAACCTGGCTGAGATAATCATCAAGGCCGGCAAAGAAGAAATCGGCGGTCTGCAAGAGAAAGATATTATCGTCCTGACAAGTAAGATTATATCCAAGGCTACCGGACGACTTAGAAAATTCAACGAAGTGACGCCCGGCAAAAAGGCTCTGGCTATATCGGCAAAGACCGGCAAAGATGCTAAGTGGCTGCAAATGATTTTCGATGAAGGCCATAAAATCATAGCGATTATTCCGCTCAAGGGCGTCCTTGAGCGGCACATTATGCGAACCTGTGACGATGCCGAGACCGGCAAAGAGCTAATCGACCATGAGCAGGCTTTATGTATAACCAAAGACAGGGATGGTCGAATCCACACATGCGATGCGGGTATCGACGGCTCAAACCACCCGGCTGGAATCTTGAGCCTGATGCCGGAAGACCCGGACGAACAGGCTCGAAAAATAAGAGAGCAAATTCAGAAGCTCACCGGCAAAAAATTAGCTGTCATCCTGGCCGATACCGAGATGATACCGTTCGGCACAATGGATTTTGCGATAGGCTCGTCCGGCATTGGGCCGATGTCGAGAATGTTCGGCCAAAAAGACCTGCACGGCAGAGCCAAGTTCGGAGGCATAGACCTGGTTGCTTACGAGCTGACAGCCGCTGCAACGCTTGTATTCGGCCAGATGGGAGCCGGTATTCCAGTATCAATAATAAGAGGCTACCAGTACGAAGTTAACGAAACCGAGAATATCTCCAATACTATCCTGCCACAGACAAGTGGCACTGATACTGCCAAGGCAATTAAGGCAACATTGTGCGCAAGCTCTTACGCCTACGGCTTAAAGACTCGTCTTATGTTGAGAATTGCATCTTGGTTTATTTAAAGAACCCCCCGGTAAACCGGCGGTCTAAATATTTGAAAGACAGATTCGGGCGTTTCTTTGCAGCCCTGCAAGGCCCAAACGTTTAATCGCAGAATCGACAAATCGCTTCTCAAACTGCTCATCAGTCAATTCCAAAATCTCCTGCAAATCAAGTTCAACTCTGTCGCCATAGAATTTGAACTGCTTATTTTTACAAACCGGTGCATTTTGTTGATAGGGACAGGCAAGGATACATTCCTCACAGCCGAATAGCCGGTCACCTATCTTTTCAGCCAACTCCGCAGGTATTTGGCCTTTGTATTCGATTGTCAAATAATTGATACACCTGGTAGCGTCAAATCGGCCGTCTTCTTGTAATGCTCCGGTTGGACAAGCAGCGATGCACTTGGAGCAGGTATCGCAGGAAGCCGCAAGTTGCGTGTTTCGTCTAACGGTTGCGCGACTCGTATCGGTTGCGTTTAACGTCTGACGATGGGTGGCAGCGTCAAGCGCAGCTTGGCGATGGCCATCCCCAAAGCCTTCAGCTTTGAGGCTGCCACCCCCGTTTAACGGTTTAAGTTCGAGGTTGGTAATTATTTCTCCTAAAAATATCTGAGGTCCCAGTGTAGGATTTATTAACATATGATTCTTGCCAATAAAGCCAAGACCGGCCCTGGCAGCCAATGACCTCTCAGCCAACGGTGTCGAGTCTACACAGATTTTAAATTTATTATTTGTACCAGCGACGGTTTTCATAAAGTTGATGAGATTGCGTAACTGTTCCTTAATAAATGTGTGATAATCTTCATATTGTGCGTAGCTCGCCACTTTGCCTGTTGGTACTGTCATTGCGAGTCCACCGGAGGTGGGCGAAGCAATCTCAAAATTTCCGTGATGAGA
>CAZRMQ010000142.1:0-5347 GCA_964601185.1 uncultured Pirellulales bacterium
CCACCATTGCAAACCGTTAGAGAACAAAGTTATCTAACGGGGTTTACTTTTATAGAGATTTTGATTGTGATTGTGCTGATCGGGATAGCGGCAATGATAGCTGTGCCAATGATATCATCATCGGCTTCTATGCAGATATACTCCGCTGCTAACATGATTGCAGCGGACCTGGAGTACGCAAAGAGCATGGCAATCAGCAGAGGACAAAATTACTCGGTTGTTTTTGATAAAAGCGCAGAGAGCTACAGTATAGAAAATCAGGACGGTGACGTTATAGCGCACCCTGTCAAAAAAGGTTTCGATTATATTGTGAGTTTCGCAGACGACAGCAGATTGGACCAGGTCGATATTTTTGATGCTGTTTTCAACCCGAACTCCAGCACGACGATTACATTTGATTATCTTGGCAGCCCCAAAAACGGAGAGGGTTTAGATTTGATTGGAGAGGGTGTTATTACTCTGCAGGCAGGCGGAGTCACTAAGAAGGTTTGTGTAGAGGCTGTTACCGGATATATCTCGATTGCTGACTGATGAGGGAAAGTGTAAATGATAAACTTGAATCTTAAATCTCAGAATCCACGTCCTATAGGATTGGACATAGGTCTTCATTCTATCAAGATGATTCAACTGGCGGTAAGCGAAGGTCGGATAGCTGTTGTTGCAGCAGACCAGACCCGTCTTGACGCCGATGTAGATGAGGATCACGAGGAAAGAAGAAGATTTATTATTTCCGCAATAAAGCGGATGCTGGCGGAGAATAAGTTCCACGGACGGAATGTTGTTTCCTGCCTGCCGAATGAAAGAGTGAAGATAACTTCTCTGCGTTTGTCTGAGATGCAGCCGCCACAGATGGAACAGGCTTTACGAAGAGAGGCTGCTCATCGTTTCGGATTTGACCCGGATAAGGACGCGATTAATTACATACTTGCCGGCAGTGTCCTGCATGGTGATGAGGTTAAGAATGAGCTGATATTGTTTGCTACAGACGATGAAACGATAAAAAATCATATAGCGATGCTTGAAGAAGCCCAGCTTCGGCCTGTGGCGATAGATGTTATTCCGTGTGCCTTGTTCAGGGGCTTTGAAAGGTCACTTAGGCGTCAGGAGGATAGGGATCGCACGACAATTTTTTTGGATATAGGCAGTTGCTTTACCACGGTGGTCTTTGGTCGCGGAGGGGAAATTTGCTTTGTTAAACAAATAGCGGTTGGAGGGAGCAGGTTTAATCACGAAATAGGAGCGAGATTAGGTATCGATATCCACGAGGTGCGGATGCTGCGGGGCAGGCTTCGAATGGAACAAAACCCGCCGGGCCTGCTGCCGAGCTCCGGAGGACGGATCTCAGCAGAGGACAATGAGCGCCTTGATGCCTCTACGCGACAGGTGATACTCGATGCAATAACTACTGTTGCTGAAGAGATCGTAAAAGAGATATCACTGTGTTTAAGATATTATACGGTGACATTCAGAGGCAAACGTGTGGAGAGAGTGGTTTTTAGCGGAGGTGAGGCGTACGAAAGTATATTGCTTGATGTTTTAAAGCAGCAGCTAAGGATTGAGGTTGATGTAGCTCAACCGTTGAAAGGTTTCGATTTGCCGGAAGAAAAGGTGAGCAACAATCTTGGTTGTGACAAGCGAGGTTTGTTTTGTGAGTGGGCGGTAGCTATAGGCCTGAGTCTCAAGGGATTTAGTGGAATTACTGATGAGCTGGCTGCGCCGCAAATGCAAAAAAGCGGAATTGAAAGCCCTGATAATAATGAAAGAAATTGATTTTCTTCCAGAGTGGTATAAGAACGGCAGACGTCGGCAGTTGCGTTATAGCACACAGTATATAGCTCTGGTTTGTATGTTTAGTGTGATGATGGTGTGGAATTTTATTTCCTTGAATTCCGTTTCGAAAGCTACGGCTAAGCTTGCTCAAATGGCAGCGGAGCAGTCAGAAGTGCAAATTGCATCAAAAGAGTTCACAAAGATTAAGAACGAGCTGGCGGAACTGCAAAACAAAACGCATATACTCGGAGAAATCGACTCCAGGATTAATGTAGCGGAAGTTTTAGCTGAAATGAGTTTTTTAATTGATGAAAAGGTAGTTCTTAGCAAACTGGAATTCATCGGTGAGAGGTTCTCAGACAAGCAGCAGCCCAAAAAGAGCAGTAGTTCAGCCATCAGAGTTGTCGGGGCTGGGACGGATAAAAGGCAAAACCTGCCGCTTGGCAATGTCTGTTTCAAAGTGCTGATAAACGGCATAGCGGCTGATGCCGGTGACGTTGCAGCATTAGTATGCAAGCTGGAAGATTCGCCATATTTTTGTCGGGTCTATCTCTCAATCTCGCGAAACAAAACGATACAGACGTCTGGAAATTCTGTAATAAACAGTGGGGCAGGGACAAGAACGGCACTTACAGCAGGGAATTTCAATGTGAGCGAGTTTGAGATAGGCTGCTATCTGGCAAATTATAGGGTAGAGAATTAGGGAATTGGTGAATTAGTTATCACCCCCGACTGAATCGGGGGCAACTAACTTTTAATTTTATGAAAAAGCCGCAAGGCGAAAATCGTTAGATTCGGCCTTAGACGAACGAAGAAAGGCAAAGGCTATAGTGTCATTCTTTTGGAAAAAACAGCAGGTGCTAATCTGTATTGTGGCTGTCATGCTGGTGGTAGATTTTGTCTGGTTTGGCTGTTTGCCCCTACAAAAGACAATGAAGGCCATAAAGCAGACAAAAACCTCGCTGGGACTCGCGATTGATAAAGGTACAACAGGAGGCAGACAATTGCCTGTGCTTACCGAACAATTGCAGAACTTGCAGCAGGTGGCTTCAAACTTTGAGGTAAATGTCCCTTGGCAAAGGGATCTTGGTGTATTTTTACAGCAGTTGGCTGACTTGATGGCCCAGCATAATCTGAAAGAACAGATTGTTGTTCCACAAAAGGAAATAAAGGCTGACGACCTGGGCTGTATATCGATAAATATGCAGTGTAAAGGCAGATTGACACAGATTTTTGAATTCTATAAACAGCTGCAAACGTTAGATCGGCTTGTTCGTATCGAGCAGGTTAAGCTCGTGAATGATAGCAGCTTCGAGGGTGAAGTTAGTATGGAAACGAAGTTGGTTATTTATTATCGGCCGACAGTTGACTCCGTTAGAAATTCAAGATTGCCAAATACACAGGAAGTTGGGGAAATTTCTAACGGGATTGAGCATAACAAGAGGTACCTGGAGGAGTCTCAGAAGATATGAAACAGGATTTAAAAAACACTGATAACAGTAATAATAAACTTTTTAATCATTTAGCCGCAGATAAGAAAAAAACCATATTAGCTCTGTGTCTGATTGCATTAATGGTCCTTATGTGGATCAGAATATTTGCCAAAAAGTCACCCGTGGCTGCTCAGGCAACTTTGGTGGCCAAAGAAGTAGAAGTAAAAGAGCAGGAAAGCTCACCGATAATAATATCTTATATCGAATTGCCACGGATACAAGGTCGTAATGATGTAATTACCAGGAACTTTTTTGATCCAAACAGTTGGAGCGGCTTTATCCCGGATGGAAAATACTTGGCTGATGGTCAGCGGTTAGGTGTTATCCAGAACCTGGCGAACCTGCGTTCACAGCTGATGAAAGCAGGATTAAGGTTGGAGGCAATAGAGCTGGGTGGAAACCCCCGTGTTTTTATCAACGGCAGGTTGCTGTCGATAGGGGATAAATTCATTCTTCGGGATGGAGTTGATACCTATGAGTGTGAAGTAGCGAAAATTGAAAAAAATCTCGTGTTTATAAACTATGGAGGGGTAGAAATAGAGTTGAAACTTGTACCGGAAGGGTAGGGTTATACACTCGTTTAGGTCCTTATAGCGAGGACAGGAGTTGAATTATGCGTTGCAAAAAAAAGTCAATCAGTAAAATAAAAGTGATGAAGGGCCTGTTCATCTACGCTTTAGTATTGGTCGTGACGGTTGCGTTTGGGGTCAGCGGTGGTGAGCAGGGCCCAATTGAAGATTACCTCAGTCAAAATCCAGGTTCGGCCAGCGCTGATGTAATTGGTTCTGAAGGCACACTCGTCACGGCGGAGCGTGCCGTAGCCGGGTCAGATATGCCGGAAGATGCCTCCATGGGTGCTAAGATTCAGTCGATTTCCTTCAAGAAGGATTGGGGAATACGCGATGCACTTAGTTTCTTGGCGGCTCGTTATCAAAAAAACATTGTGCCTTCGACGAAAGTGGACGGCCTGATTACAATCACTAATCTCTATAGTGTGACGTTTGAAGAAGCGCTGGGTGCGATTCTTGGGCACGGCTTCAAATATCAACAGCAGGGCAATTTCATCAAAGTCTATACCGATGAGGAATACACAGCTATCAAAGAAGACTTGGAGCGAATGCAATGCAGAGTCTTCAAACTCTATTACATCTCTGCTGCTGAGGCTAAAAAGCTGATTACACCGGTTCTCAGCAATAATGGTAAAATTGAGGCCACTACTGCGGCTGAAACCGGCGTGCCCACCGGCGAGACCATCAGTGCACAAACAGGAGGAGGTGACACTCTTGCAATGAACGATACCTTAGTTATCTTTGACTACCCTGAAAACATTGCCAGAATGGAAGATGTGATAGCCATGATTGATATCAGGCCCAAACAAGTGCTGGTTGAAGCAGCTATTTTGAGCGCCAAACTCACAGAGAATATGCAATTTGGTATCGACTGGCAAAGTCTTAAGGGTTCTGCTGTGGCCAGTTTAACGGATATCAGTTCAGGTGCTCCGGACTACCTTAAGTCTGGGGGTACTACTGCCAAGGTAGAAAGCGCTTTGAGCGGCGGTTTGACCATTGGGTTTGCGTTTGGCGACATAGGGACATTTATACGAGCCGTAGAAGAGATTACTGATGTAACCCTTTTGGCCAATCCGAAGATATTGACGGTCAACAAGCAGCTTGGCCAGGTTTATATTGGTGATAAATATGGATACCGGGAGGGTAACACATTTGATACAGCAGGTAATCTGGTAGAGGGTTCAGTCAAGTTTCTCGATACCGGAACAAAGCTTTCGTTCAGGCCGTATATCGGCGACGACGGCTATATCCGTATGGATATCCATCCCAAGGACAGTTCAGGCTCAGTTCCGAGCGGCATTCCTCAAGAGACATCAGCGGAACTGGTTACTAACATAATAGTCAAGGACGGCGAGACTGTGGTCATCGGAGGATTGTTCAAGGATAAGACTACGACTGCTAAAACCCAGGTTCCTGTGCTCGGTGACCTGCCCCTTGCGGGAGGGCTATTCAGAGGTACTGCTGATAAAGTCGAGCGTCAAGAGGTAATAGTTCTGCTTACGCCCCATATCGTAA
>CAZRMQ010000143.1:0-5345 GCA_964601185.1 uncultured Pirellulales bacterium
CCGACAGTAACCAAAGACGGCGTAACAGTAGCTGAAGAAATCGAGCTTACAAATAAAAATGAAAATCTTGGTGCAAAATTAGTTAAAGAAGCGGCAAGCAAAACTTCAAAAATCGCCGGCGATGGAACAACAACAGCTACCGTGCTCACAGAAGCACTGTACAAAGAAGCCTATAAAAACATCACAGCAGGTGCAGACGCAATGTCTATAGCACGAGGTATGCAAAAAGCAGCAAAGGCCGTGACCGACAAGCTCAATTCCTTAGCTAAACCCATCAACATCACCAAAGCCGATGACATAATCAACATCGCCTCTGTATCAGCCAACAACGATCCGGAAATTGGAAAGATTATGGCCGAAGCCTTCCAGCGGGTCGGCAAGGATGGCGTTATAACTGTCGAAGAGGGCAAAAGTATCGAGACTACCGTCGAGTTCGTGGAAGGTATGCAGTTTGACCGCGGCTACCTGTCGCCACATTTCGTGACCGACCCCGACAATATGGTCTGCGAACTGGAGAAGCCGTACATCCTGGTCCATGAGGAGAAAATCAGCAGTGTAACCAAGCTCGTGCCCCTGCTGGAAAAAACTGCTAAGAGCAGAAGGCCTCTGCTTATTATCGCAGAAGATATAGAGAGCGAAGCATTAGCAACATTGGTAGTCAACAAACTCAAAGGCATTCTGCAGGTTGCTGCGGTCAAGGCACCCGGCTACGGTGACCGAAGAAAGGCAATGCTGCAGGATATAGCGGTTCTGACAGGAGCAGAGCCTATCTTCAAAGACCTCGGCATAGATTTGGAGAACATCAGCGCCAAGCAGCTCGGCCAGGCCAAAAAGGTAACCATCGACAATGACAATACAATCATAATTGAAGGTGCCGGCAGCGAGGATGCCATCAGCGGTAGAATTAAACAGATTAAAGATGAAATAGAAACCACAACCAGCGATTACGACCGTGAGAAACTGCAGGAACGCTTGGCCAAACTGACCGGCGGCGTAGCTCAAATCAAAGTCGGGGCCGCCAGTGAATCAGAAATGAAAGAGAAAAAGGCCCGAATCGAAGATGCACTGCACGCCACCAGAGCAGCCATCGAAGAAGGTATTGTGCCAGGCGGAGGAGTAGCCCTTATCCGTTGTATTAATGCGGCCAAGCAACTGAAAATGGAAGGCGATGAGCAAACTGGTGCGGATATATTGATAAAGGCCCTTAGAATGCCTTGCTATTACATTGCTGCCAACGCGGGAGCAACGGCAAATCTGGTAGTCAATAAGGTCTCAGAAGGTAAAGGCGGCTTCGGTTACAATGCAGCCACGGACAAATACGAAGACCTGCTGGAATCCGGTGTCATCGACCCTGCGAAGGTAACACGAATCGCTCTGCAAAACGCTGTAAGCGTTGCTACCCTGCTATTAACCACCGACTGCCTTGTTACCGAAAAACCAAAAGAAAAAGAAGAAATGCCTGGCATGCCGCCCGGAGGCGGCTACGGCGGCGGTATGGGGGGCATGGGTGGTATGGGCGGCATGGATATGTATTAGCAGAAAAAGTGACTAAAGTGTAAAGTGACTAAAGTGAACTAAAGTTTTAATGCTCTTTAGAAAAGAATATAGAGTGTCATTTCGAGCGAGCCGTAGGCGAGCCGAGAAATCTATTTTAGGGTATTTCTCTGCTTCGCGTTCATTAGGGACGCTTTGGTCGAAATGACGATAGGTCTTTTCTACAAAGCAATGTTATAAATCATAATTTTAGGCATTTTAGGCACTCCAAATTTTAGGCACTTTAGTTCATTGTCTAAAAAGGAAGAATTAGATGAGTAGGCGAATATCTAAGAACCTGGCAATTGTAATTACCATACTGTGCATCTTTGTAGCCTTTGGCTCTTCACAAAAGATATGCAAAGCCAGCAGTCTCGAAAAATCAGAGCGGACTTTGAGCAAAGACGAACGTATGAATTGGTTCCGCGAGGTCCGTTTCGGCATGTTCATCCACTGGGGTATCTATTCGGTGCCGGCAGGTATTTATAAAGGCGAGAAGATTCCGGGCATTGGCGAATGGATAATGGAAAGAGCCAAGATTCCGGTCGCAGATTACGAACAATTTGCCAAACAATTCAATCCAGTAAAGTTTGATGCAGATCAGTGGGTACAAATCGCCAAGAATGCCGGGATGAAATATATAGTCATCACGTCCAAACATCACGATGGTTTCTGCCTGTGGGACACAAAATTTACCGACTACGACATAATTGATGCCACTCCATTTAAACGTGACATACTGGCAGAGTTAGCTGAAAGCTGCAAGAAACACGGAGTTCGGTTTTGCTTTTACCATTCTATAATGGACTGGCATCATCCCGATGCCCAGGCGCCGTTTTACCCACTCTATAACTATACAAGTAAATCTAATCCAAATTTCGACCGTTATGTCGAATACTATCTCAAGGCTCAGCTACGGGAATTAGTTCAAAACTACGGACCGCTTGGAATACTTTGGTTCGATGGTGAGTGGGTAAAGGACTGGAACAGGGAAATGGGCTGGGACATGTACGAGTACGTGCTCAGCCTTCAGCCGGATATCATTATAAACAACCGTGTGGGTAAAGGTCGGCTGGGAATGCGGGGATTTAGTAAAAGCGATGAGTTTGCCGGTGACTATGGGACGCCTGAACAGGAGATTCCCCCAACAGGTCTGCCGGGTGTTGATTGGGAAACCTGCATGACTATGAACAACACCTGGGGATATAAGTCCTACGATGATAATTGGAAGTCAACCGAGGACCTGCTTCATAAGCTTGCTGATATTGCGAGCAAAGGCGGCAACTTCCTGCTTAACGTCGGGCCGACTGCCGAAGGTCTGATCCCCCAGCCAAGCGTAGAACGGCTGGCAGCTATTGGTGAATGGATGAAGGTAAATAGCGAAAGTATTTATGGCACAACCGCCAGCCCGCTTGGCTCATTACCATGGGGACGATGCACTGCAAAGCCCGGAAAGCTGTACCTGCACGTCTTTGATTGGCCAAAAGACGGCAAGCTGAATGTGCCGAATCTTACAACCAAGGTTAAAAAAGCATACCTGCTTGCTGATAATAAACGCAAAAAGCTTGAGGTTAATCGGGCCGGTGACAATGAAGTGATTATCCTGGTTCCCGAAAAAGCACCGGACCCAATTAACACCGTTATTGTTGTAGAAATAAAATAACAACAGGATGTTAAATAATTGAACCAAAATAGATAAGGAGTGATGAAGTATGAAACTTAGACCGTTGGATGACAGAGTTGTAATAAAGCAGTTGGAAGCCAAAGAAAAAACAGACGGCGGCATTTATTTGCCTGATACAGCAAAGGAAAAACCACAGATTGGAAAAGTCATAGCTACTGGGCCGGGCAAAACGCTCGACAATGGCAAGCGCAGCCAAATGTCTGTAAAGAAAAATGATGAGGTTATATACGGAAAGTACCTCGGAAACGAAGTTGAAATCGAGGGAGAAAAATACGTGATTGTGCGGGAAGGCGATTTGCTGGGTATAGTTGAAAAGTAAATCAGGTAGGGTTTGCACCGCACACCAATAAAAGAAAGGTGGGCATTGGCTTGGCCATCCCTTACGGGATTGCCCACCCTACTAAAATAAATTTTTAAGAGGGAATAAAAAATGGCAAAGCAATTAATGTTTAACGATACAGCACGAGCTGAGCTTAAGGATGGTCTGAAGGAGCTGGCTTCAGCAGTTAAGGTCACTCTCGGACCAACCGGCAGGAACGTGATTCTGCAAAAAAGCTGGGGTTCACCGAAGATAACAAAAGATGGCGTCTCAGTCAGCAAAGAGATTGAGCTGCCTCAGCCATTCAAGAATATGGGCGCAAAGATGGTCAATGAGGCAGCCAGCAAAACATCCGATGTTGTCGGCGATGGTACAACAACTTCGGTTGTGCTTGCAGAGGCAATCTACACAGAAGGACTAAAGCATGTGACGGCCGGCGTAAATCCGATGGCTCTGCAGCGTGGAATCAGCAAAGCCGCTGAGGTTGCCACCGATTTTATTAAATCGGAAAGCGTCCCCGTCAAGGGTCACGATGACATCGCAAAGGTAGCAACAATCAGCGCAAACAACAATCCAAAGGTCGGCGAAATCCTGGCTGATGCAATCGATAAGGTCGGCAAAGAAGGTGTCATTGAGGTCGAAGAAGGCAAAGGTATGGAAAATGAGCTGACCGTGGTTGAAGGTATGCAGTTTGATAAGGGTTATATATCCCCTTATTTTATGACCAATGCCGAGACCCAGCAGGCTGTCCTCGAAGACGTTTACATACTGCTGCATGAAAAGAAAATATCCAACATTCGAGAGATTATCCCCCTGCTGGAAAAAATCGCTCAGGTCGGCAGGCCGTTATTAATCATTGCCGAAGACGTCGAGGGTGAAGCGCTCGCAGCGTTAGTCATCAACCGTCTGCAGGGTGTGCTGAAGATCTGCGCCGCCAAGGCGCCGGGCTTCGGCGACCGCAGAAAAGCAATGATGGCTGATATAGGCATAACCACAGCGGGACAGGTAATCAGCGAAGACCTGGGTATCAAGCTGGAAAAAATTGAGCTTTCACAATTAGGTCAGGCCAGGAAAATCATAGTGGACAAAGAAACAACCACAATAATCGAAGGGGCCGGCAAAAAGAAAGACATTACCGCTCGCTGTGACCAGATTCGCAACCAGATAGAAAAAACAACCAGTAGCTACGACAAAGAAAAATTGCAGGAGCGGCTGGCAAAATTAACCGGCGGCGTGGCCGTCATAAAAGCCGGTGCCGCGACGGAAACCGAAATGAAGGAACGCAAGGACCTGCTGGATGACGCACTTCACGCCACAAGAGCAGCGGCTGACGAAGGCGTTGTGCCGGGCGGCGGTGTAATATTTTTGCGTGCCATACCTGAGCTGGAAAAAGCCAGAGTAAGGGTCAAAGGCGATGAAAAAATCGGCTTTGATATTGTCTGCAAAGCCCTGAAAATGCCGACGACCCAGATTGTGGACAACTCTGGCGACCAAGGCGATGTGGTGGTGGCGCAGCTTCTTGAGAAGCTCCAAAAAAATAAAAATATCGGCTATGATGCCAACACGGGACAGCATGTCGATATGTTAAAAGCCGGCATTATCGACCCTGCAAAAGTTGCCCGGACAGCGCTGCAAATGGCTGCCTCCGTAGCCGGACTTATGCTGACCACCACTGTCTTAGTGACAGAGTACAAAGAAAAGAAAGAAAAAGAAGAACAGCCGATACCCGGCGCAGTTAGATAGAAGATAAATTCGAAATGCGAAATTCGAGGTACGAAAAATATAAAGTGCCTAAAATGAGCTAAAGTG
>CAZRMQ010000144.1:0-2629 GCA_964601185.1 uncultured Pirellulales bacterium
AGGAAAAAGAGCTTAGAATGGGCTATGTTGCTTCCGGCTCTATGAGACTTAGAGATTTTACAAAAAACAGCCTAGCAAGGACAGGTGATCAGATCAGGGAAAGTACAAGGTGTGAGAATAAATCGGCTATGAAAGATTTCATTGGGACAATTGGCAATATTGATTTTCGTAGTGTCACTCTGGCACATGGCGAGTTGTATCTTCAGACATGTCTTGACCGTGGTAATAGCAAAGCAACCATAGCTAAGAAGCTACGGCATATAAAGAGGCTGTTCAAACTAGCGGTCAACCGCAAACAGCTTGATGAGAATCCATTGCAGCATATCGCCATGCCGAGAGCATCCAAGAAAAAGATCAATATTTACACCGATGCTCAATGCCAAAGGATCCAGAAAGCTGCCCAGGAATACACCCTCGAATGGAATCCAGAGAAATCTGCCAAATGGGATTTGTTAATCACAGTAGCTTTGGCCACTGCTATGAGATGTGCAGAGCTTTTGAATTGTACTTGGGCTGATATAGATTTCAATGCACAAACTATCGAAGTAAGGCCCAAGAAAAATACCAAGGATACTTGGGAATGGCTCGTCAAAGATGCTGACCAGAGAACTCTCCCTTTGACAGAGGAGATCGTTCAGATGTTTGTAGATCACCAGTCACGGCAGCCGGAAGGGTATCCATATGTTTTCGTTCCTATATCTCGGTACGACTACATCCAGAATGTGCTCAGGCCAAAAGGTAAGTGGACTCTCTCTGACTCCCGGCTAAAGGTGGTAAATAATTTCAAGAGGAGCTTTGACAAAATCCTCAGAAAAGCGGGCGTCAAAACAGGGACTTTCCATGACATCCGGAGGACAGCCATAAGCATGTGGTTTGCCAATGGCATGAGCGAGTACGATGTAATGACACTTGCAGGACATTCAAATTTTGCCACAACTCATCAATTCTACCTTGCCGTGGCGGATGATTTAATCCACCGTGCAAGGGTCGCAACTGCCCGGGGCCTGTGTCAAAAGTTGGTACGTTTTGGTACGCGGCCTGTTTTTGACCACCAATAGAAAAAGGCAAGCAACCATAACTGCTTGCCTATCTACAACTTATCGAATGGGCAGGGGCGGAATTGAACCGCCGACACACGGATTTTCAGTCCGTTGCTCTACCGACTGAGCTACCTACCCATAACTTAATTTGATACTAACAGGTTCATATTTATACTGTCAAGTCCTTATGCGGCAAAAACAGCCAAAAGCGCACGCCGATCTCAATTTAGTGTCAATTATCTTGAGGTTAAGCCAAAATACTATTCAACAATTCACCTGCTGTGACAAAGCCTTCGGGCCGCGCAGTAAGATAATATCTTTTCGTTGTCGGTATATTGAAATGCTCCGCAAGTGTCTGAACTATCTGGATTGACAACCTTTCAGCCTAAATGGCTGGTCAGTAAAAGTGCAGGTCTGTAATCAATTAGTGCGTTTCTTAGTAGTCCTTAAAGCTTCTCATCCATTGTGGCCAGTCCGTAGGTGCAACGCCGCCAGCAATGGTCCAGGAGCCAGCCGTGTCGTACTCACGATGCCACTTTAGCTTCCAGAGTTCTTTGAGACCGACTTTTCTGGAACTCCAATCCATAAAAAGAGCGTTGACATGCCCAATATGCCGATTGACACATGAAAACTGCATCTGACTAGAACGGTCACCATCATATGCGGGAGGCCCATCTGCCTCAGTTGGATTAATAGCAACATACATACAACCCAAAAACACTGGGATTTTATCTGCACCTTTTACACCAGTCTGCCTCCAGAATTGTGATCCTTCTTTATTAAGAGCATATCGACTCATAGCGTAACTGCCAAAAAACCCTGCCTTCGGAGCCCAGTCACCTCCCCAACCCCAATCTGCGTCCGCTGGTCCTCCCTTTGTGCCCCAGGTACCAAACGGGCCCCAGTTATTGTTAGGATTCTTGGCCGCCGGGCAGCATCGCATCATTGGGTCATTATAATATGGCTGATAGAATTGTGGCCACATCTTTTCATAGTTAGTGCCAAATTCCCTTGTATGGAAATAGCCGTTGTTGTCGGTGGTGTACATCGAAAATATAAGTCCCCATTGGCGAAGTCTTGATATACAAGCGACTGCCGCTGCCTGTTTCTTAACCCGTTGTATTGCCGGCATAAGTACCGCCATCAATAACGCAATAATGGCTATTACTACTAAAAGCTCTATTAATGTAAAACCCGTTAGAAGCAATCCTCGATTCTTGGGATGCTTACCTTTGTTTCTAATTTCTAACGGGTTAAACCCCGTTAGAAATACTCGGTTTTTCCTCCCGATATAATCGGGACCGATTTCTAATGGGGTGAATCCAATTCGCTTGTTCATAATGATGTTCCTCGATTGAATATTTTTATTGAAATGGTTGTTTATGCGGCCAGGAGTATTTTTCAAACCTGCCGAACTCCATTTGTGATGTATCAGTCTGGTCTTCACCCAGAGCTGAGCGAACCTCATCAACGTGAGCATCCACAAATACAGCGTTGATTGTGCCTCCATTTAATTTTCCGGTTGATGTGCTGTGGAATGTTCCAAACCAGTCACGTCCATCACCGCATAAAGCATTGTCGTTTAGTAC
>CAZRMQ010000144.1:2729-5344 GCA_964601185.1 uncultured Pirellulales bacterium
TCATTATCGTCTAAGTACATAGACTGCGCTATTCCATATTGACGAAGGTTGGCTCTGCAGCCCATTTCTCTTGCCTGCTCTTTTACCCGCTGCAGCGCCGGCATCAAGATCGCCATCAATATCGATATGATTGCTATAACAACTAAAAGCTCAATTAATGTAAATCCGCCGAGGCGGATAAACCCCGTTAGAAATCTTCGGTTTTCCTGAGCAGGAATGCTGATTTCTAACGGGGTAAAACCTTTCCGTGTCCTCATAATTACGCTCCTCAATGAATCTACCCCGCACCAATTGGACCTGCTAAGAGCTTCTAATCGAAAACTTGATTGCCATTTATATTGTAAAACAATTGATGCGGGGCAGCAGTTTATTATTTAGATTCCTGTTTTTATGGCCAGGCATATTTCTCGTTCTTGCCGTCTAACTCCATTTCTGAAGTATCACTTGGATCTTTACCCAGAGCCGAACGCACCTCTTCGACATGGGAATCCACAAACACTGCATTGCTGGTACCGCTATCTAAATCACCACTTGCAGTGCTATGGAAAGTGGCGAACCAATCGCGACCATCACCGCATAGAGCATTGTCGTTTAGTACATACTCGCAACCGTCTCGCAGCCACATATTCTCCTCGGCAAAGAAAAAAACCTTATCTTTGCTTCTGGTTATATCAAAGAACTTCAGATTCAGATAGTAATTCATGCTGTAACTATATTGAGGAATAACGGGTATATCTGGATCATGACCCGGATGCTTTTCTCCCAGGTTTTTGGATAGGATTTTGAACGATGGACATAAATGGACCTTTGTGTTCTTCAGATATGGCCAGAACGGGCCGTCGGGCGGGTATCTCGGGTCATGCCAGCGGCAGTAATGTGGGTAATTGGAGTAGGGGTCCTGATTAGCCACAAGAGAGAGCCATGGGTCAGGATATTTGAAGTCATTATCATCCAGATATATAGATTGTGCTATACCATATTGACGTAGATTAGCCCTGCAGGCCATTTCCCTTGCCTGCTCTTTTACCCTCTGTAGCGCCGGCATTAGAATTGCCATTAATATCGCTATTATAGCTATCACGACCAAAAGCTCAATTAATGTAAAACCCGTTAGAAGCAATCTTTGATTCTTGAGATGCCTACTTTGGATGCGGAGTTCTAATGTGGTAAATCTCTTTTGTCTATTCATAATTCCGCTCCTTTTATTTGTTGAACTTCATTGTTCATCGTTATGTATACGCAAACACAGTAATCTATTTATAATTATCGCAATAAATCTTTTCAAATGGAACCTCATTTTGGCTAAATAAATCGTCATTATGTGCAATTATATATTTATCTTCCAATGTCAAAGGAACCATATTTATTGCAGGTTGGAACATATATTACCAGTTCATTTCGTGCGATATAAGTAGCTTAGAGAATGTTATTTACGGTAATCAAATAGGCTAACCTCAATGATGAGAGATCGAGGTTGGATGTTCGATGTTCGGCGAGTCTTGAGTATCGAGAATCAAACATCGAGTTATTCTTTCTTTCAGGAAATTTTCTTGATATGTATAGAAAACTAATTTATTTTCTTTCGTTAATATGAACGGTTATTGTGGCGATGCCTTGATGACTTAGGTATAGGTAACTACGAGCCATGAGTAAGAGTCGCAAAGTTATACTTATGATGGAGACTTCGCGGACGTATGGACGGTCCATTCTGCGCGGCATAGCGCAATATTCTCGTAGTCATGGGCCCTGGATATTTTTCAAAAAGGCCCCATTCTACTGGAGAACCGGTGGTGGAAAAATCACTTTGGATGAAATATTCAAGATGGGTGCCGATGGTTTAATTCTGCGTGAACAACGTACACGACAGCAGACTGAGAAGATTCTTGCTCTGGGGCTTCCTACAGTTGTTTCTCCGTACACTGAGCTATTTCCGAATTTGCCTAACATCATAACCGATGACGCGGCCATAGGGAGAATGGCCGCTGAGTATCTTTTACATCGAGGCTTCAAGCAATTTGCATATTGCGGATTCGGGCAAATGTATTATTGGTCTCGCGAAAGAGGCAAAAGCTTTAGCCGGAGAATTGCTGAAGCTGGTTTTGAAACACAATACTACGAATACGAGCTGAATAAATCAAGGGCCCAACGTTCATGGGAGAAAGAGTTGGATGCCATCACGGCCTGGCTTAAACAATTGCCAAAACCAATCGGCTTGATGGCTTGTAATGACGATCAAGGCCAGCACGTTCTCGAGGCCTGCAAGATTGCGGGCCTTCATGTGCCGGAGCAGGTTGCAATTATAGGATTGGGCAATGATGACCTAATCTGTGATTTAGTCAGCCCGCCTCTTTCCAGCATGGCCGTAAGTGCGGAAAAAGCAGGTTATGAGGCCGCTGGGGCGTTGGATAAAATAATGGCGGGCAAAAAAGTGACAAATCAGAAAATTGTTGTCCGGCCTACCCACGTTGTGACCAGACAATCAACCAACGTCTTTGCAGTTGCTGACCGCGACGTTTTGATGGCATTGCATTTTATCCATCGACGTGCCAGGAAAGAAGCAATTCAGGTCGATGATGTGCTGCGCGCGGTTTCCTTGTCCCGTCGCAGCCTATATA
>CAZRMQ010000145.1:0-5331 GCA_964601185.1 uncultured Pirellulales bacterium
ATGCAATAAACACATGAATGAACCCGAAGGCATCCAGGAAATCGACATCTACAAGCTGGCCTTGGACGGATCGGGACATAGCGAGCGACTGACCTTCTTTGCCGATTACCGTAGCTTTAAGGGTTCCAACCCAGTCGTGAGCGACGATGGACGCTATATGGCCTTCCAGGTGGCCAAGAAGGGAGACCCGGCTGGAGTGGGCCGGGGGATTTTTGTTTTTGATCTACAGGAGTACTCCCGTAAGGCTGTCCAGACAAGTGGAAAATAGGAAAGTGAGTGCAAGCCACCTCAACTTCGCTCGTAGCAGGACAGGTCTCTCGGCAACTCATTCAATACTTCTACATAGATTTTTCTTACATGGACAGAAAGAGTACTATGATGATGGGCAGATCGAAGGCAAGGGAAAAACAAAAGTGATAGCAAAGTCACATACAATATGCTTAGGTATTGAATGCGGGTTTTGAAAGCTCGGGAAAAACATTTTCTTTTATATCTGGCGATTGCCTCCGCCGTTTTGTTATCGGTTTATTTCTATCGTTATTGGTCTTCGGAAATTATTAAGGAAACCGAGCATTACATAATCTATTCTACAGCCACAAAAGTGCAAACTAACCAGATTGCTCAGGTTGCAGAAATAGTCTATAAGGGTTATCTGCAATTTTCCGACCAATTGGGCTTAAAAGTCCGGCCACATCCAAAACTGAAGATGAAACTGTTTAAAAACCGGGAGGAGTTTCGACGCTGCAATCCAAATATCGGCTGGGTAGAAGCTTTCTATCGCAGGCCGTACTGCTACCAGTACTACTCTTCCAGCGAGACAAATCCTTATCATTGGATGATGCACGAAGCAACCCATCAACTCAATGCAGAAGGTGCATATCTTTTACTTCCACAATGGATTGAAGAAGGTATCGCATGTTACCTTTCAACCAGCCGAATAATCAATGAATCTCTTTGTTTGGGCGAAATTGACATCCATTCATATCCAGTTTGGTGGCTCAACTCGATGGTGCTATCGGGAGACCTGGATACAGACAGGAATAATTTATCGATCATCCCTTTGGGCGTAATCATATCAGGACGAGGTGGTCTGGATGTAAATAAATATTTCAACCTTTATTACCTGCATTGGTGGACTCTCACACATTTTCTTATGCAGTATGAAGGTGGAAAATACCGAACAGGATTTAGCCAACTCATTACTAATGGAGGAGGCTTAGACGCCTTTGAAAAATATATCGGCAAAATTGAGCATATTGAGAAAGAATGGTATGAATATGTTCTTGACTACAAGCAGAGATTGGCAAACCGTTAGGAATCCCTTTTTGCGAGTTTGCCTCACTGATGTGATGCTGGTATTATATAACCTTATGTTGGATTAAATACATATAATATAATGGTCGAGTAACGGCTGCTTAAATTTATTTGTGGGGATTCCAGTATGAATAGAAAAGGCATCACACGTCGGCAGTTTATAAAGGGTGCGGCTGCTTTGGCCGGAACAGCCTTATTGTCTTCATGTACAATTGGACCTTTCGGCAAAAAATGCACACCAACGGCTGTGGATCAGGTCTTCCTCGGCAAGACAGGACTTAAACTGAGCCGGCTTGGTATCGGCACCGGCAGCAAGGGCGGCAGCATTCAGCGAGCTTTGGGACAGGAGAATTTTAATTTGCTGATACGGTATGCATATGATCGTGGGATTACGTATATAGACACTGCTGAAAACTATAGAACCCACACGTGGATCCGCGAGGCGATTAAGGGTCTTCCAAGGAAGAAGCTGTTCATCCAATCCAAGATGCCACGGATTCCGGAGAGGCCTCTGGAGGTGATCGATCGCTATCGTCAAGAGTTGGGTGTTGACTACATCGACAGCTTGCTGATCCACTGTGCGGTCAGGGGCAACTGGGACGAAAGTCACAAACGGCTGATGGATGCCTTCGAGGAGGCCAAGGCCAAGAAGATAATACTTGCCCATGGTATCTCTTGCCATTCGATGCCTGCCCTGGCGAAGGCTGCCCAGTTGGATTGGGTTGACATCAATTTAGTGCGGGTCAATCCGCAGGGTGCGTACATTGATACCGCGGTCGAGAGCTGGAATGCCGAGAGCGATGCATCTCATTTGCCTGCGGTTATGGAGCAAATCAGGATTATGCGTAAAAATCGCCACGGCGTCATCGGCATGAAACTCATTGGAGACGGCGATTTCACAAATCCTGATGACCGCGAGAAGGCCATACGCTTCGTTATGCAGTCAGGCTTGGTTGATGCTGTAGTGATAGGCTTCAAGAACACCGCGGAAATTGATGAAGCCATTTTGCGTATCAACTATGCTCTTGCGAACATTACATGAAAGCATAATTCGAAAAAGCGAGTTACAGCAGATGTTGTTGGTATAACTCCTTTTTTATGAATCACATCATAGCCAGCTTGAGAGAAGCTGCACAAAGTATTGTCTAACCGATTTTGCCGTCGCCATCGATATCTATTCCTTGTATTTCTTCGAGCTTTCTGACGAGGTTGCGCAATGTGTTCTGCGTCAATTGAAGCTGGTCCTCAAGGGCCTGGACCCGGTCCTCAATCGAGCTGGATTTTCGGTGTTGACCATACATTAAGCCGGTCTGTACGATTTCCCAAAGTACGCCCATTTTTCTCCTCAATTCATTGTCATCTTTTTAGATTCGTACTGTTTCTAAATATGTCTATGATTAATAGTAATTATTCGCCGTTTTTTGTGTCCTGTCCTCGGCCTTCAATAGCTGCTCACTCAAACTCCATGTTTTGTTGCCTATATAGCACATGAAGCCTGCCTTTGGAAAGAATGTTTCGTTCATAACGAAAGCCCACTTTTTCAATGACATGCAGCGACGCTAAGTTATCAGGAGTTGATATACATACCAGGTCAGAGAATCCTAAAACGACAAATGCTATCTTGATAACCGATTTAACGAACTCCGTAGCCAAACCTCTGTTCCAGAATTCGGGTAACAAACCGTAGGCGACTTCAACCTCCAGATTTCCTCCCAACATTGAATTTCGCAGACCTCCTCGCCCTACGAAGAGCCCTGTTGAAATTTCATAGAGAATCCATATTCCATATCCATGCTTCTTCCAGTGCGCCAGAGCATGCTTCATATACTCAACGGTCTCCTGGCGGGAGCGTTTACCGCCAAGGTGTGCCATTACCCATTCATCTTGATGCATTTTATATATTAACTCGAAATGGTTCTGCTGCAATCGCTCTGCCAAAAGCCTTTTGGTACTGAAACTATCATATTTATTTATCGGCATACAGACTTTAAGCGTACTATGAACAACCCGTACAGTCGAGCAGCTTAATTAACAATTCTATTTTTTGGACTACTGAGCTTCACGCATAAAGATCGTTTGTTTCTGTTATACATTCGAGATGATTACTTGCCTGGCTTCATATCTGAGAGCCGGTAAGCGCAGCCAGAACGCGGTTGCCGCCGCGATGCATACTGCTCCACCAATCATCAGGGTGGTCGGTGCACCAATATGCTGAGCAATTGTTCCGGCAAGCAGAGCACCGAATGGAGCCATGCCCATAAACATCATCGAGTAAACAGCCATCACTCGCCCGCGTAGGTTATCCGGCACCATTACCTGAATGAGAGTGTTCGACGAAGCCATTTGGACTATCATGGAGAAGCCGACCGGCAAGAGTAATACAGCAGAGATCCAAAACCATCTTGACAACGAGAACAGGATGAGGCTCACACCAAACGCAGCAGCCGAAAAAGCGACCCAGCGACCCAGACCGTGCACCCCTTGCCGGGTAGCCAAAGTCAAAGCACCGGCGAGTGCACCAATTCCTGATGCACCCATCAGCAAGCCAAGCCCACTTGCGCCGTGTTGCAGGATTTTATCGGCAAAGATCGGCATTAGGACGACGTAAGGCATTGCTAAGAGGCTAAACAGTCCAAGCATAAGCAGCAACGCCCGAACAGGTCTGGTGTGTGCGACATAATTGAAGCCCTCTAAGATACTGTCAAATGCCGATCCTTGTGACCGAACACGCTCCTGTGTATTAATCCTCATAAGCAGCAATCCTACTATCACAGCGATGTAGCTGACAGCATTAACGAAGAAGCACCACCCTTCGCCTACAGTTTCCAACAGCACTCCCGCAACAGCCGGGCCTATAATACGTGCGCTATTAAACATGGTGGAATTCAAAGCTATTGCGTTGAGAACATCATTTTTGCCGACCATATCCACGACAAACGCCTGTCGCGTCGGAATATCAAGAGCATTCACCATACCAAGCAAAGAAGCAAGCGCAAAGACATGCCACACATGCACGCGATTCGCAAGGGTCAGGGCAGCAAGAACAAAGGCTAAAAGCATTGATGCCGTCTGAGTGAAGACAATGATGTTGCGGCGATTATGTCTATCAGCGAAAGCGCCGCCGATAGGGGCGAGCAAAAAGACGGGAATTTGTCCTGAGAAGCCGACAAATCCCAACATGGCCGCCGAGCCGGTCAGCCTGTAGACGAGCCACGACTGTGCCACTAACTGCATCCAGGTACCGGTGAGCGAAATTATCTGCCCACCAAAGAAGAGCTGATAATTCCTGTGTTTAAATGCTCGCAGTGCCAGCGTCAGTTTCGATCTGGAGATAGCCTGTTGGCCACTATCAATTTTAGCATCGGAAACCTTTGCAATGCCTCCAATATTCTGCTCATCCATGTCTGGGCTGCTCGCAGTTTTCATTTCTCTATAAATTTTTGATTCTTCGAGATGATCGCTCATTTATCCTCGATGGCTATTAAAAAAAGTCACTGTTTCCTGCTGACTTAAACAGCCTGTTACATGTGACTGTTCTTATCATTTCTTATTGTTTTGTCAGAGGTTATCTGACGATTGTATTATGTTCGTGATTGTTGGAAAAAGCAAGAAACTTTCGTTGTTCGCCGCTAACGTTGTCCGTGTGAAGTTGTAGAAAATTGGGGTGTAAAATCTACTCCTTAGGCAACGTGGATTCCCGCTTCCGCGGGAATAACACCACAGACCAAAAACAAAAGCATTAGTTCTTTTATTTAATTTTCTTTGACTATCTTACCTAATTCCGCGATGCGAAGCTCCAGCCTTTTTATTTCTCGGCTGATGATGTTTTTGATGCCCATCACCCAGCCAAATACCTTAATGAGATAACCTATCAGGATGCAGCAGACGAAGAAGGCAGCATACATAATTTGGTATTTAGTCGTGTCGCTTATCAAGAATAAGATACCGCAAAGAATAGCGAGAGCTAAAAAGAAGAAGAAGTGTGCAAAGACGAGAATTACGGCCCAGGGTTGTGTT
>CAZRMQ010000146.1:0-5277 GCA_964601185.1 uncultured Pirellulales bacterium
GAAAAATTCTCCGACAACATCACTATTTACAAGGTTGGCTTACATAAAAAAAATCTGCACTTCTGGCGCAAAACCGAGGTAATAGAGTGGCTTTTTAAAGCTAAATTTTATTACCGCAAATTGCTGCGTGAAAACGATTACGACTTCGTCCATGCGTTTTTCGGTTTTCCTACGGCTTACCTGTGCTATCGAAGCGCGGATAAACTGCCCTATATAATCTCGCTTCGCGGCTCTGATGTGCCGGGACAGCACACAAGGTTAAAACTCGATTATAAAATCCTGGGCCCTTTATTATTTAAGCCGATCTGGAGAAAAGCTGCCCTCTTAGTGGCCTGTAGTGAAGGATTAAAAGAGCGGGCTTTGCGCTTTCTGTCGGACGTTTCGATTGATGTTATACCAAACGGCGTTGACCTCGACCGTTTTAGTCCCATTGAAAAAGCTGAAAGCTCGGATATGCTGAGGCTTGCGACCGTGGGCAGATTATCTGTCACCAAACGCGTGGAAATTCTGATAGATGCAGCCAGAATATTACATAATGACGGCTGCAACATTCACTTCACAATAGTCGGCGGCGGAAAATTTGAGCAGAAGCTCAGGCAAATCGTCTCTGAGTCGAATCTCAGTGACATTGTTGAGATGACCGGCAGAATTGAGGCTGAGAAAATGCCGCAAATGTATCGCCAGCACGATATTTTTGTAAGCGCCAGCATGCAGGAAGGGATGAGCAATGCCATGCTGGAGGCGATGGCCTCAGGTCTGCCCATTGTTACCACTCGTTGCGAAGGTGTCGAAGAGCTGATAAAAGATAACGGCTTTATCGTAGAAAACGCTCAGGCAGAGCAGATAGCAGAGGCCGTTAAGAGATTAGCCGAAGACCGGGAAACTTATAGATACATGTCCATAGCAGCGAGGCAGCAAGCTGAAAAATTTAGCTGGAACTCCGTAGCCGAAAGATATTTGAAAATTTATGAAAGTCTAAAATGAGAATAAGGGTGCTACATGTAATAGACCATTTAGGATACGGCGGGGCGCCCTTCGTCGTTAAAAATATTGCCGAAAAGATGGACAACCAGCACATCGAAACTTTTGTTTGTGCCCTCAGGACAAATCCTGATGCCCTGCCAATCGAAGCTGAGCTTATCAACCTGACGTATCGCAGATATAATCCCTTTGCCGTATTTGCTATAGCGAAACTGTGTAAGAAATACGAAGTAGATATTGTGCATGCTCACCTGCAAAAATCGATAATCAGCAGCCTGTTGGCAAGTTTTTTCTGTAATAGTAAAATTATCATCCACGAGCACGGCCCAATCCTTCGTGGCCGAAGCGGATTTATCTATCGCCTGCTTCTAAAGCTGCTTTGTTCAAGAGCAGCGATAGCAATTGCTAATTCGCAGGCAACAGGGGCAGCTTTGTTACGGACTGTGGGACTTTCTGAAAATTCGGTGCACGTAGTCAATAATTTTATTGATTTTGGTCGGCTTGACCCCACACTTTACGACCGAAACGAGGCCAGGGATGCTCTTGGAATTGACGAAAGTAAAATAGTCGTAGGATTTATGGGAAGGTTTCACCATTGCAAGGGGGCGGATTTGCTTGTTCAGGCCGCTGCGGTTTTATGCGAAAAGGACCGGCGATTCTGTTTTGTTATTGTAGGTGACGGACCGGAAAGGAATCGGCTTGAAGAGCTGGTCCTTCGTTTAGGCCTGAAAGAAAACGTAATTTTCACCGGGATGTGTAAAAATTCGGCGGAAGTTATAAAGGCGTTTGACATCGCCGTTATTCCCAGCAGACGGGAGGCGTTTGGTATTTCAGCTATCGAGTTTATGCGAATGAAAATACCCGTCGTTGCCTCGCCGGTTGGAGGTCTGGTTGAATTGGTCCGGCATGAGCAAACCGGAATTTTGTTGGATAGCTTAACCACAGAGAATATTGCTAATGCTGTTAGTAGAATTGCGGGGGACGGCCCTTTGCGGGAAAGACTGACTAAGAACGCTGAGGAATTCTGCCGCAAGTTCGACGGAAAAATACAGTTGCAGCAAATAGAAAACATTTACAAAGAGCTTACCGGTGGGCTAACTTGTTTAGAAAACGGTTAGTTCCAGACAGAATATATGAGGCGTATCACAATATTAGGTTCATTTAGCGGAAGAAATAAGGGCGACCTTGCCATCCTGCGCTCGGAGCTTATTCAGCTTAAAACAAGAGCCGAAGAAGAGCCCATAAGGGGCAAGCCCCCAGGGGGCAAGCCCCTAAGGGACAAGCTAACTGTGTACATTTTCACCAAAGATGTCCCACAAATGAGGGAATACCTAAGTGACCTCATCACGGATGCGAAAGATAATAAAGGGATAAGTATAAGGATACTGAGAGGTTTTACTTCTTACATCGGGCCTAAGACGCTTCCGGTACTTGCGAAAAGTGATAAAGTCGTTATTGGAGGAGGCGGCATCTTTTTTGATACCAGGCTTTTTGATATTTCATTCAATCATCTGCTAAATCTTTTTATCATTACGTTGTGGCTTAAGCTGTTAGGCAAGCAAGTGTTGATATTTGCTGTAGGATGTTCGCACCTGAATTCAAGATTGGCACGCTGGATGACAAAAGTAGTTCTCAATAATGCCAAAATAGTCACTGCTCGTGATGAAATGAGTAAAAGAATTTTCTCCGAATGTACCGATAAAAAAATTGTCATAGGTGGGGGACCTGCGTTTTTGTTAGAGCCAAAGAAAACTGTAAGAGCGGAAAAAATCGTGCAATCCTGGCAGGCAGGCAGAAAAATTTTGCTTTCCCTAAGCGAGCTTATGTTTATCAAAAAAAACGTTGCTGACCCCCAAAATACATTGAAGCAATTCTTAAATCATGTTAGCGAATTCGCTAAGCAGAACGGCTACACCATACTGACATATACAAACTATACAAATCAGAGTTTCGCCTCGAAGACAGCAAGGCTCTGTGGAGAATCGGCACGGACAATGTTGAAAGGCGATAATCATCTTCTGCCGGAAGAATTGATATATTTATTTTCAAAATTTGATCTTGTGATAGCAGCGCAGATGCACGTAGCGATATTTACTTATATCGCCGGCGTTGCCCTGATGAATCTTATATATGATGACAAGGTGGAAGAATTTAACAAGCTGATTGACAACCGAAATTACTTGTACCTGGCCGAGATGGACGATGGTCCGAAAGTAGCAAAGACCCTTTCTATTACAGCAGCCGGCAAAGCTATATCATGGAAGGCCTCGGTACAGACCAGCAGCGAACGGCTTGCGGAGTTATTAAACGAGTTTGTGTGGAGTTAAAGCACGGCATTGTGATGGCAGATCGAACAAAACGGATATTAAAATTCGTGCTGAGATTATCAGTAACAGTGGTCTTGCTCTGGCTGGTACTGAGTCGAATTGATTTACAGCAGGCGGGCCGAACAATAAAAGCCGCCAGGTGTCAGTTTCTGATAATTGTTTGGCTGTTAGCAATATTAGCTTTCTGGATACGCTCTGTGAAGATGGCTTTTATCTTGAAAAAGCAAAATTGTGAAGTTGGCAGTATAAAGATATTCGGCGCCAGTGCGGTTACGATGCTTTATAGTCTGATTATGCCGGGCCTTCTGAGCACCGGCGTTAAGTGGTATATTCTTAAGCAGCACACGGGCAAAGGCAGCAACGTCTTTAGCAGTATGGTTTACAACCAGTTTATTATGCTTATTTTGGTTAGTATAACTGCTCTGGTTGCTCTGATCGCAACGAATCCGACCGGCACCTGGCAGCTACCTGTAATTTGCTCCGTAATGCTGGCTTTATTGGCATTTATCTATTTATCCCTATTGAACCGCGCAGTCGGGCCGAAACTGACCAGCCGACTTTCGCATATCCTGAATTATTTGCCGAGGCCGCTCAGTGACACTGGAAGGAGAATCCTGGAACAACTTTCGGTGTTCCAGACGTCTCCGTTGTCGTTCCATCTTAAAATTCTTGCACTGGAGTTTTCCTGCATAACGGTTGTCAGCCCTACAATTTATATCTTTGCTGCAGAAGCAGCCGGAATAGATGTTCCTGTCCTGGTGCTGGTATGGCAGAGCGCTGTGGTTTTTATGTTGGGACGATTGCCCATATCTATCGCCAATCTTGGCGTTAGAGAAGCTACTCTCATCGGAACATTAGCACTATACGGAGTGGATGCATCTTCAGCACTTTTGATGTCGATGATAATCTTTTCCAACGTAATTTTAATGGCCATCATAGGAGCAATTGTCCAGTTATACTGGCTATTCCAGAAGCCGGGACAACCGTAAGACCTAATATCAATCTGTGGTACCGGTTACCATTCAACCAATTATATTATGGCCGAGCGATGTAAACAAATACTGAAGTTTATTGCGACGCTCTCTGTCACAGCCGTCTTATTGTTCTGGGTATTCAGGCAGATTGACTATGCGGACTTTAGCAAGGCCTTAAAAACCGCTCAGTGGAGCTTTCTTTGGATTGTTTGGGGATTGACCATTTTATCGTTCTGGATTTTGTCGGTCAAAATGGTCCTGATTATGAAGAAACAGGATTGTCCCGCCGGCGCCGGTTTTCTTTTCGGCGCCAGCGCAATTACAGCACTGTATAGTATGTTTCTACCGGGAATACTTGATGCACCTGTGAAGTGGTACATTTTGAGGCAACACACCGGCAAGGGTAGTAATGTCTTTAGCAGCATGGTTTATAATCAGTCAATAATGATTGTTTATATAAGTGTTTCTGCCTTGGTTGCCTTAATTGTAACCAATCCCGCCGGCAACTGGCATCTGCCTGTGATCTGCTCGGCAATTCTGGCGTTTTTAATCGTCGTCTGTGTATTGCTGTTTACCCCAACGGTCGGCCCAAAATTGACCATTCGCCTTTCGCATATCCTGAAACCTTTACCGGCATCGTTTCGCGAAAGAGGCTTTAAAATTTTAGAGCAGCTTTCATTGTTTCAGACAATGCCGTGGTCGTTCCATCTCAAGATAATCCTGATGAACTTTATGGGCGTAACAGTTGTCGGCACTGCGATATACGTCTTTGCGGCAAAAGCAGCCAGAATAGATGTCCCTATCGGCGTGTTTGTATGGCAGTGCTCAGTGATTTTTCTCCTGGGCAGGCTGCCGGTATTTATCGCCGATCTTGGTGTAAGAGAAGCTACACTCATCGGAACATTGGCCTTATACGGCGTGGATTCGTCTTCTGCACTTCTGATGTCGATGATAATCTTTTCCAACCGAATCCTGATGGCTCTCATTGGCGCAGC
>CAZRMQ010000147.1:0-5276 GCA_964601185.1 uncultured Pirellulales bacterium
TCCAAAGGTGGGTGACGGCAATAAATATCGCCTCAGGCCGGGGCATACACCCGGCTATCCAGCCATCTATAGGGATATACTTATCCAGATGTTTTATCGTATTGTAGGAATCCCAGTACATTCCGCCATTTATAGGGCAAGAGCCGAAACCTATGGCATATTTAGGCTCGAGCATCTGCTCATATGTTCTTATAATAGCTCTTAATGTTTTTACTGAGACATAGCCGGTGATTAAAAAAAGATTTGCCTGTCTTGGCGTAGCGACAGGGATTATGCCAAATCGCTCCGCGTCCCACCGCGAGGTTATAACTGGCGGTACTTCGATTATTCCACAGCCGGTGCAAAAGTATATCGCATGCAGCGAATACTTATTTGCCATCTTGGCTGGGGCTTTCAGCCATTTTGTAATCTGGTTTCTATCCATGCTTCACTTCCGGCAAGAACAACGGTATTCGTTGTTCGGCTGAATAATTAGAATAGTTATTTTTGTATTTCTGCCCAGAGACCTGATTTATCAAATATTATATGGAATTTTGATATATCAGCTTCATCCATAACTCGCTTTAATTTATCAGGCGAATTATAAATCTTGGCATCTTTTCCGAGAGAATGATCTCTTAAAGATTTCATCCTATATGATTCTTCCTCGGTGACATATCGTCCAAATCCACCACCGACAAAGCCAATGCCTTCCTTCTTCAACACTCTATAAATTTCTTTAAATACTTGTGCCTTATCTTCCCAACAATGATATGAACCTCTGCTGATTATGAAATCGGCGAAATCGTTATCAAAAGGCAGATTATGGGCATCGCCCAATACAGGGATTATCCTATCTATCAATCCTTCCTTTTCAATGTTCATGCGCGCCACTTCGTATATGGCCTTTTCCTTTTCCAGTGCATATATCCTTAAGTTGGAATGTTTGCATAACTCAATTGCAAAAATAGCCGTGCCACAGCCAATGTCCACACATAAACCATCCAAAATACCATAATCCTCAATTATTTGTTTGGCAGTAGAGACAATTGCTGGCATGAAGTTCTCTCTAACCTTTTTGTCAAAATGTTGGGCCTCCAAAAGGTCCATCTCTGTGTAATCTGCGGGAACGCGTTCATCAGACACAATCTCATCCTCCTTTTGGTCATTTTATCATCAGAGTTATAATCAAACCAACAAAAGCCAGCAGCGTAGGCCACTTCCACAAGTACTTAATTGCCTGTTCGATTCTTAATCGCGGCAAAACCGCATGAATAAAAAGGCTCAGAACGAAAACCACCAGCATTTTCACAAAGAAGATAACTGGATTATCTGCTCCTCCCAGAAATAAATTTACAAAAAGAGCGATACTAATAAACAGAACAAAAGCGTGTTCAATAGTAGCAAGGGCTAAGTATTTACCGCCGTATTCCACCATGGGACCGGAAGAGATCTCCTGAGGTGCCGAGCTGACATCAAACGGTCTAATCCCGAGTATCGCAGGCAAAATAAGAAAATAAGAAAGGCCTGACAAAAATAATGGCCAAGAAATAATAGACCAACCTGTACTCTGCTGAGCGTTTGCCACTTCCACTATGGAAATGGTTTTATAACGGGTCATTACCGCCAGCAATACAAGAAGCAAAGGCACCTCGTATCCCAGGCTCAGGATGAGTTTTCGTGAGATGCCGATACTGATATTTGGGTTGGCTCCCTGTCCTCCCGATAAAGCAATACCTAAAGGTGCGAGCAACATCATATAAAGAATTACCAGTAATCCACCTGAGCTACTTAAAGGACAAATTCGGCCAAATGGCAGAAACAAGATGACAACTATGGAACCAGCCAAGGAAATGATTATGCCTAAATCAAACATGCGGCCATGCGACACGCTTTTTTGATAAAATAATCTAATCATATCTATAACCGGCTGGATAAGAGGAGGACCATACCGCCAATGGATTCTTGCCATAATCTTCCTGGCCAAACCTAAAAAGAACACACCCACCACAAGTGCCAAAATCGGAGAAAGAATTATCTGCATTACTTTTATTACCATGGTTTCCACTTAAGCTGAATGAAAATTAACAGTGCTAAGAATAAGATAATATACGTTACATAATAACCTATGTCCCCAGCATATATGTGCCTAACACCGCTACACAGCCTTTGCACAGAAGCTGCAATCCAATAATAAAACTCATCTATCACGTCCCTCAAGAAAGGCTTTATCATTCTATGCAGCGGATTATAGAATTCAGTAGTGTAATGATATTTATCCGCCGGCGTATGTGCTCCTGCTGCGTAGCTATCTTCCTGAGGAATAGATACCGATTTTGCGCCCAAACGAAACAGCATCCAGACAATAAGACCAGTTACTAACACGGCAGAAAAAATATTTATTGTATTTAATGTTCCGGTCTCTGAGGTGATTCCCCATAGGGTTATGTTTAAAGACTCAAAACCAAAGGATGTCCCAATAGCATCGATAACCTTAAGGGGGATACCAGGAAGGATACCGAAGAGAAGGATCGCGACGGATAAAACTATCATAGGTAACTGCATGCTTAAAGGCGATTTCTGTATGTCTTTGTATTTTTCAGGAAGCTGTCCCAGGAACACGTTGTGGATCAATTTATACGAGTAAAGTATTGTACCCCAGGTTCCTGCCAACGCGAAAAAAGCCAGAAATGGGGAACCCTCAAGAATTAAGGTCTTATAGATTAGCCATTTGGAGACAAACCCACTGGTTAGAGGCACCCCAATCAATGCAAAAATACCCACCAAGGTAGCGATGAAAACCACCGGCATTTTCTTAGCGAGACCACCTAATGAATCCAAATCTCTCGTTTGGGTCCTGAATTCGACTGCACCTACAGCCAAAAACAACAGTGCTTTAAACATCGCATGATTGAAGAAGTGAAATATGCCTCCCGCCAGAGCTAAGTTCGTTCCAAATGCAATTCCTAAAATGATATAACCAGCTTGGCCGACAGTAGACCAGGCCAGCAACCTTTTGGCATCATCCTGAAGGACGGCAATGAAACTTGGAATCAGAATAGTAACAGCGCCCAGAGCACAAAGAATATAGCGAAAGCTAAACAGGCCATGGCCTAAGGAGAGAAAAAGCTTCAAGCCGACCATAACGTACAATATCAAAACAAAGCCGTAGGTTCCCATCTTTATGAGTATGCCGGAAAGCACTGCAGAGAATGGGGCAGGCGCCTCGGAATGGGCATCGGGTAGCCAGGTATGAAATGGCAGGACTGCGTTCTTAATCCCGAAAGAAATACCAAAGGCGGTCAGGATAAACAGGATATACGCTGGTGAGGCAGAGGTAATCACAGGAGCAATCTGTGATATATTCAAAGTGTCAAAAGAAACATAAAGCGATAACATGCCGACAAGAAAACTTAAAGAGCCTATAATAGACATTATGATATATTTCATTCCCGCAGCCAGAGCGGGGCCTTTGTTGTAGCTTATGAGCAAAAATGCACTCCAGGACATTATTTCCCAAAAGATGTAGAAAGAGATCAAATCACCTGCCAATACAATCCCGAGCATTGCTGCATTTACAAGGAGCATCATCAGGAAATAGAAGTCAGTTTTTTCTCTTGCCCTTATATAGCTCAAAGAGAAGATAATAGAAAGTGCTCCCACAACTGCTATAGTGATAGCAAAGAGCCAGGAAAGCATATTCAATCTCAAGACAAGGCCGAGACCGAGAAATCCGGAATAAAAAGTCTTTTCCGGCGATTTGCCATAAAGACAAGCAACGAAAGCTACCAAGGACAAAGAAATAGCGACTGCAAGAAAATCCCTGATCTTCTCAGAGGTCTTTCCGAGAAGATAAGTGAGCAGTGCACCACCAAAGGCAAATATTATTAAAATCTCCAGACTCATCCCGCCCTTCCTATTCCGATTCTTGACTTTAATTTTGCTAAACTACTTCCATATTTCTTCAAGCTTTTTTCCCTTTCAAATGCGAGATCTTTAAACCTATAAGCTTCAAAATATACTAATTCTACCGGTAACATTCTTTTTGTCGAAAAGACCTTTCCTTGACTGTGTTCCAGTAATCTTTTCTTCAGATTATTCGTGCATCCTATATAAATCCAGTTTGTTTTCTTGCTGATCAGTAAATATACATAATACCAAGTATAAGGAAGGGCGGGACTCATCCCGCCCTTCCTATTCCGATTCTTGACTTTAATTTTGCTAAACTACTTCCATATTTCTTCAAGCTTTTTTCCCTTTCAAATGCGAGATCTTTAAACCTATAAGCTTCAAAATATACTAATTCTACCGGTAACATTCTTTTTGTCGAAAAGACCTTTCCTTGACTGTGTTCCAGTAATCTTTTCTTCAGATTATTCGTGCATCCTATATAAATCCAGTTTGTTTTCTTGCTGATCAGTAAATATACATAATACCAAGTATAAGGAAGGGCGGGACTCATCCCAAAACGCTCCTGATATAGTCGAGTCTATTTAGAAGCTCTGAAGCCGCCGAGTTTAAAACATCGGTTACCAGCTTGGGATATACCCCAATAACTATGATCAGGGCCACGAAAATAAACATAGGAATCAAGACAGCGACAGGAGCTTCTTCCCTTCCCGGATTGTTTTCTCCCCTAAAATATAGAACTTGGACAACGCGGAAGAAATATGCCCCTTCAATTACCGTACCTAACAGGGCAAGGCCAATCAGCACACAGAAGTACGTTTCTTTAGTAGCCAAGGCAGCTCGAACAACTAATAATTTGCTGGGGAAACCTATAAAGGGCGGCAGTCCTACAAGTGAAAATGCGCCGATAGTAAAGGCCAAACACGTAAGTGGCATCTTCTTGCCCATTCCTTCCAAGGCCGAAATTTGCAAAGAACCGGTTTGGTAAATCATATACCCTACTGTCAAAAACAGAAGTGCCTTGCTTAGAGTATGACTTACCATCTGGAACAGACCGCCGGTTACTCCATAAGAAGTAGCTATGGCCAAAGCAAATAGGATTAAGCCTATTTGGCCTATGCTGGAATAGGCCAGCATCCTTTTGATGTTGTTCTGGCTGAAAGCACACATTTCACCTACTAAAAGAGTTAAAATTCCTAAAAGTGCCAGGAACGGCAAGATGCTTTGAGCGCCGAATATAGTAAATATTACCCTGGCTACAGCATACAGGCCCACTTCAATTGCTATGCCGGATAAAATCGCGCTTATAGATGATGGAGCCGATGAATGAGCATCAGGTAGCCAGGCGTTCAAGGGAAATATAGCTGCCTCTACTCCCAGGCCGGTAA
>CAZRMQ010000148.1:0-5265 GCA_964601185.1 uncultured Pirellulales bacterium
AGAGCGAACAGAAATATAAAGATCTCTTTGAGAACGCACGAGAGGCGATAGTAACGGTTGATCTGGAGGGAAGGATTACTAACGTAAATAAGCTGGTTGAAGAATACGGGTTCAAAAGAGAGGAGTTGATTGGGAAAAACCACTTTGAATTTATTGTCGAGAAGTACAGGGCCGAAGCAGGTAAGGGTTTTGAGAGGTTGGTTCACGGCGACATAGTCGAAGGTGAGATCGAACTGATTACTCCAAGAGGCAATATAATAGTAGAGTACAGAGACAATCCAATAGTACGGGCAGGAGAAGTTATTGGCGTACAAGCGATTTTAACGGATATAACCGACCGCAAAAAGGCGGAGCAATTACTACGGAAAGAGCGAGACAAGGCCCAAAAATACCTCGATGTTGCAGCAGTTATAATGGTGGCCATCGACTCTGAGCAAAGAGTGGGGCTAATAAACAAAAATGGTTGCCAGATTTTAGGCTATAGTGAGAATGAGATTCTCGGCAAGAATTGGTTTGACAATTTCCTGTCCGAAACGATTAGAGATGATGTGAGAGAGATTTTCAATAGGTTATTGTGTGGTCAATCCGACGGACCGGAATATCATGAAAATCCTGTTTTGGCTAAAAATGGTGAGGAAAGACTAATAGCATGGCATAATACAGTACTTAGAGATGATAAGGGCGAAGTTATAGCTGCCCTTAGTTCCGGCGAGGACATCACCGAGCGCAAGAAGGCGGAGGAGGCGCTACGAGAATCAGAGGAGAAATTTAAAGGAATCTTCGAGCACGCCAATGATGGCGTAATATATCTGGATGGTTCTGGAAAGATCCTCGATGTTAACCAAAAAGCCGTTCAAATCTTTGGAGGGTCAAAAAACCAAGTTCTAAACAGGCATTTCACTCAGTTAGGTGTTTTCCCCGCCGACGAAATACCAATCCTTATGAGTAACTTTAAAATGATTCTTGCTGGCAAAGAGGCCATTCTAACTGTACCTATTAAGAACGAAAAAGGCCAGGAAATAATCTTAGAGTGCTCAGCTTCTGTTGCAAAAACAAATGACCAACCAACCAAGATATTGGTCATAGCGAGGGATGTCACGGAGCGTAAGAAAGCGGAGGAGCAGATTACCAAGCTGGCCAAGTTCCCAGCCGAAGACCCCCACCCGGTTCTTCGTATTTCGGCCTTCGGCACTGTCATGTACGGTAACAAGGCCGGCTTGCCGCTATTGAAGACCTGGCGGTGCAGCGTTGGCGAATCTCTGCCGGATCGTTGGTATAGACTTGTATTGGATTCCCTCAGTTCCGGACAGAGTGAGCAGACCAAGATCCAATGTGATAGCCGAACATTTTCTCTGACCTTTGCGCCAGTCGTGGATGCCAACTATGTCAATGTTTACGGCCTTGACATCACAGAGCGCGAGCAAGCAGAACAGAAACTTCTTGACTACCAGTCGCAGCTCAAATCTTTAGCTTCGCAATTGACTTTGGCCGAGGAGCGTGAAAGGCGGCGCATTGCTATAGAGCTGCACGACCGTATTGGCCAATCCCTTGCTATTGCCAAGGTCAAGCTGGATGGAATGCGTCATTCCGTCTCTCCAACCGGCTCCGGAAAAGTTTTGGAGGAGGTCAGCAGCCTGCTTGTCCAAGCTATTGCTGACGTGAGGTCTTTGACGTTTGAGCTCAGTTCACCCATATTACACGAATTGGGCTTTGAGGCTGCTGTGGCTGCGTGGCTTGCCGAGGAAATAGAGCAAAAGTATGGCATCGTAACGGAATTAGTTGTTGACAGAAAACAAAAGCCTTTGGATGACGATATTAGAACGTTTCTATTTCGTGATGTTCGGGAACTGCTCATCAATGTAGTCAAACACTCTCAGGCTACTAAGGTAAAGGTTTCAATCCGGCGTGTTGGCAACCAGATAAACATTGGTGTTGAAGACAACGGAATAGGATTCATCCCAGCCGATGTAACTGCAAAGGCGGTTAGAAATGGTGGATTTGGGCTATTCAGTATTCAAGAACGATTGGAAGAACTGGGAGGCTGTCTTGAGATCATGTCCGAACCGGGTCGAGGGTGCAAGATTATGATGAAAGCACCATTGAAGCAGAAGTCTGCAGATCAGCCCAAAAATATTTGAGAACTAACGTTCTTCTGTTATGATTGGAGTGTTTGTAATGGTTCTACAGGAAATAAGCAGAGATATGGGGATTGATTTATTGGGCAAAATGCCCTGGGGCACGCATATCTGCATGTTCTACGAGACAAAGGAAGATTTGATTGAGGTATTGGTTCCGTACTTCAAAGCCGGCTTACAAAACAATGAATTCTGTATATGGGTTACGTGTGAACCTCTTGATGTGGAAGAAATCGAGAAGGCGATGAAAAAGACTGTGCCTCGTTTTGACCAGTATATGAAAAAAAGGCAGATGGAAATCGTCGCCCATAGCGACTGGTATCTTGAAGAAGGCACTTTCGATATGACGCGAGTCCTTAAGCAATGGATAGACAAGCTCAATAAGGCTTTAACCAATGGTTACGCCGGAATAAGAGTGATGGGAAATACGGCTTGGTTGGATAAGCAGACCTGGCGGAACTTTGCGGAGTATGAGCATGCTATCAATGAGACAATCAGCGGCTATCGAATGCTTGCTCTTTGTGCGTACTATCTCAATAAATGCTGCACATCTGAAATCATCGATGTAGTGAACAACCATCAATTGGGTCTGGTAAAGGAGGATGGGAAGTGGTCACTTACTAAAAATGCCGAACGCAAACGCGCTGAACAACGAGCCCTCGCATACCAGGCTCAACTTAAGTCGCTGGCATCAGAGTTGACACTAACTGAGGAACGCGAAAGACACCGCATTGCTTCTGAACTACATGACCGCATCAGCGAATTTCTGGTGGCTTCGAAGATTAAATTGGATGAACTTCGGCAATCCATATCGGGCAGAGATGTTGGCAAGGTTTTGAACGATATCTGCAATTATCTGGGTAAAGCGATTTCAGAGGCAACAACGCTGGAGACCGATCTGAGTTCTCCCGTGCTATATGTGTTGGGTTTCAAGAAAGCGGTGGCAGAGTGGCTTTCTGAGGAAATCGAGAAAAAGCATGGAATCGAGACCGACTTTGAAGATGATGGGCAGCCTAAGCCTTTGGATGATGATATTCGGCTACTTTTGTTCCGCTTTTTGCGAGAGCTGCTAACTAACACTGTCAAGCACGCACAGGCAAAGAAAATAAAGGTTACCCTGCGTACAGTTCATAATCAGATACAAATATGTGTGGAAGATGATGGAATCGGGTTCGATCCTGTCGAAAGGCTATCAATGTTAGAAAAAAGTGGCAAGTTTGGACTTTTTGGTGTACGGGAGGAACTTCAACACTTGGGTGGTCATCTTGAAATTGAATCTGCTCCGGGTTGTGGATGTAAGGTTACAATTGTAGCACCACTAAAACAAAAATAAATTAACCAAAAATGGGGGATAATAGATATGAGCATACGGATCATATTGGTTGACGATCACGCAATTACTCGGGAAGGTCTGCGCAGCCTGATCGAGAAGCAATCCGACATGGAAGTAATTGGGGAGGCCAAGGATGGTCGAAAGGCAGTAGAGCTGGTGCGGGAGCTTTCGCCGGATGTGGTCATTACAGATATAACCATGCTGAATCTGAATGGTGTGGATGCTACCCGCCAAATTGTTCGTGAGTTCCCAAAAGTCAAAGTAATTGCCCTATCCATACATTCCAACAGGGCGTTTGTGGTGGACATGCTTAAAGCTGGGGCATCGGGCTACGTATTGAAGGAATGTACATTTGATGAGCTTGTCGATGCCATACAGACAGTAATCGATGGTGGTGTCTATCTCAGCCCCAAAGTCGCCGGTGTAGTAGTCAGTGATTATGTGCAGCGTTTAGCAAAGTCTGCCAAATCGCCGTTAGAAACCCTAACGGAAAGGCAGCGCCATGTGCTTCAGCTCATCGGCGAAGGTAAAAACACCAAAAAGATTGCTTTACAACTGCACATCAGCACAAAGACTGTTGAGGCTAATCGCCACAAAATTATGGAAAAGCTGGATGTCAGTAGTATAGCTGATCTGGTCAAGATTGCCATATCAGGTGGACTGGCTTCGCTTGAGGTCTGAGCGATAAGAACCGACTGAAAACGAACTATAATTATCCGAACCTGATAAAAGTAATCTAAATGGAATTTTTGAAGCTCAAAAGTAGCCTTTGGGCAGCCCAATAATAGGCTTTGGGAAGCACATATTTAGGCATTTCCTATTTGATTTCCTTTCCTATTTATCAGATAAAAATAATATTAGTGAATACATTATAACTACTATATGAAATTTGGGGGCGGAGAGGGTGAGTAGCTGAAAAGCCGGAGGTTTTGCCATGGCGGATTTAATGGAGGGGCGTCCTGTCACGGCGGAACATAGGCGGATTGGCGTTGTTGCGTCGCCGAGGACTATTCTAAAATAAATAGTGTACTAACCAGAAACAGCTTGGGTGTTTCTTTGCGATTGTTCTGTCTCCTTGATTTCGTGAGCACCTATAGTATGATGTGGCAGTAATGCTGTCTTTACGCACTTCCGTCGCTGGAGTTGTTTATATTTAACTCCATTTTCTTGTATTCGAACCACAGCTTGCCTATGAGTGACGCTGTTCCAAACGGATACCAAAATATGAAAAATACAGTAGCCCAAAGAATACCTGATGTCGTGTCAGATGCTTTCAAGGGATCGCTAAGTGAGAAAGAACGATACAAGAGTATATTAGCAAATGCAAACACCAAAATTGCCACAATTGTTATAAATCGGTCTGTATTTCTCCATTGTCCCTTTATGCCTTTGTCGAAACTCTTCTCTGCCATTTCGGCCATAGCCCTATATATTTCGCGAAGGAAATATATTAGGAACCAAAGCAGAATATGTAGCGAAAGCGCTGCCCAACAAATGGAATGAACCACGTTATCCGTGTAATCCGACCGCAAAAATGCCCAAAAGGCGACCGAGAACAACACAATATAAGTTGCTCCACCGGTCATTTTTCCCAGCCAAATGCGGCGTTTAACCATTTTGAGGAGAGTTTCTTTGTGTCGTGACTGTTCCTCAAGAGGCGGCGGGTCCTGTGCAATCAAGTTTTTGATGAATTCTATATTATTTTCTTGTTCAGACATCCTTCGCTCCTTTTAACGCTTCATGGAGTTTATGTTTTGCGTAATATAGGCGAGATTTTACCGTGCCTTCTGATACCCC
>CAZRMQ010000149.1:0-1249 GCA_964601185.1 uncultured Pirellulales bacterium
GAACCACCGCAGTTGCAAGATTCGGGTGCGAGCAGTTTGGGTAGCTTATCCATTCGAGCACTCAGCTCCTGATACACGGCCTCGAAAGCCAGGTTATAGCCCGCCCACGCTGTTGTCTCTGTAGGTGTAAATTTGCAGGTGTCCCAGTCGGTCAGCCAATCCGGCTCATTTTGGATATTCACATAGTTTACGTCTATGCCGTAATTGGAATACTCAACCAGACTGTCGGCCCACCATTGTGCAAACTCATCGTACATGTAACCACCGTTGGGATATTGAGCGAGCGTCCCACGCACTGTACTGTTGTTGCTTTTAAGGTATGCGGGAGGTGACCATGATGAAATCATGACCTTTATGGGGTGGCCCAGTGAGACCTCCGCGGCCTGAATGATTTTAGCTGAGTTGCTTATATTGCTGGTGGAAATATCATAAGTGTTTCGTATCCTGTAAATATCGAGGCCTAACTGTTTGAAGAGACAATCGTATATTTCGTTTCTCAAGGGGTGGGCCGGCAGCCAATTCTCATACCAGGCACCGGAGGCACCGAAACCTTCAAGCTCCTGATAAACCATATTCACATCCACGACTCCGATGGCATAAGGTTCTGTTGGCTCAGAAACCAATTCCACGAGCTCTGCATCGTCAAGGTAGAAATTAATCCCCGGTGCCGGACCTTCAAAGTAAACGTCCATATCCTCTAATGTTCCGGTCACATTCAGGGCAAATTCACCGCAGACTTGAGTCCATTGATCATCGGATACGCTTGACGTACTCGCATTAATATAGCGAATGCCGCGCCCGTCCATTTGCATAAAGGTTATGATGATCCGTGCGCTTTCGGCATTGTCGAGTTTGATCCAGGCGGAGATGGTGTATGTCTTTCCATGTTCCATTCTCCCGATAACAGAGTGAACAGGCCCCTGCCATGACTGGCTTCTGTTAGATACCCATACACTATAGTTACCGGAATGTGCTTGATCCTGTACGGCCGTCAGATTACAGCCCCAGGTTTTCCATCCGGAAGTATTTCCAAGCTCGAAACCGGGATTACTTAGGAGATTTTCAGCAGCCTGGCCCGAGGCAGCTATTAGAAATATTAGCAGCAGTAAAAGAAATAATTGCCTCCCGGCGATATTTTCACGACTTGTCATTTTGAACCTGCCTGTTCTTTCAAATCCCCTCAGCTTAATTATACTAAATTTATGTAGAGACATCAAGCAAACGGCAAACCATAAAATTTGTGTCACTT
>CAZRMQ010000149.1:1349-5241 GCA_964601185.1 uncultured Pirellulales bacterium
CTAAATTTATGTAGAGACATCAAGCAAACGGCAAACCATAAAATTTGTGTCACTTACAAATTCGTTAGTAAAATCGAGCGGTAGTCAACTCTATTTCAGCTCGACGGACCAGTATGCGTGGTCGAGGAACTGCTGCCAGCTACGGTAGCGTTGTTCGCCGAGATGAATATGAACGAGTGGATTGTGTTTCGGCTTAACGGGCTTATGAATAAGTGTTATACCAGCTTCTTTCGGAGTTCGGCCGCCTTTTTTGACGTTGCACTCGGCGCAGGCACAAACTATATTTCCCCAAACGGCTTTACCGCCCATGCTCCTGGGGATAACATGGTCGAGTGACAATTCGCTGGTTCGCCGGCGCCTGCCGCAATACTGACACCTGTTTTTGTCGCGGGCGAAGATGTTCCGCCGATTGAACTTGACATCGGTCCGCGGCAGACGGTCATAAAACAGCAGCCGAATAATCCGCGGCACCGCAATATGAAAGTTTACCGTAGAGATCCAGTCGTGTCCGGCCGGCTCGAAATTGCGCTTGAACTGGCTTACCTCACACCAGCTCTGGAAATCATAGTTGGAATATCTGCCTTCCTCGAGGGAGACAACTTCAGCAAGATCCTGGAAAAGCAAAGAAAAGGCCCGCCTGGCTCCCACTATGCGGATGGCCATATAGTGCCTGTTCAGCACGAGAACATTACAGTCCAGCCCGGATTTGATCTCAGAAGCAAACATAATCTGCAATTAAAAAACGTTATTAAATTCACCATAACAAATAACAGAAAGTTTCTTTAATTGCAAGGAAAAAGCATAAACTTGTAAAACAGATACTATTTTTGCGCCAAATAGTGAATTAGGACGGGCAATTTCGCGTTACCTGTTGGCAACACAGAAGTGATGAGCTATTCAGCAACTACTTTATTCACGAGATGCTATACAAAAGCACCCGGTCTAACACCGGCCCCCTATAGCTGGAGGATTTACAGCAGTCGAAAAACTGAATGGCATATTACAGAATATTTATTTCACATCTGACGGTTCTGCTGCAGGGACACAAAGATTCTCTCTCATCAGCCGCCCCATTTTAAACTTCACCGTTCGCTTTGCGGGGACCTCAACACGCTCAAGGGTTTTGGGATTCTGCGCGACTCTCGAGGCTCTTGTCCTGGTCTCGAAGACACCAAAGTCCCGGAATTCCAGACGATTGTTGTTCCTGCAAAGTTCTTGTGTTATCTCGTCAAGAAACGTTTGGATTATACGCTTGACTGTCACTCTTTTTGCTTGAGTGCGCTCTGCAATCCGGTCGATAAGTTCTTTCTTTGTAACTGTTGCCATAGGTTACCTCATTTCAGGAAAAGAGCTGTTGAGAAATTAGATTCCGGTTATGCTATCAGAACTGTTATATGACAACCTGTCTTTTCCCTCGACTTCGCTCTCCACAGTCATAGGGACTCCTGACGGAGGACGCCTGTCGGCGGGGACAAGCCTGGTTATTAAACAGCTCATCACATATCCTTCGACCCGGCTCAGAGCCTGCCCTGAACATAGTTGAAGGGACGGGCCTCTTTTGGGGTCACGGCCGCACACTAACCTGTCCTTCAATCTGACTCACGCCCGCATCGAGCAAGGTCGATGGGACAAGTTCAGCGGCACTATTGGACAATAGATTCCTTTGTTATCTGAAAAACCAGCTACGAGAATAAAAACTCCACAATATTGCAAGGTACTATACAATAAAGACTTCGAGACAGCAAGCAATTTTTATACAAAAATTTTCAGATTATAAAAAAAATTCAATTGTGCCTCAGGCACTGAGAAAAAACCTGACTCCGTCCATGCTGTAATATTTCGCTTGCTGTCTAATTTCTGTTCAATTCCTGGTTTTATTGATAATCAAATAGATAGTCTATTGACCAGTTAAAGACTTGTCGACATAATTGAATATATTATATTTACTCAATTTAATGTAAGAATCGATACGTGAGCCGAGATTACAGCAGGAATAGCATTTATGTCTGAAGATAAGAGCAAAAAAACTCGAAAAAGAAAAGATATAGCCGCTGAAGTTGCGAATACCTTCGAGTGGCTGATAACCGCCTTTATATTGGCCTTCGTCTTCCGGGCGTTCATAATGGAGGCGTTCCGCATACCTACCGGCAGTATGGCTAATACGCTCAAAGGAGCTCATTTCCGACTGTGCTGCGAGCAATGCGGATACAAGTATAGTCATGGTTTTTCGCCCGAAAGATATCGAATGCCCACGGATACTATCCCGTCCGTCAGCGTTGAGCTGCCTCATACTCGCTGCCCAAGCTGCGGTTATGAACAGGGGAACAACCGATTTACCAGGAAAATGATGCCTGTAGCAAATGGGGACCGTATCCTTGTGCTAAAATGTATCTACCAGCTCATTGAACCTAAACGGTGGGACATCATCGTATTCAAAAATCCGCTGGATCCCACAGAAAATTACATTAAAAGGTTGATCGGGCTTCCGGAAGAGACAATTGAAATTATTGACGGTGATGTTTATACAAATGGTCAAATCAGCCGAAAACCGCCTAAGGTTCAGCAGCAGCTATGGACGCCCGTCTACGACCACGATTATCAGCCTGTTCGACCGCGTGAAGGCTCTTTTAACGGTCATCCATGGCGTCAGCCACTCAAAAATGACACAGGCTCAAAATGGATAATCGATAATAAAGACAGTCCTACGCTGGCTCGTTTGGACGGTTCCACAGAGCAAATCAACACCCTGATTTATAACACGCCGAACGGCAAAGACTTTAGAGCCATGTATTCCTACAACGATTTGGATTTCAGAAGAGAAGAGGACATGCCGGAATGCAGCGACCTAATGGTGCGTTTCTACGTTGAATCGGGCAAAAGTGATGGAAACGTTGGTATAACTCTCAGGAAATATCAAACCAATTACAGTGCCTGGATCAGCTCGACCCGTGAGATAAATAACTTGGGAATCAGGACAAAATCGCAGTCGGCCATCTCACGGGGCGAGACCGGCGAAATGGTCATTGCCAAAGTCGGACCGGATAAGCAACTAATAGAGCTAAAGCGTAAACCAATCCTGCCACCGGCTGTGAACAAGCCGACTCTTGTCAAATTTGCCAATATTGACCATCTGTTGATTTTTGAATTCGGCAGTGAAAATTTGACTTACGATTTGGGAACCGGTCCGGAGGATGCGGGACCCAGGCAGACCGATGCTGAGCCGTGGGTCAAAATCTTTGGAGCCGGTAAGTTAACACTGTCACATATAGCGATTTCCAGGGATATTCACTATACCGAGGAAAAAACTGCCAACAATGACGACACAGGCAGAGCAACCGAGGGTAATCCTTTTACCCTTGCAAAAGATGAGTTTTTCGTTCTTGGTGACAACAGTCCCAACAGCGAGGATGGCAGATGGTGGGACAATAAAGGCGTAGCTAATAACGGGCTGTCCTATCGCAAAGGTACTGTTCCGCGTGACTATTTAGTCGGCAAAGCGCTGTTTGTCTATTGGCCCAGCGGATTTGCATTTCCCTGGCCCGTAGGTCTGAAAACATATCTTTCAAACAAGAGCCGGCGAAACCTTCCAATGAGAATAATGTATGGCTTTACTTCGCTCAGGTGGATACCGAATGTAGGCCAGATGCGCTTCATCTACGGCGGCTCAAATGATTATAATGGCAATTAAATTCTAAATCCTAATACCGAAATGACAGCTTTGCTGTGTATATGTTTAGCCAAATATTGAAAAAGACCATCCCCAAGCTGCGCTTGGGGCTGCCACCCTTTATAGCCTCGTTGAGTGGCAGCCTCAATCCGGCATGGCGGCTTAACCGACATGGCGGATTGGGGATGGTTTACTCTGGCTAAACACGTACTCTGCTGTCATTTC
>CAZRMQ010000150.1:0-5210 GCA_964601185.1 uncultured Pirellulales bacterium
ATAAACTTGTGCCGATAGTTGTAGATGTAATGGGCGATGCATTCGGCGAGGTACGCCAAAGAGCCGATTTCGTCTCAACAGTTATCGAATCGGAAGAGGCAAGCTTCGGAAGAACTCTGGATAGAGGCATTGAAATCTTTGCCGATGCCGCGGAAAAAGCAATGCAAACTGCTGAAAAAACCATCAGCGGCGAAGACGCTTTCCAGCTTTATGATACCTACGGTTTCCCGCTCGATCTGACGCAGCTTATGGCGAATGAGCGGGGCCTTAAAGTAGATACCGTAAAGTTTGAAGAATTAATGGAAGAGCAAAGACAACGCGCAAGGGCGGCGCAAAAAGATGTCTGGCTGTCGGGCGTGATTAATATTACATCATCTTTATCGGCCAACCCTACTGTTATTCCTGCAACCGAAGATACTCTTAAGCACCATGTTGGCCAGTGTGCTGCGAGTGTAAAGGGATGGTTCGATGAGCAAGATTTCAAAGATAATGGGGAAATTCCAGCCGATTCTGAGGTAGGACTTGTTCTTGACAGAACATGTTTCTATGCCGAGGCAGGTGGCCAAGTGGGTGATTCTGGGATTATCGAATCAGAGTATGGAAAATTTGTGGTTATGGACACTGTTAAGGTAGCAAATTGTGTCGTTCACCGAGGTCGAGTTGCCGAAGGAAGTTTCCGCGTCGGTGATAAGGTAACGGCGATAGTTAGCAAAGACAGGGACTCGATAAAGAAAAATCATACCGCTACTCATCTTCTTCAATGGGCGCTGCAGGACGTGCTCGGCAAATCGGTTGCACAACAGGGAAGCTTTGTAGGCCCGGACTATCTGAGATTCGATTTTACTTATCCGAAAGCTCCAGGTCCGGAGGAGCTAAAGGAAACTGAGCGGAAAGTGCGTGAAAAAATCGCTGAGGATTTACCGGTGAAATGGGTGGTAATACCTAAAGAGCAGGCACAGAAACTCGGCGCAATGGCATTATTCGGGGAAAAGTACGGAAACGAGGTTCGGGTAGTAGGTATCGGAGCGGAGAGCGAAAACGGAATCTCCGAGGCCATAAGCCGTGAATTTTGCGGCGGCACCCATGTTGACCGGCTTGGCTCTATTGGGGGCTTTAAGATAATCAAGGAAGAAAGCATCTCCGCCGGCGTCCGCAGAATAACAGCACTTACCGGCCAGGGGCTTGCCGGGTACCTGGAACAGAGAAGCGATATAGTTGACCAGCTTAGCCAAATGCTGAAGGTGCCCGTTGAGGCTGTCTCGAATAGAGTTGAGCAATTGCTTGCCGAGAATAAAAGGCTCACGAAGGAGCTAAAAGTTGCAGGGACATCATCCGGCCCCGACACAATGGCAGAGGCCCAAACGCTTCTTCAACAGTGCGAGAAAATTGACGGTGCCCACGTTATCGTCGGTCAAATATCAAATACGCCGATTGAGCGAGCCAGAGAAGCCGTAGACATGCTCAAAAAGAAGGCAAAATCCGCTGCTATAGCTCTGGGTTTTGCAGACGGCGACAAAGTGACGCTTTTGACAGGCGTGACAGACGACCTGATCAAAAAAGGCTTAAAATCCGGTGACATAGTCAAGGCAATTGCGCCGATAGTTGATGGGGGAGGCGGCGGACGACCGCAGATGGCGCAGGCCGGCGGAAAAAAGCCGGAAAAAATCAACGATGCGCTGGCCAAAGCTGCAGAAATTATAAAAGAAAAACTGGCAGAATAAAATCCTGCTCGACTTAAAACCTTGTCCCTTCGACAAGCTCAAGGCAGGCTCTGAGCGAAGTCGAAGGAAACGGAGGGAACGAAATGAAAATTTTAGAAGAAGAGCCTCCGTCAGCAGATGAATGTAAACTGCCCCCGCTCATCGATGCCTTCCTCTATCCGATAAGTGCATCAGGCATTATACACATTGCAGTCTTCTTGGTTGCGCCACTGCTGGTCTCGCTTTTTATCAGGCTTTTGTCATCGTTTTTAGCACCGTACCTGATGGAAGGCACCGGCTACATTATGAAATATTTGACTGTGCCTTTTTATATAGTCTTTTACAGCTATGTATTGTATTACATTGCGCTCTGCATTTTTAGCAGCACTAAAGGACTCAGACGCGCACCCGACCTCCCACTATCCGGCACATTCGACATAGGTGACCTCGCATCACAGGCGATTCTTCTGATAGGCTGCGTCGCTGTTTGCTTCTGGCCTGCCGCTGTATATTATGTCATCAAACACCAAACTGATTCGTGGTTCTGGCTTTTGTCGGCCTGCGGAACATTCTTTTTGCCAATGACCTTCTTAAGAGGGGTTATGTTTGATTCATTCGATGCATTAAATCCGGTTTCAATAATCTGGTCTATAATCAAAACATTTTTGCCGTACTGTGGGCTTGTTCTTTTCTTTTTTGCCGTCGGCGGGTTTATCGCAGCAGTTTTACCAAAATTGCCCCTTTGGGATATTCTAACACAAGCTGTTAAAATCTATCTGGTCTTTGTCCTGGCGCATCGAGTAGGCTGGTTCTACTGGTGGCACAAAGACAAACTTGGCTGGGGGATATAAAACCCCCACGTAAAACGTGGGGGCTAAACAAATAAAACTTTTTATTCAGAATAACAAAAACGTGAGCATCAATCCTGCTGTCGGATTTTTATGCTTTTCGCATGCGCATCGAGACCTTCAATCTCGGCTAAGCGAATAATATCATCCGCACACACAGCCAGCTTTTCTTTGTCGTATTCTATTATGCTTGTTGACTTAATAAAATCATTGGCGCTGAGAGCGCTGAAGAATTTCGCCGTCATTCCTGTCGGCAGCGTATGACTCGGCCCCGCCCAGTAGTCACCAACCGCAACCGGTGAATAATCACCTATAAATATTGCACCGGCATTTTCAATTTTTTCTGCGATTGCTTTGCTTTCATCACCGCATTGAATCTGTAAATGTTCTGCAGCGAAATAGTTTGCCCATCTAACAGCTTCATCTATAGTTTTGAAAGCAACAATTTTTCCGAACTTTTTCAGGCAGTCAAGCGTTTCGTTAGCCCTGTCTAACTGTACTACCTGTCGTTTAAGCTCACCGAGAACACTTTCTGCAAACTTTTGTGAATCTGTAAAAACGACGGCACCTCCCGGCGCATGCTCAGCCTGGCTCAGCATATCCGCTGCGACCCAGGCAGGATTTGCTTTATCATTGGCGATGATTAATACTTCGCTTGGCCCAGCTATAGAATCAATACCAACAATACCCGAAACCATTTTTTTGGCTGTCTGCACCCATTGATTGCCCGGCCCAACAATCTTATCAACCTTGGGGATAGTTTTCGTTCCACATGCCAGCGCAGTAATAGCCTGCACGCCACCGACACGATAAGCCTCGGTGATCCCTAATTCGTGGCAGACGGCTAAAATTACCGGATGAATACTGCCGTTGTATCTCGGTGGTGAAACTACCACTATTTCTTCGACACCCCCGACCTGGGCGGGGACAGCCGTCATCATCACAGTAGAAGGCAAAGGAGCTGATGCGCCAGGCACACAAATACCGACCCGTTTGATGGGAGTGTATTTTATTCCAGTTCCCCTGCCATACGCGCTGTGTGCGGGCATATTGCCGATGAAGACTTGCGACTGATATTTTCTAATATTCTCAATCGCTTTGCGAATCGATGCCAGAAGTTCTTTGCCTATTTCCTTATGTGCCCTCTCTAAATCTTCCGGTGGGACCTTAAACTGTGCAGGTGTAAGTTTTACCCGGTCAAACCTTTCCGTAAAATCCGCTACAGCATCGTCACCTCTTATCGCAACTTCGGAAATAATGTCAATTACCAGCTTTCCATTCTCGCTATATGGCTCAAATATCGCGGCATTTATAAGTGCCGTACGCAATGCCAGCATTTGTTCACTGGAATCCACCTGGTTACGTGAAATAAGGATTTGGTCGAGTTCGTGAGGCACGGTTGGGCCTTTCCAATTTTCGATTTACGATTTTCAATCATAATTTGGCAATTGAAAATCGGAAATTTTCGTTATATGCCGAAGTTGCCGTGGTTGTAGGCTCTTATCGCCCTGTGCAATAACAGAAGTTGTTCTCCCTTATATTCGGTAACGATCCCTGCAATTATAAAGCGTAACATGCCCGGCGCAAAAGATTGCTTCTGCTCTGCTACCTCCAAGGCCTGGCAGGGCAGCAGCCGAATGGTACCACCGGTGCTTCCGGCGCTTCGGCCAAAGGCATTAAGGCTAAAAACCATACCGCCATCGGCTTGCTTTACCAAGAAACCAGCTCTGTTTACTAACATAAAATTTTGCTTAACCTGTGTCGGCCTACCGGTAATTGCACGGACAAGTTTTTCAGGTTGCTCAAGCCCTGTCGAAGGTGAGCTTGTCCCGGTTTTTAGTTTTTTCAATATCTCTTTCGGTATACCCAGCTCATCATTCGATTCCTCAACTTCCTGCTGGGTTGGCTGAGCCTCCGGTTGAGATGGCTGTGAGGTTGCAGGAGGAGTCTCTTTAGCCTCGCTAAGCGGCAAAAATTTGGTCGGGAATATGAAATTTCTGTCCTTATATTTTGTAACCCTGGCCCAGAGTCTGTAACCTGTTGCGGAACTGGCATTCGCGTCGGCAATCATCCTTTCCAATACGGAAGACGGGAGCAGCTCTAATTTTACTCCGATGCCGGTTCGGCCGGTACTGTCAGTACCTGTGGCAGAGCTAACAGCCAATTCAAACTCAAAGAACCGGGCATCATTACTGTCGGGTTCAGTCAGTTTGCCGTCAACGCCTCTTAGCATATAGCCATCCGGCAGGACGAGGATTCGCTTAGTTGAAGAAGTTTTGCCTGTCGTGCCTGCACCGAGTACCAACATTGCAGAGACAGTATTTATAAAGACAACCAGAGTCAAATATTTATATATTTTATTCATAATTTCCATTTATCCCCGTGTTTTACATGGGTTTTTCTTTCCTGTGTTTTCACCTTTTGTTTTTGACAATCAATTCGCCGACCTGCTCAGGATCGTCCACCAGTTTTAGGTACCGGTTGCTGTCAGGATCGTCTATTGCAACTAAATCGACCAAAGGCTTCCAAAAGCTGCCTACAAGTATAATCGGTTTGTCCGCTTCGGGAAAGCCTTTGTTTTTTAGCTCCCAGACCTTGGCCAGTTCCAGCAATGTTCCTGTTCCGCCGGGCAGCACAACGTACGCCTGGCCCAGCTTAATCA
>CAZRMQ010000151.1:0-5207 GCA_964601185.1 uncultured Pirellulales bacterium
GTAGGCAGGGAAAACAAAGCCAAACAAAGCCAATTTTCCTTCACCCAAAGTCGGGTAAGGTGTGCGCTCGTCTCGGCGGCCGTTCGACAAGGTGCTCGGATTGGAACTTAGCGCGGACGATTATATTTCCAAGCCTTTCGGCATACGAGAAGTCGTGGCACGCATTCGCGCCGTTACACGTCGGTACCTGGCGTCAAAAAATCCGCCCAAGGAGTCGATTCCTTTTCAGATGCGTGACCTCGAAGTGCTGCCCGACGAGTTGAGAGCCCGTCGAGGTAACCAGATTATCGAATTGAGTTTGCGCGCCATAAAAATACTCAAAATACTCTACGACAATAAGGGAAAGGTTGTGGACCGGTACACGCTCTTTGAAAAGGCCTGGGGATTAGACCACATCCCCAACAGCCGTACACTTGACCAGCACATTTCCAACTTCGCAAACGGATTGAACAGAACCCAAAGGACCCTGTTATCATTGTCACAGTCCATGGCCTCGGCTATCGGTACGATGGTTAAAAACCTCCTTAACCGACTGGGCAAAAGGGAGGGAGCCATACTTTCCGCTTATTTTCCGTGGCTGTAGATACCAAGGAAGAATTCAGTAGAAGCAACCAGCATACTGCAAGTGGACAAAAGAATCTTCCAATGATAGAGTAAAAGAGCCTAAAAAATAAAGATTTATAGGACATCAGCCGATATGTATTATTAGAATGGTCCCGCAGAAGTGGGTGCGGGTGGCCTTGTGATCCGCCGCGACTCGACGGAACTCGCCGAAGTCAAGCGGATACGTCAAAGGCGAAAGCAAACCAAGTGATAACTTACGAGAACGCTTGTAGGCTAAGCTCGAATACTTCTTTTATATAGTCAGGATGTTTGTAGTCCAAGACTAAGTATACCAAATATACTTTAAAGAAGATCATAATGTTGCTCTAAATTATCAGAATTTTGCAGTATGCTACTAAGCAGGGAAGCTAAACAATCAGGGAAAAGAACAAATGCCGACATATCCTGGGATGTCCCTTGGGGCACACATATTTGTTTCTTCTACAAAACCAAAGAAGATTTATTAGATATTTTAGTGCCGTACTTCAGAACAGGGCTGGAGAATAATGAATTCTGTATGTGGATCGCTTCTGCGCTTCTCAGTGAAAAAGAGGCTAAAGAAGCTTTAATGGACGAAATATCTGATTTTGACAAGCATCTCCAAGACAAACATATCCAAATCGTTCCACCCAGCCAATGGTATCTTAAAGATGATGTTTTTAGTCTGCAAAGAGTTCTTAATGCATTGATTGATAAGCTGAATCAAGCTCTCGCTTCGGGTTTTGAGGGCATGAGAGTAGCAAGTGATGGGAGCTGGTTCAAAAGGAAAGATTGGGCAGCTTTAGTCAAATATGAAGAGCAAGTTAATAAGGCAATAGGCAAATATAAAATGGTTGCCGTTTGCAGCTATTGTGTTGATAAATGTGGATCATCTGAAATTGTAGATGTGGTCAGTAACCATGGCTCCGCTCTTATTAGAGGGCAAGGCAAGTGGAACATTATTGAAAGTACGCAACAGGAGATAACAAAAGAGGCGCTTCGAAATAGTGAACGGAAATATCATAGTCTGTGTGAGAATTTGAAGGAAGTGGTCTATCAGTCAAATATAGATACACTTAAGGCAACATACGTTAACAATGCTATCGAAAAGGTATACGGATATAGTCAAGATGAATGGCTTAAAGACCCGAATTCATGGGAAAACACAATTTGTCCTGAGGATAAAGAAAATATTATTGCTAAGTTCATGGAGGCAAGAGAAAAACATGAGGATGGTGTACTTAAGTATCGCATCGTTAGGAAGGATAACGCAATAAGATGGATCGAAGAACGCTATGGCTGGGAAAAAGATGACAAAGGCAATTTGCTTTCATTGCATGGAGTACTTTATGATGTCACCGAGCAGAAACGAATGCAAGAAATGCTGCGAGCGAGCGAAAAGATGGCTGCCAAGGGTCAATTGGCTGCGCAGATTGCCCATGAGATCAATAATCCTTTGGCGGGTATCAAAAACTTATTCCTGCTGATCAAGGATGCTATTGCGGAAGATCATCCCTACCATCGATATGTGGGGTTAATCAATAAAGAAATCCAGCGGTTATCTGACATAATCCGTCAGATGTTCGACCTGTATCGGCCGAACGAAGTTACGGTGAAGAAGTTCCTGATCAAAGATGTCTTATTTGAGATTGCTAAATTAGCCGAGGTAGATTGCTATGGGCATAATGTAGTTATCAGTATTAATAGTTGCGAAAATGATTCTTTTGTACAGCTACCGGAGGCTCCGCTTCGCCAGGCATTGTTCAATATTGTTAAAAATGCTGTTGAAGCTTCACCAGCAGGGGCAGAGGTTAAGATAACAGCAACAGTGACTGTGGACGCTTTAAGGCTCACAGTTTCTGATAGCGGTTATGGTATTCCAGAACAGGCCCAATCTAAGATTTTCGAGCCGTTCTTTACTTCAAAGTGCGGCCAAACGTCAAGAGGATTAGGCCTTGGCCTGTCGGTTACCAAAGAAATTGTTGAAGGTATGGGTGGCACCATCAGTTTTGAGAGCAAAACGGGTCAAGGAACCGTTTTCAGTATTATTATCCCAATTGATAGGGGTAGAAAGGTGAGACAAAATGGTCCAATTGGGGCGAATTTTGATAGCTGACGACGAAGAGGTTTTCTTGCAATCGACTGCTGACTTATTACGCAGGGAAGGATACAAGTGTGACTGTGCTCAAAATGCTGCCGAGGCGACAGAAAAACTCAGCAATAATGATTACGATCTGCTGATCGCTGATATAAAAATGCCCGGCAACGCAGAATTGGAACTCATTAAGAACATAGCAAATATTGTTGAATGCATGCCGGTTATCTTGGTAACAGGTTATCCTATGCTGAATTCGGCTATCCGATCAATCGAACTGCGGGTAGAGGCCTACCTGGTAAAGCCATTTGATTTTGAGGATTTGCTGGGTCATGTTCATGTTGCGGTTGATCGCTCGTGTATATACCGTTCCGTCAGAAGCATGAAACAGCATTTACAGTGCTGGTATGAGGACTCAGAGAACATTGAAGAACTATTGAAGGACGAACAGACTGAGAGGTTTTTTGTGTCATTTAATAGTTTTCTCGAACTTACATTTCAAAACATCGTTGGTGCCTTATCTGATCTCAAACATTTGGCGACAAATTTAGCTGCGCATAATGGGCAAAAAGAACCCTGCCATTTATTGAATTGCCCCACATTAAAAAGTCTATCAGATGGTCTGGCAGAAACTATCGACGTTTTGCAAAGAAGCAAAAGCTCCTTCAAATCAAAAGAGCTGGGGGAAGTACGCAAGAAGCTGGAGGAGATTGTTAATAGTAATAAAAGATAAGAAAAACCAAAAATCAAAAAAAAGATCGATTAAATAAAGACTTGTATGTTGTTGGCCGATAAATAATATCAGTCATGGCCACAGAAGTAGGGTTCCCGCAAGGCGGGGTCACTGATGTGTGGGTCGCCTTGACGGGCAGGACAAGGGCCTGTAAGTTGAAGGCACAACCGAGATTGTTCTTTGCAGTATAGATTGAACAATCTTGATTGTGCCTTTTTTCTTTGCCATGGCCCATAGGCCTTTTGCAGCAGATGAGGCAATCTTTGATAAGCGTTTTGATTATGAATTAAAATTGCAAAAGGCCTTTGGTCCTCCATTCAATTTGGGGTGAATAGAGTAGGTTGAGTTATCACACACGTGCGTTGTGAACGTTTTTTAATTTCTGTTACTTTATTTAGTTTCAACGAAAGAAGAAAGAAAGGAGCACTAAAATGGCAGTAGAAAAAGCAATTGGTTCCAGCAGTTTGGTTGAAGTTATTGACCGAATCCTGGACAAAGGCGTTGTGGTTGATGCCTGGGTCAGAATCTCGCTGGTGGGTATTGAAATACTCGCCATCGAGGCCCGAGTGGTAGCTGCATCGGTCGAGACCTACCTGAAATACGCCGAGGCGATAGGTCTGACAGCGACTGCAGCTTAAGGCTCGGCAAACAAATAAGGATATAACCATTCTTAAAAGGGCTTATAGCCGTTAGAGGACTCTTGCCGAGTCATCCTTGTGATGCCTGGGGGGCAAAAAGCATGGCTCGCCAAGAAAAACCTCTTTTCAAAAAGGAAACAAAACGATGCTCTTAACTGTGGATACGGAAAATGCTCTCGAAAATATAGTTTCTTCTTATGAGACCAGGATAGAAAGTGTTGAAACTCTTTTCGAGACTACCTATCAACTCCTTCAAGGCCTTCAAGATTCGGTTCTTGATACCAGAGAAGAAAGAGAAAAAATCCATGATCAGCTAAAAGAAAGCCTTGCCAGAAACGAATCTCTACGGAAAAAAGATTTTGACAGCATGATGAGTGTTATTTCGTCTCATCAAGACAAAGAGGAGCAAGAAGTAAGAAATATGTCAAAAAGCTATCTCAACGAGCAGAACAATCTTATTCACGAATTGAGAGAAAGCTTAAGAAACTTTAGAGACGCTCTGGCCAAGGGTGAATCGCAAAGAGTTAGAGAATTTGAAACGGTGATAAAGGGAATCCTTGTCAAGCAGGAAAAAAGAAAACAGGAGGTCATTTCAAAGCTGAGAGAGTTTCAAAAGGAACAACAAGAAACATCGGAAACGCTAAGAAACCTTTTAGCTAAAGGAAAAGGACTTAGGATAAAAGATCTTAAATTGATGCTCGCCGGATTCAAAAAAGCACGTCAAGACCGGATAGTTAGCCAGGAAAAAAGACGGCAAGAAGTGAAGAATCTGCTTGGTGCATTTAAGAGCAAACGCGCAAAAATGGTACGGAAGCAGCCTGTCACATATAAAAAAACTTAAGTTGGAGTATCGGATAATATGATAGGTTTCATAGATAAGATTATACCCTTTTACGAAATGCGTGCAAATGCGATGGGTATCTTAGTGGCTAATACGCAGAAAGCATTACAGCAGTTTGCTCCAGAGGGAGAAAGAATTGCTGTCGAGCAGGCAGAGAGACTGAATAATTTGGGAAAGAATTTGACAACAGACCTAAATAATATGCTCGAAAGGTTTTATTTTCATAAAGAGCGTAAGCGAATAACCAATGCTCAAACCAGGGCTTTAGCGGATTTTGCCAACTTTACAAAAACTTTAGCGAGGGATGTACGTTCACTG
>CAZRMQ010000152.1:0-5203 GCA_964601185.1 uncultured Pirellulales bacterium
CTTTTTAAGAATTCTTTTGCCTCGGCATTGACGGTTTTTTTAGCGGGAATACCATCGCGAATCGGCTATGCCCGCGAAGGCCGAGGATTTCTTTTAACAGAAAAACTTTACCCTCTAAAGTTATCCACGGGCAAATACAAACCATCTTCTATGGTTGATTACTATTTTGGCATTGTGTCCCGTCTGGGTGCACGACCAGTCAGCAGAAGCCTTGAATTACTTGTTGATCCACAGTGCAATGATAATCTTAGGGCCAAGCTGCCGGAGCTTAATAAAGCCAGCGGACCAATTGTTATCCTTGTCCCTGGTGGAGCATTCGGTCCTAGTAAATGCTGGCCGAGTGAAAGATTTGCGCAAACAGCAGATTGGTTGATTGCTAATTACAATGCAACTGTTGTGGTCTCTGTCTCACCTGATCCTGCTGAAAAAAAAATTGGCAGCGAAATCTGTGACGCAAGCAGAAATAAGCTTATAAACCTGTCTGAAAAAAATATAAATCTTGGTGAATTAAAAGCGCTTTTTTCAAGAGCTTTCTTAGTGATAACAAACGATACAGGTCCTCGGCATATAGCTATAGCTTTACAGCGTAAGGTCGTCACCCTTTTTGGGCCAAATGACCCTGCCTGGACAGAAACCAATTATGAAAGTGAAATACAAATAGTTGGCAATGTCCCTTGTGCTCCCTGTGCAAAACCACTATGTAAAAAAAACCAACATTTGTGTATGCAGGCAATCACTGTGGAAATGGTTTGCGATGCTGCAAAACAATTATTTGGCAATAATCGTAAACAAGCCATCGTCTATGCACGACGGAAGTTCGTAGAAACATCGAACTCTTTCTTTATCGACCATGATTATGAAACAGCATTTAGCAAGTTGGGCTTAACTTCTGTCGATGCTGTTTTTTCATTCAACGCAGCGAAAAATCTGGTTAAGAATAATCTCGCTGCTTACCGGGCTCGGCTGCGATTTGAAATAAATTCACCTTTAACCCCGTTAGAAATCTGTACCGAAGGTTCATCAATCCCACGAGAGGACTTACTTCTAACGGGGTTAACTACATTATTCTTGAAACGCTATGAAAAGCCTCCAATTTTGGTGCAAGTTAGGAATTGGTTGACACATCGTAGTTTTAAAAGCTGCAGCTTTATCGAGTTCGAGCAGGCAAACAGCCTTGCAGAAGCAGGAATAAATACCCCCAAAACAGTTTCTTTCGGCCAACAGTGGGGACGTTTGTTTGAAAAAAGAAGTTTTATAATTACCGAAAAGATTCCCAATGCAGAGTCCTTGGAGCGAAGATTGCCAGGTTTTTTCTATGGGCCGGCACGGGGTGAAAATTTGAGATTGCGAAGTAACTTTATCGACCGATTAGCGAGCTTTGTAAAAAAGTTTCACGAGACAGGTTATCGCCACCGCGACCTCTACTTTTCACATATATTCTATAGTGACAGCGGTGATTTTTATCTAATAGACCTGGCACGTGCCTTCAGGCCTACTATTTTGCGTCGGCGATTTCAAGTCAAAGATATAGCTCAGTTGTATTATTCGGCTCCAGCGAAATATTTTTCAAGCACGGACCGGCTGCGTTTTTACCTTTTCTATGTTGGCAGAAATAGGCTTGTAAATGGGGATAAAAATTTTATTCGCAAGATATTACATAGGACAAATCGTATGGCTCGACATGATGCGAAGCACAATAGATTTGCTCCTTTTATGTCTCAGTGAGATTAAGTCTTAAATTTTACAAAGAAATGAAAATCGCGATTATAATAGAGCGGGCGGATATCAACCTTGGTGGGGCGGAGCGCTCGGTCTTTGAGATGGCAACCGCTATCTCAAAGACGGGCATCGCAGTAGATATCCTCGCAGCAAAAGGCTATAGGGACACTAAAAACATTCACATTCTATGCCGGGACAAGCTAGGCAAACGCACTTGTTACTTTACCTTCGCCAGGGCTCTTAGAAAATACTTGTCGGAAAATCCTTATTGCTTAATCCACAGCGTTATACCATTTACCTTCGCAGATATTTACCAGCCGCGCGGAGGTACTTATGCTGAATCAGTTTTGCGTAGTGCAGAAAGCTTCCAAAATAAATTCAAGATTTCCTACAAGAAACTAACTGCCTTTGCCAATTTTCGCCGTAGTGTACTTTTACATGCCGAACGTAAACTATGTAAACAGCCCGACAAGCCGATAATTGTAGCCATCTCACAGTATGTTGCCGAGCAGTTCAAGCGACACTATTCCGTCAGCAATGAGCGTATAATGGTAGTGCCTAACGGAATAAAAATACGCACAAAAATCGACTCAAAGAGGACTTACAAGCTCCGTTCACAGATACTGGCTCAGTTAGGAATTAAGGAGTCAGATAATCCTGTCTTTTTCTTATTCGTGGCAAATAATTTCCGATTGAAGGGACTCGCTGTTCTAATAAGAGCAATGCAATTAGCAACAGTTCGCAAAACACCACGGCCTGGATTTTTAATCGTTGTTGGCAATGACAAAACAAGCCAATATCTTCAGCTTTCAAAAGAGGTCGGTTCATCCACGGTGGACAAGAGGGTCATTTTCTTAGGCCCTGTCAGCCATGTTCAAAACATACTATCGATAAGTGATGTAGCTGTTTTACCTACTTTTTATGATCCATGTTCACGATTCATTCTCGAAGCATTAGTGGCAGGCAAACCGGTAATAACCACCAGATTTAACGGGGCAACCGATTTTTTCGTTAATAATCGGCACGGCAAAATTCTTGATTCCCCTGAAGATGTTCCAGCACTGGCAGAGACAATCAGCTATTTCACAAATACAGACAATATCCAAAAAGCATCCCAGGCGATTGCTGCGGATAATCTTAAGGAAAAAATCTCCATTAGCAGAGTTGCCGAGCAATTAGTCTCGGTTTATAAATCAATGATCGAAAAGCGAAGATAATGGCGAAATTTTGATTTTTTGTACATAGGCATTAAATGGCTGAATCTCCCTTTCAACTTTTAATTAGGTGTCCATCAGGAAAGACGGAGACATTAACGTGTGCAAGTCTTTTGCGGTCTATTCCGGGAAGGCGAGAGGTTTACGATGCTTTCTGGAATGATCGAGCTGTGATTGTAAAATTGTTTTCACATAGAATTAGTGCAAAGCGTCATCTTAAGAGAGAGTGGCGAGGCTTGAGATTACTGCGGCAGCGAGGATTAAATTCCCCTAAGGCTTTATTTTTTGGGAAAACAGAAGATGGCCGATTGGCACTGGTTGTGGAAAAAATCGTTAATTCATTAACTGTTCTGGATGTTTTTAGCAAAACAAAAGAAAAGACCGAAAGGCTTGATTTGCTGGTTTTGATTAGTAAAGAGCTGGCTAATGAGCACAACAGGGGGGTTTTGCAAAAAGACCTTAATTTTGGAAATTTCCTACTGGAAGGTAATAAAGTTTTTGTGCTCGATCCCGGACAGATGCAGTTTTCATCGCGTCCGGTGACAAGAAACAAAGGCATTTCTCAATTAGCTTCGCTGGCATCTTGTTTGGCAGATAGCAATACTGAATCTATTCCAAAGCTTTGTAGGGAATATTTGAAAGCACGCGAGTGGAGCTTCAGAGAATCAGATGAGATATTAATCCACAAGCAGATACTTATACATCTAAAAAGAGTCATCAGAAAAGGTTTGAAAAAGTGCCTGCGAACAAGTAAGAAATACTTGCGGATCGATGCCGGTGAGAATATAGCTGTTTTCGACAAAGATTTTTGCCAAGGTACCGATCCACTTGGTTTTATAGAACAAGTAGACTCTCTGATGGATAAGGGACAGATTCTTAAAAATGGTGACACCTGTTATGTGTCACGTTTAACATGGAACGGTATGGATGTTGTGGTCAAACGGTATAACCATAAGGGATTTTTCCATTCACTGCGGCATACGGCAAAGAAATCGCGTGCCTATAGAGGATGGCTGCACACTCATCGGCTTGGCATTTTGGACATGGCTGCACCAAAAGGGCTTGCCTATATCGAGAATTATAAAGGATTTCTCGTATGGAAATCTTATATAGTAACCGAGTATATCCGGGGACAAAAGCTTTATGACTTTCTTCGCAATAAGGTTGTTACTCAGGAGCAACGTTCAAAAGTAACTCTGCAAATCAAGGATCTGCTTGACAAGCTCGGCAAACATCGCATCAGTCATGGCGATTTGAAACATACAAACATTTTGATTACAAAGGACGGTCCTATTCTGACAGATCTTGATGGAATGAAAGTGCATAAATTTAATTGGATATATCAACGATATCGGGCAAAAGACCGCGCACGCCTGCTTAAGAATTGGCCAAAAGAGACTTTTGAAATATAATCAGACGGAAGTAGAGAGTATTTATGAACGTTCAGCAAACTCGTCTCGGCGATGTGCCGAGCCGTAGCGGGACAGAAAAATGATATTTATTGTTTTAATAATTAGCTCGTATTTGCTTGGCTCTATACCTTTCGGCCTGCTTATTGCGAAGGCGCATGGGAAGGATTTACGAACTATAGGCTCAGGCAATATTGGTGCGACAAACGTAGCCCGTGCTCTCGGCAAAAGATGGGCCTATGTGTGTTTTCTGTTCGATATGCTAAAGGGCTTGCTCCCGATGCTCGCAGCAAGGCCTTTTACTATATCTTTGTCTACAGATTCATACATCGAACAAGTGGTAGTACTCTGGTTGTGGCTTGCAGTAGGTTGTGCAGCTATTGTAGGCCATATCTTTCCGATATATTTGAAGTTCAAGGGCGGCAAAGGTGTAGCGACCAGCCTTGGCGTGGCGCTGGGGCTTTGGCCGTATTATACAATTTGTGCCACCTTTGCAATTACAATATGGGCGGCTGTTGTTTTGGTATGGCGGTATGTGTCATTAGCCTCAATCATTGCATCTGTTGCTTTCCCTATCACATTGGGTTCGGCAATAATCCTAATTCCGACCTGGAAGCTTATCGGTTTATGGCCATTACTTATTGCGGCAAGTGCGATACCGTTGATGGTAGTTATCCGACATCGAGAGAATATAAAAAGGCTGATTGCAGGAACCGAAAGCAAAATCTTGAAGTAGTAGGCTTCTGTACTGCCGACTTGGTTTCAATAGATATTTTTTACATCCTTCAAAAACACAACTTTTTTTCGAACCTTTTTCAGGCGATAAACGACTTTAATGTGGAACATCTATAAAGAACATTA
>CAZRMQ010000153.1:0-5199 GCA_964601185.1 uncultured Pirellulales bacterium
GAAACTTGGATAACTCTCTAATTCAATGTGGTACATAATCTGGGGTCAGACCATCTGCATAAAACATCGGGCAAAATAACTCGATAATTCTTAACAAATTCGATTAGCAGATCAAAGGGAATCCCCTGAAATCGATTTTTGTCAATCACCAATAATTTCGCCATTTCATAATCCCTCTTTAGGGCATTATTGGAAATTAGTAACAGTTTTCCACATAACGTTGGGATTGCCTTCTTGTCCGGTGAAGAGTTTAAATTGTGCAGCAGCTTGATTGATGAACATAGATAAGCCATCGATTGTTTTTAGTCTCTTTCTCTTTGCCTGCTTGAGAAGCAAGGTCTGGGCGGGATTATATACCGTATCAAAAATGGTCATTCCCTTTTTCAAGTATTCTTGCGGCACCGGGGTCTCGTAGCTTGCCTTTTGGCTCTGGTCTTCTGTCCCTTCGACTTCGTTCAAAGCAGGCCTCTGTCCTCCGTCTTCTGTCTTCTGTCTTCTGTCTTCTGTCCTTTTCATGCCAATACTGGTGCAATTTATGAGTAATTTTGAATCTAAATCTTGTAAATCATCCAAGCCGGCAAATTCACAGCCAAACTCGGCTGCAAGTCCCTCAGCCCGCTCGACTGTACGATTATAAATCTTAACTTTAGCACCTGCATCACTTAAACCGGCTACTATGGCTCTTGCGACACCGCCCGCACCAATAACGGCCACAGGCATATCTTTTAGATCTGGCCGGTTGATGCCAAGCGTCGTAGTAATCGCGTCCAACGCCGCGGCATAATCGGTGTTATAAGCACGAATCTTTCTTTCATCTGTCGCCGCTCGTGACTCGTAGATTAGGGTATTAACCGCACCGATTTTTTCGGCTAAAGGCTCAATAAAGCCGTGCCCGGCCTTGGCGAAGTTCAGAGCACTTTGTTTATGCGGAATTGTCACGCTGAAGCCCTTAAAGTTTAACCAATCCCTGTAAAGCGCGTTGTTTAAGAATTTGTCAAATTGATCCTGGTCACCTTGGATCAGAAGCGGCAAATACAGCTTGTTCATACCCGCATCAGCAAAGCAGGCATTATGAATTGCAGGACTCAAAGAATGGCCGACCGGGTCGGCTATAACGCCAAAAAGTTCGGTATTGGTGTTAATACTGTCATAGCGGTACAACCCTTTAAGCTGCGCAGCGGTCAACTGGCCGGGGGCGGTCGCGCTCTGCTCATCTATGCTCGCAAAGGTAAGAAAGCTGCCTAATTTCTTTGCGAGAATCCTGCTTATAAGACCGGCTTCGCCCATGCAGAAGACAATACGCTCACCGCCGGTTTGGTGCAGCAAATCAAAGGCCTCAAAGCAATCGTTGATGTGATTGGCGGTATAGACAAGTTTCGGTATTGCCGCTGGATATAAAATCAGGATGCTGCGATACAGTTTTTTGATGTTCTCAAATTTTGTGCTGAAATTGTGGGCGGATAAAATCAATCGGCCTTTTGCACTTTGCGATAACGCCACTCTTATTTTTTCCTGGTTTTCCGTGCGGTGGAAATTCTCGAATTCGATGTCGATAAATTCAGCGCTGGCTTTCAAAGCAGCAGCAAGCACATCAAGACGCAAATTCTCCGGGTAAGGGCGTGCACCGCCCTGCCGCGGGTCACGACAGGTCACGATCAAGGGAATTTTTCTGCCGGAGGCGATAGTTTTAGCTTGACCAATTAACTCTTTAACTAAAGCGACACTTAGGTTTTCGAGATAGTCGGTTCGCAGCTCCAGCATTTCAGCCCCTGCTGTTATGGCTGCTTTGGTCTGCTCTGCCGCTTTGTCTAAATTCTCCGCTGCTATTGGAACGGTTAAGTACGTCATAGTAACTCAAAGATATAGCAGCAATTACGCTCAAAAGCAAGGGTAAAAAAACAGAGGACGGATGCCTGCCATGTCTGCAGCGCCCTTGACTATAGGCAGCAAAAAAGGTATAGTATTGTTATGATGAACATACGATTTGTTTTATTCGCTGTTTAGCTTACAGCGGCACTTCCGTGTGGGAGGTATGCTATTATTAGCCTGTTTAGTAAACCAGAGAGGGTAAAATACAAAAACAGCGTTTTTGCAATTTTATTACTGCTGCAAATCTGCTATGGCCAGCTATTAGCACAGCCAACAACGGTCCAGGAGGCTGAAAAGGTAGTAACAGGCTGGCTTACAGCCGATGCTCGTCCGCTCGGCACAACAATCGGCCGCATAGTAACACAGGTCGAGACCTTCACGGACGATACCGGTGAGCCGGCTTACTATATTGTTTATTTGCGACCAACTGGATTTGTAATCGTATCGGCTGATTATCTGGTTGAGCCGATAATTGGCTTTGCTGATGATGGCACGTATGACCCTTCAGACCAGAATCCACTGGGAGCATTGGTAAATCAGGACCTAAAAGGGCGACTCGCAGCAGTTCAGGCCGACCGCAGCCAACAAACAGGAATCAGGGCATTTACAGTCTCCGAATCTCAAAACAAATGGAGCTACTATATCAGCCTTGCAGAAACCTCCGAAAACCGCATTACTGCATTCAGCATGTCCTCGATTTCCGATATTCGTGTCGCCCCGCTGATACAAAGTAAATGGTATCAGCTCGATGTTTGCAACAATAAGTGCTATAACTACTATACACCTAACAATTATCCCTGCGGTTGTGTCGCTACCGCTCTGGCTCAGCTTATGCGGTATCACAAGTATCCAACTAAAGGGATAGGAGTACAGGATTTTACAATCAAAGTCAACGGCAGACAACGAACAGCCAATACATTTGGCGGCAACGGCTTCGGCGGCGCGTACAGTTGGAACGATATGGTTATGGAGCCCAACTGTACCACGACTAATGTACAGCTACAGGCCATAGGTGCACTTTGTCGCGATGCCGGCATTTCTACCAACACGGAGTATGAACACGATGGTTCAAGCGCCGACGCCCTTAGTGCCGCAGACGCTCTAACTACCACCTTCAGATATGCCAACGCTGTTAAGGGATTCAACCATGGCAATGATATTGGCCCGGGATTAACCGATATGATCAACCCAAACCTTGATTATGGTAATCCTGTCTATCTCGGCATCTGGCGCAAACAAAGCGGACACGCGGTTATTTGTGACGGATACGGCTATAACGGCTCAACGCTTTACCACCATCTTAACATGGGCTGGGCTGGAAACGATGACGCATGGTACAACCTGCCAAAAATCGATGCGCAGAATGTATATACATCGGTTATCGCGTGCATATATAACATTTTTGTCTCGGACACTGGTGAGATAATCAGCGGCCTGGTCGCTGATACATCAGGAAATCCGATCAGTAAAGCAACTGTTACAGCAATAAGCAGTCGTCTTCAATTTGAAGCAATAACCAATGATAAAGGTATTTATGCGCTGGTGAAGGTTCCATCGGAAACAATGAATACAGTCAGCATAACAAAAATGGGGTACGTGTTCACAGACCAGATCGTGACAACCGGCACTTCGAACGATGGATTAAAAATCTCAGGAAACAAGTGGAATATCAACTTCGTGGGCTCTATCGCCGGTGACCTTGATGGAGACAACGATGTGGACGTAACCGATTTCTTTATATTTACATCGTCCTGGTTAACCAAACCAGGAGATGCCGGATGGAATCCCGCCTGTGATATTAGCATACCTGCTGACGATTTTATCGATGCGCTGGATTTCGCCGTGTTTGTTAATAATTGGCAGCAAGGCGTTAAGTAACTCCATTACCAAGCACCATTTCCAGAAAAACATCTGTCCACAGTTGCACACTCGGTATGTATGTTTTATTGAAACAAATCACTTGAAGACTTGCATTATTAATAAAAACAGGATATTTTGTTGTGTTTTCAAGTAAACCCCGTTAGAAGCCCTTCGCCCTTCTAACGGTACTCACACGGGGCATTAAAGGCCGTGTTCAATATAAAGGAATTAAATATTTTCATCACCGTGGCAAGCCTGCCTACACGTAGCCGCTTCGGCGAAGGCAGGCCATGGGGCATTCTAATGGGGTAAATTGGCAGGAATCCTTTGAAAGATTTGGATTGTTTGAAAGCAGAATGATTAAACGTGAGATCAAAATACCGGGTACGAAAGACAGAAAACAGAGACAAATATGCCGAGTTCTACGAGCAAATGCGCGAAACATAGGAGTAGCAGCTTTTTATTTAGCCGCCCTACCTATTATTAACATATAAGTTTTTTCTTGCCTTTTGGGTATTTTCGGTTAAATATTATTAAAAATCCTTATTTGGAGAATAAGCAATGATAGGCAAGAAAATAAGAATGGAAAGGATAATCGACCGTAACTCTCACAGGACGGTGATTGTCCCGATGGACCACGGCGTCACGGTAGGCCCCATTGAAGGCCTGGCTGATATGAGGACCACGGTCAGCAAAGTGGTGGCAGGCGGAGCAAATGCTATTCTGATGCACAAAGGCATGGTAAGCGCCGGCCATAGAGGTACAGGAAGTGATGTCGGATTGATTATTCATCTTTCCGGCGGGACATCACTCAGTCCTGATCCGAATGCAAAAGAGCTGATCTGCACTGTTGAAGAAGCGATTCAGCTCGGTGCCGATGCGGTCTCCGTGCATATAAATCTTGGTGCCGAAACAGACAAAGAAATGCTGTGGCAATTAGGTTTCGTAAGCAGCCAGTGCATGCAATGGCAGATACCGCTCGTGGCGATGATGTACACACGCGGACAAAAAATAAAAGATGAATTCGATGTTAAAAATGTCAAACATGCAGCAAGGGTCGGAGCGGAACTTGGTGCCGACATTGTTAAAGTTTCTTATACCGGCAGCATAGAAACATTCAAAGATGTTGTTGACGGTTGTCCCGTGCCGGTAGTTATCGCAGGCGGTCCGAAGATGGGAAGTGACGAAGAAATTTTCAAGATGGTCGAAGGCGCTCTCAAAGCCGGCGCTGCAGGTCTATCGATAGGCAGAAACGCATTCCAGCACCAAACACCGGATAAAATGATAAGAGTTTTATCAAAAATAGTCCACGAAGGAGCGAGTGTCCAGCAGGCCATCGAGATGCTGAGAGACTGAAAACATAAAAAAAACCGCATGGGTAAAGTTGTCCATCCTACCTTTAAGACACCCACATCCTTGTAGAATGGACTTCAGCCCATGCGGAAACTATAAACAAATTGAGAAGGCTAT
>CAZRMQ010000154.1:0-1211 GCA_964601185.1 uncultured Pirellulales bacterium
ACATATTCCTCCGAGTGGTTCTTTAGTAAGATTCTCCATTGCCTGCGTGTTGACCAGGCGGTTTTTGATGCGGCCTATACATGGGTCGAGCATGCTGACTGGTTGCCTGCCGTGCTGACAGAAACGGATGCGCCGGATAAACTCAGGCGATGCCGATGTGCCGCAGGACATAAAGCCATGTTCAACGATAACTGGGGTGGATATCCCGACGTTGAATTCCTCGCCAAGCTCGATCCAAAATTAGGCAAACTCCGCCAAACACTCGGCGATAAGACCTTTGCTGTGGATACTATCGCAGGAAATTTGACGCAAAACTGGGCCAATAAGCTGGGCATACCGGCAGGCATTCCTGTTGCTATAGGTGCATTTGATGCTCATCTTGGCGGGATCGGTGCTGGAATTAAAGAAGGTGCGCTGGTCAAGATCATCGGCACAAGCACATGCGATATGGCTGTGGCTGCGACAAGCACTGAGCTTCCTGATATTCCCGGAATCTGTGGAATTGTAGATGGCTCCATCCTGCCGGGCTATTATGGCTTAGAGGCAGGCCAATCAGCGGTGGGTGACATCTTCAACTGGTTTGTCAATTATATTCAGCCGGGCGGTGAAAAAACCGGCTCTCACGAAGCTCTTACAAAAAAGGCGGCGAAGCTCAAGCCGGGCCAATCCGGCCTGTTGGCCCTCGATTGGAATAACGGCAATAGAACAATACTTGTTGATCAAAGATTAACAGGACTATTGCTGGGTCAGACTCTGCACACAAAGCCCGAGGAAATTTATCGAGCTTTGATTGAGGCAACAGCCTTTGGAGCTCTTACAATTATCAACAGATTTGAGGAATATGGCGTTAAGATTTCAGAAGTAATAAATTGTGGTGGTATTGCTGAAAAGAACGCATTGCTTATGCAGATTTATGCGGATGTCACGGGCAGAGAAATGAAGATATCTCGCTCGGCTCAAACCTGTGCGCTTGGTTCTGCGATAGCTGCCGCCGTGGTGGCTGGTAAGAAAGCGGGCGGTTACGATAATTTCGCTGATGCACAGGTAGCTATGTGCGCTATCAAAGAAACAAGCTACAAGCCAATCTCCGAGAACCACAAGGTCTATCAGCAGCTATACGTACTTTACAAACAACTACACGATGCTTTTGGCGTTGCAGATTGGTCCGGCAAATTGGCCAATGTTATGAAGGAACTTTTAAATATTAAGGA
>CAZRMQ010000154.1:1311-5195 GCA_964601185.1 uncultured Pirellulales bacterium
CTGGAATTGCAGAAAAAGCAACTCGTCATTTACAGCTGGGGAAATGTCAGTGGAATAGACCGGGAGGCTAACGTAGTAGCCATCAAGCCCAGCGGCATTATGTATGAAGACCTTTCTCCAGAAAGAATAGTGCTGCTTGACTTAGATGGCAAACTAATCGAAGGCGAGCTGCGTCCTTCGTCAGATACGCCGACACACCTTGAGCTTTACAGAAATTTCAAATCTATCGGTGGCGTATGTCACACACATTCACCGAGCGCTACCGCCTGGGCACAAGCCTGCAAAGAAATTCCGTGTTTCGGCACAACACACGCCGATTACTTCTATGGACCGGTGCCTGTCACTGAGGTGATGACCGATGACGAGATAAAGAGCAATTATGAACTAAACACCGGCAAGGTCATTGTCAGGCGTTTTGCAGATTTGGACCCACAGTATTACCCAGGCGTTCTGGTGGCGAATCATGGACCTTTTACATGGGGCAAGACCCCTGCCGATGCTGTTGAATCCAACGCTGTGCTGGAGCTGGTAGCCAAAATGGCTTTGGATGCCATAGCGATAAATCCCGACCAAAGGCCGATTAGTAAAACTTTGCTGGATAAACACTATCTGCGCAAACATGGTAAAAACGCATATTACGGTCAGAAAACCCGCAACCTCGCTCCGCCGTAGCGGCTACGCAAACTTGTCCCTTCAACTATGTTCAGGGCAGGCTCTGAGCGAAGTCGAATGGAGCTGTTACCTGAGAAAAGACCGGGGAATAAAGCGTGAAAAAAAAGTTCTGATTTGCTCTATTTTTTTGGCCAGCCGAATTCCGCGAGCAAGCGCTTTCAGCACACTATCATTATCATTGGCTGCCAAGGCTCTTGCTTTATTTATCCTTTCTTCAGCCTCATCTAATCTACCCATTTGCAAATAGACAAAAGCCGAATCTCTCAAGGCCCCAATATGATTACTGTCGATATCAAGTGCATGAGCAAAAAGCTCCCCAGCACTTTCGAACCGCTCTTTACTGGCACTAATAAGGCCAAGATAATAATAGGCATCAGCATTCGCACAATCGAGATCAACCGCTTCCAAAAGACAGCGTGTTGACAAATCAAGCTCGCCAATTGTAAAAAGCATCGACCCCATGGAAACCAACGTGCCCGCATCATCAGGCTTTAGCTTCAGCTCAGAAATCAGATAAGCTCTGGCTTTCTGCTTTTGTCCTTTCTGCAACGCATATTGAGCCAGTCTATAGTATGGCCCCTTGATGGTGTTATCCTTTTGCAATGCCTGGTTGAACAAATTTACCGCCTGCTCAAAATCTGCGCTGTTAAAGGCAATCTCTCCAAGATAAAACAAAGCCGGTACGAAATCGGGCTTTAGCTCAAGTATCCTGGTAAACTTCTCCTTTGCAGATTCAATATCACCGATCTCGAGCAGAAACAGGCCGAAATCGAGAATAACATCGACGTCACCGGGGTTGTTGCGAAGCTCAGCCAAGAAATGCTCATGGGCCGGCTTGTTATCACCGCTGGCCCAGTGGGCCTGAGCGATGCGATAGTTAATTTGTGGATGGCTCGGCTCAAGTTCAGCCGTTCTTAACCAGCAGCGAATAGCCTTTTTATACTGGCCCTGAGCAAAAAGGCTGTTACCAATATTGTAATAGCACAAAGCACAGTCTGGATTTATCTGCTGGGCGAGGTAAAACATCTGCTCGGCCAAATCATATTGACCCATTTCGGTATAGGTAATTACTCGGTTGCAATAACACGGCTCGAAATCCGGATCAAGCTCCTGAATGTGCTCGAAGACCTCGAGGGCCAGGTCGTATCGTCCAGTGCGGGTATAATCCACGGCCAACGAATTTAATATCTCCGGGTCGTCGGGACTAAGCTGTAAAGCGACTTCATATTCATTAACAGCATCATCGTAGCGGCTCATAGCATCGAGGGTAAGAGCTTTATTGAAATGCCACGAGCTGTTGGAAGGATTTATCTCAAGAGCCTCCTCTATTCGCTCAAGAGCTTGTGGCATTCTGCCATCTTCATAAAGCTCAAATGCCTTCAAAGCCTTGTGCTCGGCTTTGTCATAGGAGCCAAATTCCATATCTTCGAAGATCATAATCGCACTTTATATCGCTTATCATCATACAATTGATATACTAACACCCGCCTATGGCAGTTATCGCCCACAAATCGCAATCGCCTTAATGGTTTTTTGACGACTTGAAAGCTGTTTGTCTTTAATGAAAATTTTGCTTGAAATTTAGGTTATAAACTCTTACAGTTATATAACTTAACTTAGAATCAGTGAATAGACTTGGTCTTCGGAGTTAGGATTAGTTACTGTTTTTCTGGAAAGCGGTTGCCAAGAGTCTTATAATGTGGAGATGTGAAATCCAATGGTTTTAACTTGTCGCCGTGCGGCTCGACTGAGCTTGCCGAAGTCCGGTGACGGTTAAACCAGCACTGTTTGGAGAAATAAGACCATGATTAAAGAAATAAAAGGGCAGATAACAGCAGGTAAAGGTAATTACGCTATAGTAGTCAGCAGGTTCAATGAATTCATAAGTGCAAAGCTGCTTGCAGGCGCTATAGATTGTCTTGTGCGTCATGGTGCCGCCGATCAGCAAATATCCGTGGTTTGGGTGCCTGGCGCCTGCGAAATTACAATAGCTGCAAAGAAATTGGCCCAAAGTGGTAAATACGTTGCGGTTATCTGCCTTGGCGCAGTCATACAAGGACAAACCTCTCATTATGATTATGTCTGTCAGCAAGTCTCTCGTGGAGTTGGGCAAATCAACTATGATACAGGCATACCGACAGTATTTGGCGTTCTGACTTGTGACACGTTGGAACACGCAATCGATAGAGCCGGCACCAGAATGGGCAACGCCGGCGCCGATGCAGCAATAACAGCTATGGAAATGGCCAACGTGATGGAACAAATTTAAGGCTCTCAGGCCACAAATGCAGGTGGACAAAAGAACAAGGGCCAGAGAATTGGCCTTACAGGCTCTATATCAACTGGATGTGCAGGGACCGGATGTATTCGGGTATTTAGGCCTGTTTTTCACAGAGGCGGACCGAAACGATTATGTCCGGCGGCTCGCATCAGACTGGACAAAAGGAACATGGGACAATCTGACCCAATGCGATGAATTGATAGCTGATGCGAGTATAAAGTGGCAATTCGGGAGACTGTCAGCTGTGGATAAAAGCATTTTAAGACTGTCGGTTTATCAGTTGAAATTCTGTCCTGACATCCCGCCCAAGGTGGTGATAAATGAGGCCATTGAACTGGCTAAAAAATATGGCTCAGATAAGTCCGGCCCATTTGTTAATGGCGTGCTTGATGCTGTCCTAAAAAAAACTTAAAACCAAGGATGCAGAACGATAGATGAGAACCATTGCGGTATTAAACCAAAAAGGAGGAGTTGGAAAAACCACCACCGTGGTCAATACAGCAGCAGCTTTGGCTGCTATGGGTTTTAGGGTTGTTGTTATAGACCTCGACCCTCAAGCACATCTGACAATACACCTCGGCGTCGAGCCACAAACCATTGAGTCCGGCTCATACGGAGTCCTGATCAAAGAAGCCAAGTTTGAACAGGAAATTATGTTAGTTCGTCCGAATCTTTGGCTGCTGCCCGCAAATATTAACTTAGTCGGCGCCGAGAGCGAGCTTATAAGTGTGGTTGGCAGAGAAACAATCTTGCGAGAGGCTATCGTAGGAGTTGAGGACAAATTTGACTACGTTTTTATCGACTGTCCCCCTTCGCTGAGTTTGTTAACGCTGAACGCACTTGCTGCAGCCAGTGAGATTTTAATACCTCTTCAGCCGCATTTTCTTGCTCTGCAGGGATTTGGACAATTACTGCAAACCGTTGACCTGGT
>CAZRMQ010000155.1:0-5150 GCA_964601185.1 uncultured Pirellulales bacterium
CCATCGCTATCGAACAGTCCAATCTCCTCACCGCCGGCGCTGAGCTGGAAGCTTGTGTGCATACCGGCATCGTCTGTATCATTATCAACCCATACCAACAGATATCCGTATGCCGGAATAACAGTTGCGGTGGGATTATTCATTGGAAACCGCCATTTGGTGGTTTCAGATAAATCATCCGTGAGGTACATGCCGCCTACATCAATAGCCGTGTTGCCAAAATTATAAATCTCGATCCAGTCATCGTACTGGAGTTGTGGGTCCTGGATAGTGCTGTTATTGGAGGCCATAAGCTCGTTAATGACCAGCGTTGTCCCTACCTGCTGCTGATTCACAGCAAACAGAGTAAAGCCGGCTATCAATAAATTCTTTATGAAATCCAACATATTCCAAGTCTCCTCTACAATTAATTTACCTACCGGGCGAAGGCGAAGCTGCCTGCCAGTTGGCTACATCATTGCCGTATTCCTCTGATACCCTGCGACTGAGTGACAATCCGCCGCCATCAGCCTCCACGGGCCACAAGTCCACTCCGCCGGGACAATCCTGCGGATGTGAACCATCACTGTAATTTACCAGGTCCATCCGAATATAATACCTGTTGCCATCCCCATCAGCCTCAGTAGGCGTACCAAGCTCAGCCTTCTCTCCGCTGTTGCTCAACTGACCATCATAAGGACCTAAAACCCCCTTAGGGGGAACATCACCATACTTAAGAGCAAAAGCCGACAGGTCCTTAACTAACAACAGATACCCTCCAGCAGGTATCGTTACCGGCTCCTCAACAGGAAAAGTAAAGTCTATACCATCTGTAAACTTCCACGGTGCCAGCTTATCGTAATCATATAGAGTAACCGGCTCTGAGCTTATATTATAAAGCTCTACGTATTCCTCATTTTGATTGCCGGATGCAGGATTGTACATAATCTCGTTTATAACAACAGGACCTACCTTCGGATAGGCATTAGCAAGGCCGGGAGTGTTCTCACTCATTGCTACAAAATTAAAGTTATCCGTGCTGCTCTTGTAGTATCGGCCAAACGATACACCGGTCTGCGAGGCGCCAAAATCCTCCGACTGCCGGTATCCCGTCAATTCACCATCATGCGCTGAGGTTAGATACACCGTCTCACCATCCTCACTCAAGGCAAAAGGTGTATGACAACCAGGATTACTGACGTTACCAAAATGAAGGTCCTCATAGAAAACGATATAACCATAAGGAGCTAACAGTGTTCTATCAGCAATCTCGTATTTGGTAAGATTAGGATCACTGTCACTGAGGAACCAGCCGCCGATATTGATTAGCTTGCCGGTAGTATTATACAGCTCTATCCAATCGGCAGCGAAAGCGTGGGAATGAGCCAGAACTTCGTTAATCACCACAGAACCGGGATCGGGAATATCGGTATCGCCCCAGCCGGGTGAGCCGCCGATATATGTACTGACCCGCCAGGAATCCTTCATGCCCCAACTGTTAGGGTCAGGATTGGAAGCATCTATTATGGTAAGAGAGTAACCTTGCCCATCGGTAATATTGCGCCAATTATCGCTGTAACTAAAGTCCAGTATCGTCTGTCCAATAGCATCCTCTAATTTTATCTTTTCTCCAGCATTATTCAGGCTGCCGGAATACTGGCCGGCTGTATTTATTTCTGTACCATATTGGGTAGTAAAGGCGGTTAGGTTTCTGACAACTACTATATATTGTCCTGGTGCAAGGTCTATATCAGGGAAGGTAAAGTTAATTCCGTTGGTGAATCTTACTAAATTCAGGTTTATGGTTTCTGTGCCGATGTTCGTCAGCTCAATGTACTCCTCATTAGGGTCGGTGCTGGGATTATACATAATCTCTGTGATACGCAGATTCTCTGTCACCGGGCCGACTGCAAAAGTCGCTTCGTTAAGTGCGCTCCAGGTGCTCCCATCCAATATTCTTGATTTTACGTGTGTGCTTTTGGTCAGCGTGACAGGCCCGGTATATATAACAGCATCAGGCGAAACCCCAGTGTCGCCTGGAGTACTAATTTGGCCTGCTACAAGCTCAGCAGAGATGATAAAATCGGAGCTGTTGGCTGAGACATTTAAGCCGTGAATAGCCAGGATATTCTCTCCTTGTCGCAGGGTATTGAGGTGAGCGGATATATCGAAAGATTCGAAACCTTCGGCTTCATGGTTGCCGTTTGCCTGGGAGTTCCAGGCAGGCGTTCCGATAAATAGCGTCCTCTGGACTTCGGTGCCGTTGATGTATGCGACGAATCCGTCATCATACCGCATATTAAGCATCATGAAATTAAATTCGCTCAGGCTGATGTCAACCGTAAAGGGGATACGGATGTAGCAGGATGTATTTCGGTTGTACATTTGTCCTCTGACGTCTATGTTGATAAGTGATTCGTAGCCTGAGCCTGCCTCGTAGCCGACTCCACCGGTGCCGCTGATCCAGGATGAATCATTGAATCTTAGGAAGTTTATCCAATCATTATTTATATCTTCGGTTGGCACTAACACTTTCTTAGCGGCATTCTCATCTACGAGGACAATGCTTGTGATAGTTTCAACTGACGAGCCGGGCAGACGCGGATCGGAGCCGTCGAGGCAATAATAGATAGTGCCCATCGGAGCCGTTATTGATAATCTGTCGGCTGGCCAAATTTGCCCGCCATGCTGATATGAGCCGTTGATATTAAAGACCGGCGCATCAATATTGGGATAAAGTCCGGCATTACGAAATTGCTGTACGACAATTCCAGAGCGTTGAGGCAGATATGTATTGAGAATCCAGTCCCGCTCGTTGTACCATTCCTGTTGTGTCAAAGGCATCTGATAGTGCTGGTCACCCCAGCGCGCCGACTCAGCAATCATAGCCATTTCAATCTCTGATGCCATTTTTGCATAACGAGTGATCAGCGACTCCGGCGTGAGAACTCCTCCGTTGAAAAAGAATTTATGCACACGATCGGCAAAAAGCATCCGATACTCTGCATTATTCTTAAGAGATTGGTGCGGCTGCCCTGCGTCAGAGAAATCGTTGTTCAGGGCGTTCTTGTAGAGTGGTGAGCGGTCTCGATTGTTACCCACAGTGTTTTCACAGTCCCAGTTGTAGAACTTGAAGCCGGTACTATTTTCCGAGCTATCTCGGCCGAGCCAGTAGTTTTTCCAGGGCCAGTCCCAGTTGCCGCCCCATAGGTTGACAACAAGATAGTCAACGTAGTTTGTAACATCCAGTAGATTTGGATAAACCGGATTCAGCGTACCATCGGGATTTTTGCCTTGCAGCTCCAGGTACGCTGCATAAGAGCCCTTGGCCCTGCTGCATTTGGCTAACATTTGGTACCAGGCCATAAAATTGCCGTTAGTGGCTTCGATACCGCCGGGGTAACCACCTTCGTGTATTGTGTCCCAGTCCTCGCTCTGGCCTCCGTAATAGCTGGCCGAAAAGGAATCATCTGGTCGCTCGCACGGATTGTATAGTCCCCAGTAGAGACCGTTTATATAGAGATGAACAAAGTTTCCACGCGCGCTGGCGTTTCCCGTAGCCAGTTGCAACCTTCTGCAGAACTCATCGCGTGTGTACTGCTCAGTGAGCCTGGCAGCATCCCATGCATAACCATCGTTTGCACCGCCCCGGAGAACAATTGTCTCGAAGCTGTCGACAGCATCGGCGCCAAAGAGCGGGAACTGTAGCTTGGTTGGACCATAAATCCCTTTGAACAGAAGTCGAAAAGAATGTTTTCTTGTCATATCGTTTCGTCGAAAGTAACCGCCCTGAATGCGAATCCCGCAGTTGACCTGAAATTCCTCCGTTCCGTCCGTATAGAGTAGCTCAACCGACGCCGGGCGTTCCCATGCAATCCCATTCTCGGTCGGATTGGCATAGATACCCGTATCCGAATCAAACAAGTCGTCGTTTTTCATCACAAGAGACATCGTAGGAATCGATAACATGGCATCTTTTATCAAGCTGCTGTAACGTGGGTCGTTTACAATCTCCGGGTCCATCTCGTAATCAGCAGGGGTCGAAAGCCAGTAGTTTGGAAAACCTGTGGGGCGTGCTGGCTGGTGGATTATATCGTCAAGAAAGATATAAGTATGGGTAACAACACTTGTTGGTTTCCAGCCAGGCTTGAAAGCCACCGCTCGCAGACATGTAGTTGTACCGATGGGAATAGGATTGCTATAGACCGTGCCTGTTGGCAAGTCAAGTTCAGAATTGTATGGCTCACTGCCGTCAAGGGTATAGAATATTGTGGCACCTTCGGTTTCGGTAGTAATCGTGACAGAGAAGGGCGAATCGTAAAAACCTCGCTTGTGGCTAAATTCCGGCTCAGCTACAACATCTATGTATCCGCTATTATTTGCCCTGCCGGGAGTTGGAGAAGCCATAAACTGCCATGTGTCGTTGGCGTCTGGATAGCGACCGTAAGAAATGTCGGTGGTCTGCTCAGCAAAGATAATACTATCAATCAAAGAGCTGCCGTCAGTACCTGTGGCAGTCCTAGGGACTCCTAACGGAGAGCTATCGAACAAGCCGATCTCTTCACCGCCGGCATCAAGTTTGAAGTTTGCATGAAGACCTGGATCAGTAGTATCATTATCAGCCCATATCAATAGATAGCTGTGTGCGGGGATGGTAGTTAAATAGGGATTATTTGTTGGAAGCTGCCATTTGGTGGGTTCAGATAAATCATCCGTGAGGTACATACCACCTACATCAATAGCCGAGCTTCCGAAGTTGTAAATCTCGATCCAGTCGTCGTACTGGAATTGTGCGTCCTGGATAGTGCTGCTATTGGAGGCCATTATCTCGTTAATTACTAAAGGCGTATCATCAGCCGATAAGGCGAAATCAGCAAAACTAACTAAAAATACCATTATTGCAAGGCTGAGCGTTGAAATTCTTATAGAAACGAACACTTTTTTAGTTCCCTCTTTCCGTAGTCCTGAACTGAGGATTATCGGTCCTAAAATGAACTTACAGTTAAAACCCAACTATTTTAACATTTTTAGGGCTATGATTCAATACCTGTACTCTCGAATAAACTTAATACACAATATTGATGACGAAGTTCGAGTAGTTTATATTGCAATTGATCTAAATCTATGATTGATTTTTATTTTTATAAAAGCTTAGCTCGTCGCCGGAACGG
>CAZRMQ010000156.1:0-3150 GCA_964601185.1 uncultured Pirellulales bacterium
CACGCGATGGGGGCAATAATGAATGGAATCTCGGTAAGCGGCTTAGCCAGAGCATACGGCGGAACGTTCCTTGTTTTTTCAGACTATATGCGGGGAGCAATTCGCGTTGCAGCTCTTTCAAAATACCCGACTATATTTGTATTTACTCATGACAGCATCGGAATAGGCGAAGATGGGCCGACGCATCAGCCGGTGGAACATTTAGCGGCATTGCGGGCGATACCAAACTTGATTGTTATCCGCCCCGCCGATGCAAACGAGACCGTTGCGGCCTGGAAATTTGCGCTGGAATATCGAGATGGCCCTGTGGCTTTACTTCTTACCCGGCAGGGACTGCCGGTTTTAGATCAGGCCAAATACGCTTCTGCTGCCAACCTTAGTAAGGGTGCTTACGTCTTGCTCGGTGTGGATAAACCGGACATATTGCTTTTGGCGAGTGGCTCGGAAGTTTCTGTCGCTTTATGTGCTGCTGAAGGACTGGAGAAAGAAGGAATTAAAACTTCGGTGGTCAGTATGCCCTGCTGGGAGCTTTTTGAAAAGCAGGATCAAAAATACAAGGACTCGGTTATTCCGCCGAATGTCACCGCAAGAGTCGGCATCGAGGCCGGCATCGAATTAGGCTGGCACAAATATCTCGGTGACAAAGGTATCTTTATCGGCATGTCCTCGTTCGGCGCATCGGCTCCGGCAAAAGTATGCTTCGAGAAGTTCGGTATTACGGTGGAAAATGTTATCGCCGCTGCAAAGAAAATAACAAGCTGATACAGCGCCTAACAAAAACACAGCGAGATGAAGAAAAAGACCATCAAATCTATTGCGGTAATGACCGGAGGTGGGGATTGTCCCGGTCTAAATGCCGTCATCAGGGCTGTTACCAAAACTGCGATAACCAGGTTCGGCCTTGAGGTCTGGGGCATACAAGACGGTTACCTGGGCCTCATCGAAAACCGAATGGACGTGCTCGGATACGACGATGTGAGCAATATTCTAACGGTTGGAGGTACGATTCTTGGTTCGTCTAATGTGGCAAATCCGTTTAAATATCCGGTAATCGTGGGCAAATCAAGACGGCTTAGAGATGTCTCAAACAAGTGCATTGAAGTGCTCCATAGTCACGGCATCGATGCGCTTATCTGTATCGGCGGCGATGGTACGATGGCCTCGGCAGCCAACTTCGCTAAAAAAGGCGTCACCGTCATAGGCGTGCCTAAGACGATTGACAACGACCTTTACGGCACGGATATTACCTTCGGCTTTAACACCGCTGTCACCACCGCCACCGAGGCGATCGATAAAATCCATACAACAGCAAGCTCACATCACCGGGTTATGATTGTCGAGGTTATGGGCAGATACACCGGCTGGATTGCACTTCATGCAGGCGTGGCCAGCGGCTCGGATTGCCTGCTGCTGCCGGAAATACCGTATCGCTTAGACAAAATCTGCGATTTCGTGATCAGCCGGTCAAAACGGGGCAGAAGATTCAGCATCATAGTAGCCGCAGAAGGAGCCAAAGAAATGGGCGGCAAAATGGTCGTCGCAAAAAAGCTACCATTCAGTCCCGACCCGATTCGGCTGGGAGGTGTGGCAGTCAAGCTGGCAGCACAAATCAATGAGCGAACGGGTCTTGATTGCAGGGAGGTTGTTCTCGGACACATACAGCGCGGAGGGACACCAACGCCTTTCGATAGAGTTCTGGCGACGAACTTCGGTTATGCAGCTATCGAATTCCTGATGAAAGGCATCAAAGGTCACTTGGTAGTGTTAAAGAATGGCAAACTCTCAAGTATTCCACTTTCAAAGGTTGCCGGCAGGATAAAGACTGTTCCCAAGAACCATCACCTTATACAAGCAGCTCTGGCCGTTGGAACCAATTTCGGAGTCTGATCGTACGTGTTTAGCTGGGGAAAACCATCGCCAATCCACCATGTCGGATAAATCCGCCATTCCGGATTGACGCTGCCACCCAACAAAATTGATAAACAGAGGGTGGCAGCCCCAAACGCAGGAACCTGCGGAGCAGGATCCAAGCCTGGGGACGGCCTTCAACAATATGTAGCTAAACACTTACGTCTGATCCGTCATCTAACGTCATCTAACATTGTATTCCGGCACAATCGGCTCCCACTGCACCTTCGCAGCACCCAAAAGAGTGCCGGTTGCATAAGCCAAATCGACCAGCGCTATTTGATATTCCGCCAAGGCGAGAATCTCGGCGCTTTGGGCATCGGCAAAAGTTGTTTGTGCCTGAAGTACATCTGTAGATGTCCTTAATCCCAGCTCAAACTGCCGCCTTTCTGCCCCGTACAGGCGTCCATCCAGAATCGCACTCTGTCTGCTTGCCAGAATACGCTGCCAGTTCGCCTCAAGCTTGTCTATTGCATTTAGCACCTCAAGCTCAATAAGCTCCTTACGATTCTCGTGAGTGACCAATCGCTGCCTTCGCTGATATAAAGCCTGAAGCAATCGGCTCTTGGCTGCATTATTTCCCAAAGGTACTAAAAGCTGCAGTCCGACTCGATGGTCCTCAAACTTCTTGTCGAAAAGCAAATCAAACGAATCATCCCTCGTTTTTCCAAGACCGCTTATATTATATGTGTAATCCGCTGTAACTAAGGGGAGCGCCTGATTACGCAGATAATCAATTGTGCTGATGTCCTCAGCAATCTGCAGCTCCAGCTCGAGCATTTCCATGCGATTATCAATGGCTTTTTCTACTAATTGCTTTCCTTGAAATTCGTAGTGCACCGGATCCGGCACAGTAGCCGGTATCAGCACTGTAGGTGTCTGCATTTCCAGACCTGCTTTTTTTATTACCCGTTTAAGCTCACGCTCCCGATCGCTTAAATTATTCTCAGCTACGATAATAGCCTCAAGCTGCTGCGCTACGCCGGACTCAGCCCTAATTACCTCAACCTGCGCTCTCTCACCCAAATCAACAAAACGCTGAGCCTGCTCGAGCTGAGCTTTGGCCAAATCATATTGTTTTTTCCGTACCTCCAATTCCCTTCGCGCCGCATAAAGCCGCCAATACACACGGTCCAAAGCAGCGATAACGCTTATTACCTCAAGTTTTGTTCTTGCATCGGTTATCTGTTGTTCATATCTGGCAATACGAATGGAATGGGTATTAGCACGTTTGCCGGCATT
>CAZRMQ010000156.1:3250-5148 GCA_964601185.1 uncultured Pirellulales bacterium
GCAGACTCAAAGCGAGCTTCTTCTTCACTGACCCGCTTAGCAGCGATGGCAGGATTAATAAGCTCAACCTTAAGGTCAAGATTATTTTCCAAAGCCATTGCCCGACATTGCTCCAGTGTCAGCTCAAGCTCTTTTGGCGGCACTTCGTTTAGCTCTCCGTAAGGAGTCCCTAGGACTGCCACAGGTACATCTGGAGGTTTGTTTGGTTCAGCCCGTGTTTGCTTTAAATCAAGTGCTTCTATTTGTCGCAATTTCTCAGGTTTAACCTTAATTTCATAAAACTTCTCACGCGCATATTGCTTTCTGCAGCCGGATATGCAAATCATCGCTAATCCAATAAAAACTATAAGACAATAACTTACTAAAGATAATTGTTTACTCATGTCTAAGCGCCTCAATAGGGTCGAGTCTGGCGGCCTTAATTGCCGGGAACATTCCAAAAAAGATGCCCACCGAACCCGCAAAACCAAATGAAATCGCTATTGCCCACAAAGGGATATACGCCAAATCAAGCTCGACCTTTGGGATATTAGCTATGGCCATAGTCAACAATTGACCAAATCCTACCCCAACTAAACCCCCGATGAAGCACAAAACCACTGATTCAATCAGGAACTGGGTAAGAATTGCGGATTTCTTTGCTCCTACTGCTTTTCGAAGGCCTATCTCTCTGGTTCTTTCGGACACCGAGACCAGCATAATATTCATAATACCCACTCCGCCAACCAAAAGGGAGATTCCCACGATGCCCCCCGCCACCATCGTGACTACAAGCGCAATTTGGTTGAATGTCTCCAGCGCACTTTTTAGCGATTCAACCCGAAACGTGTCCGGCTCACCGACCTTAATATTGCGGATGCGACGAAGGAAAAATTTTATTTCAGCTTGTGCTTCTTCCAGAACGGCGGCATCTTTGCTCGCTGCATAAGCCCCAATCCAAGGCTCTTGTAATTTAAAAGCTGTTTTAAAAGGAATAAAAACCTCATAGTACTCTTCTCCTCCTTCTCCAAACCGCATCTCAGGCCTTTGTTCAATAACACCGACAACGCTAAACGCCTGATGACCGATACGAATTACCTGGCCAATACAATCGCGGTCGAGGCGAAGCTTATCCCGCAATTTTGGGTCAATCAAACACACCTGGCGAACCTGCTCATCGTCAATAACGGAAAAAGTTCGTCCGGTAAGAATTGGCCTATGCTCAATTTCATGGTACGAATGTTCGATGCCTGTAACATTGACATTTTCAACCGACTTTTCACCGGCTCGAATCGTATGTCGCCCCACGTGGGCCATCCTGCTTAAACGCGAAACATCCGGACAGTTCTCGAGCAGTCCGTCCAAATGTTCCGGCAAAAAACGAATCGACCACCAGGAGGCGTTGCGCAAAGGCCCCGTATTGGGGCGGCTGGGATAAACAAATATTGTATTAGTTCCGAAAGTTTCCACCTGCGTCAGGATTTTAGTCTTCAGACCCGTAAGAGCTGCAATCACCGCGGTAACAGAAGCAACACCTATTACGATGCCGATTGTTGTCAGTATAGACCTTGTTTTATTCGTCCAGATTTGTCCGAGAGCAAGATATACACTCTGATAAAACAGACGAAAAAAAGCCAACGGAATCCTTAACAAAGCAATCATATCTATTTCTCCTGCCGTGCTTCGTTATTAATCACAGAGTTAATAACCGGGTCCTGCTCTCTTGGCAGGTCACTGTGAATCCGCCCATCCTTCATGTGGATTATCCGCTTAGCGTGACATGCCACACTTTCTTCGTGGGTCACTATAATAATGGTCTGGCCTTCCCGATGAAGCTGATCAAACAGCTCAAGGATTCCATCGCTGGTTTTACTGTCGAGGTTGCCGGTCGGCTCATCAGCAAGCAAAATACTCGGATT
>CAZRMQ010000157.1:0-5123 GCA_964601185.1 uncultured Pirellulales bacterium
GCAGCCATTTTTTCCATTATGTCTACAGTTCGGTTTGAGTAACCCCATTCATTGTCATACCAACTAACGACTTTAATGGTTCTGCCAAGGACTATCGTGCATAGAGAGTCAAAGATGCTCGAAGCCGGGTCATTGATAATATCGCTGCTGACAATTGGTTCATCACAATAAACCAGGATACCCTTCATCGGTCCTTCGGCTGCCTTTTTCATCGCAGCGTTGACGCTATCAACTGTAGCATCTTTTTTCACATTAACCACTAAGTCAACAATGCTACCGACTGGGACCGGCACTCGGATGGCAAAACCATCCATCTTGCCGTCCAGTTCCGGAATAACCTTGCCAATGGCTTTTGCCGCTCCGGTAGTGGTAGGTATAATGTTCACCGCAGCCGCTCGCGCTCGGCGAAGGTCCTTGTGTATCATATCAGCAACTTTTTGGTCATTTGTATAAGCGTGAATGGTTGTCATAAGCCCTTGTTCAATGCCAAACGTATCGTTGAGAACTTTTGCCACCGGCGCCAGGCAGTTAGTTGTGCAGCTTGCGTTCGATACAAATTTGACATCTTTGGTAAGCTTGTTGTCATTAACGCCCAGAACTATAGTTGCATCGATATCATCTTTAGCCGGGACGGTTAAGACTACTTTCTCTGCACCAGCCTTGAGGTGGTCGCCGTAGCCACCCTTGGGTGATTCCTTGGTGCGGAAAATACCTGTTGATTCGACCACAATTTTGACGCCCATATTCTTCCAGGGTAGTTCCGTTGGATTCTTGACTGCAAGAACTTCTATCTCTTTACCGTTAATGATTAGCTTGCTGCCTTTTACTTCGACTGTTCCGTTCCATTTCCCCATTACCGTATCATATTTGAACAGATGCGCAAGACTCTTGGCGTCTGAGAGGTCGTTAACAGCCACCAGGTCCAGGTCGTTTTTCCTTTGGATGATCAATCTTGCTACCGCTCTACCTATTCGGCCGAACCCGTTAATCGCTACCTTTGTTGCCATTTGCAAATCTCCTTATTTATTCAATTTTGTAAATTTGGCTTTTAATAGCTTAATTGTTTTGCGATAAACAGAAACAGTACTTTATTGATTACCTCTTTTTCTGTCAAGAATTTATTCCAAATAGAGGATTTGCATTGGCTATACTGTTATGGAAAACGTGTTTTAGATGATAATTTTAGCGATTTTTGTAACATATTTGCTTACGGCGCAATTATGTTTGTGATGATGGTTGGCGCGATGGCAGAAATTGCAAGGCAAACTGATAAAAACGAGTTAGTATTCAAAGCCCGCAGCGATGCGGACGCCTTAGGCCGGTTGTACGACTTGTTTTATGACCGGATTTTTAGATTTTGCGTGCACAGGCTTTTTAGCAGAGATATTGCTGAGGATGTTACCTCTTCGATTTTTTTGGCTGTCGCCGGCAACATAAAAAACTTTAAGGGCCAAAATGAAGCGGATTTTCAAAGCTGGCTTTATGCCGTAGCAGTCAACCACACAAATGCGTACATAAGAAAAACATCGCGCCGCAAAAAGCTACTGGCAGAAGCCGCTCCTTCAGTGGGAGTTTCTGAAGCTGATAGCGCCGGCGGTTCAGCCGAACCAGATTGGCCAATGCTTTATAAGGCTGTCTTGAAGCTTAAGCCAAAACACCAGACCATCATCACGTTGAGATTTTTTGAGAACATGGATTTTGATGAAATAGGACGAATAACAAGGGTAAAACCTGCAACCGTACGGGTGATGTTACACAGGATTCTAAAGCAATTGCGAAACCATTTGCAAAATACTCTCGACGGAGAAAAATAAAATGTTTAAGAACGAAGCCGATTTCCAAAAGTTAGTCAGCAGGCTAAATATCGATGATAAAGCAAATCCTTCACATCGGGAAAGCCTGCGCCGGCAAATGCTTTCAGTCTTCAACGAAGCTGGGCAGCGGCCTGCAACTCGGACAATCGTCTTTAGAACTTTAGGGAGAACAATTATGAAAAGTAAGATAACAAAATTAGCCGCTGCGGCGGTGATAATCTTTGCAGTGCTTATTAGCTTCAATCTATTAGATGTTTCAACCCCCGCTTTTGCCGAAATCGTTAAGCCTTTACTTACCGCTCGAACCGCTACATTCGAGATGGAGATGAAAGTCCAAGGGGCACCCACCCAAATCTTTGACTGCATATATGCCGAACCTATCCGTATGCGTCAGGCCAGTAAAGAGAATGACACCGTCGTAATAAGCGATCTTCAACAGGGCAAAATAGTCACACTCATGCCGGCACAGAAAAAAGCTGTAGTTATGGAACTTGAAAAAAGGCCGGATAACCAGAAACAAAGCCAGTTTAATATGTTTGTTGAAATCAGAAAACACATTCAGGAAGCTCAGGAAAAAAAGGATGAATCGATACGGTTTTTAGGTGAAAAGAAAATCAACGGCCTTAATGTTATTGGATATCACGTTAGGGAAGCAGGTTTTGATATAACCGTCTGGGCTGATCCGCAAACCAGGCTTCCTGTGCGGATAGAACAAGTTATGGGGCCTATAAGCTTCATAATGGACGATATCGTTTTTGATGTTGAATTAGATGAATCGCTCTTCAGCCTGGAGATTCCCGCCGAATACACTGTCCAGACCATGCAGGTCGATGCCTCTGAGGCAACGGAAAAAGACCTGACCGAGATGTTCCAAACATGGGCCGATTATATGGACAACAGCCTGCCTTCCACTTTAGATATGAACGCACCGATGGAATTTATGAAATATCAGGTAAAAAAAGCTATGAAAGAAGGCCGGGAACCGTCCGAAGAAAGTGTGCTTGAGCTGCAAAAAGTCATTTTGAGGATGGGACGCGGTTTAATGTTTATACAGAATCTTCCCAAAGAGAGCGATTGGCACTATTTCGGTAAAGGCGTAAAATTCGGAGATGCCAACACACCCATCTTTTGGTACCGTCCTAAAGGCTCTGAGACCTACCGTATTATCTATGGCGATTTAAGTATCCGCGAAATGCCTGCTGACCAATTGCCTAAAAACTCCGAGGCCAAACCTGTCTCGGAAAATACATCCGATGGACAGGCTTTAATCGACAAGGCAAATGCGATGGGAGCAACCATACCGGCCGAGAAAAGAGATGTTGTGGAACGCATGTTTAGTCTGAATGAGAAGGACCTGATTGCAGGCTTAAGGGTCTTTTCGGAGCTTTCTGATGGGCGCTACCCAAGCAAGTTAGACACAAAATCAACACTCAAAGAGACCAACGGACTTGGCGTAGATATATTTCGCGATGTGCCAAAAGAGGTGAAAGAGCAGAAGTTGAAGGACATATTCTTTGCCTGTGCATATTATGATAAATTAGTCAGGGAGAAAAAGGACGTAATATACTATGGCGAGAAAGTCACCGCCAAAGACAGCAACAAAGTCCTTATTCGCTGGAGCATTAGAGAAGATAAATACCGCATAGTTTTTGGCAATTTGACCACCAAAGACCTGGCCGCTGAAGATTTGTCTAAACTTGAAAAAAATTACAAACTTCCATCCGGATAGCGAATATATAGGTATGCAACGCAAGGTCGGGCTTTTTTATATCCGGCCTTTTTTATACGCTTTGTTAAGCCAAATTCTCCAAAGGAGAGACAAGTTTTCGTCATTGGGTTTGATAGCAAATATCGTTTTTATCATCATGCACGGCTGTAGCATTTTTAACCCTTGTATTAGCAAAATACTACCTATTTTAGCCAATTCCTCATCATACTTTCCACTCAACATGCTTTATATGTGTATGAATCTTGGTTTTTCATTATCATTCAGAGTAAGAGGCTGCAATGCAATCTTGTCAGAAAGTCATGCAATATCGATGTGAAAATTGTAAATTCTTCTCGGGAAACTCCAACAACCATGAACATGGTGAATGTCATCGCTATCCACCCGCGGTTATTAAAAAACAACAATTTGCATACAATGTTTTTCCGAATGTTAGCAAGGATAGTTTCTGCGGCGAATTCTGTGATAAGGATAGCCTTTAATCAAAAAGGCTTACGGCGCGAGAATATTGCCCTCATTAGAATTCAGTTGTTTTTCCTCAACTATAGTGGAGCAGTAACAGCATTTTCTGTGGCAGCTTAACCACATGGCCCCCCCTAACCCGTCCTGAGTCCGTCGATTCGGCGCGTCCGTCGATTCGGCACGCCGGATTCGTAACGAACCGGGTCGAAGGATTTGCGTAAAAATATCTTGATATAATCTTCCGTGATTCTTCTTGACCTGAAGAAAAGAAAATGTATAATTTCGGCAATTTCGGCAATTTGTATAATTGGCCTAATGCCAATATAGACAAAATGCTGATAGAGACTGCTCCTAAATAAGCGGAATTCATCTGAGCGGGTTTTCAACTTAGGTTAATTGAATTTTGTTGATTTTCGACATAGGTTGGTTGAAGACAACATCAGTTTTTGGATGTGCGGTATTTTATGTCGGTAAAAATTTTATTAGTCGGTCGCCATGCAATGCTGAGAGAGGGATTACGTTCTCTGCTTCAAAATAAGTTGGATTTTGAGGTAGTAGGTGAAGCAGCAGACGGTCCGACAGCAGTGCGTCTCGCGCGTCAGCTCAAACCGGAGATTGCAGTTATGGACGTCGACATGCCCGGAATGGATGGCATTGATGCGACTCGACGGCTAACTAATGAGAGTCATCCTGTCAAGGTAATTGCAATTTCGAAGAGCTTGGAAAGAAACTTTATTTCAGAGATTCTAAGAGCGGGCGCATCAGGATATATCCCCAAGGAAAGTGCCTTCCACCACCTCGTAACGGCTATTGAGACTGTCCGGACGGGTGAGGTATATCTTTGTTCGAAGACCACAAACGTCCTCGTAAATGACTATATTCGAGGCCACTTTTTGGCCGATTACTCCTCGGATGGATCATTAACCAAACGGGAGCGTGAGGTCCTCAAACTACTGGCGGAGGGCAAACCCTCAAAAGAAATTGCTCTTATCAAGGACGTAAGTGTTAAGACCGTCGATGCCACACGTCGCAGGATAATGCAGAAACTTAATATCGAAAGCTTCGCACATCTGATAAAATATGCCATACGAGAAGGCTTAACATCCGTGGATGCTTGAGCT
>CAZRMQ010000158.1:0-5092 GCA_964601185.1 uncultured Pirellulales bacterium
AGGACACTGTAAAAAACAAAAAAGCAATATAGGTAAGGGCTTGTGACCTACCCTTGGGACACTCATGAAGGAAGGAAGTATGAAAAAGTTTATAATAATTTGTGTAGTATTAGGTATGTTTCTAACCACAGCACCAGCAGAAGCAACGGTGACGTTTGACTTTGAGGCTGCGACGGCGGGTGGTGACGGAGACGACAAAATTGCGTCGGCTAACCAGCGTGTCACCAGCTATATGACCAGCGTGTATGGTTCAGCCGTTACTGCAACGGGCGGTGCCGTTTGGAGCAACGACGCCTTGACAGGATTAGACTGGACGGGTAATGACACTCAATGGTTGCGGAGTTGGGGGGACGCAAGTACCCCAATTGGTGGTACCAAAACAGCGGGGGCATTTCAGATATCCTTCGACGTCGTACCCATCGTAAAAATAAGTAGCGATTTCTATGTATTTGAAGATACAGAAGGTGCCGACTTCACTGTGAAAGCTTACACCAGCAGTTACGGCGACCGATACAGTCCAATCGCCAGTGCTTTAGTGAACCAGCAATCTTGGGATTTCGGAATCGGTTCCGATAGCTTCTTTATGAGCTTCGGTTCACCTGTTTCGCTTTTGGTGTTTAGTGATAGCGGTTGGAATGACGTCGCCATTGACAACCTGGCAGTAAGTCCCATCCCTGCTCCGGGTGCAATTTTACTGGGCGGTATTGGTATCGGCCTTGTCGGCTGGCTGAAAAGACGCAGGACAATATAACCAGTCGTGATTTTAACCAAATCATCAATGATCCTTTAAGTTGATTCTCGCCTTTTTCCTGCTCTCCGAGCGTATTCACAATTTCTGCATAAGAAAAGCACTTTTTACCAGCAATTTTTGTTGACATACCTCCCTTAATTAGATACTATAAAGGCAGATTAAAGGAGGAATGGTGGGAAAGCATTCCAAGATTTCACACTAATACGCTTTCTCCCTTAAAAGTTTGTTCGGCTATTACATAGAGGGACAGAACCATAAGGACAAAGACACAGGCTAATGCAATAGCATGAGATAGTTTCAAAAGAATATGATGCGTTGTCTTCGAATAGCGACCCGAAAGAGAGGGCAAGATGAAGAGAATTGCTATTTTAATCCTGGCTTTAACGTTGATGCTGGTCAGCGTAACAAAAGCAAATTACACCTTCCAGCCCAGTATCCCTGACTTGGATGACCTTGACCACGATTACTATTACATCTGGAAGGTGAGTTGGTCACTGCCTGGGAATGAGATAATTTCTGGAGCTAATCTCTTCATAAAAAACATCAATGATTGGAAGGTGGAAACTGGCGACATTCTGAATATGCGCCTTCTGAGTAAAAACAACATCGATGACGCAGTCAATAGTCTGGGCATATCCATTATCGCTGGCGATATCTATAGAGGTCAGGACGACCAGAGCAGTGGTGATAACCTCTCCGGCTATGGCAGTATATTGACAAGCTATACTGACACAGAAGCCATCCCGGGACCGGAGGACTTTAGCTATACGTTTACCGGCACTCAGATTAGTTCGCTTAGCAGCTACATCACAAATGACAGCGTGCTTGGCATCAGTTTTGATCCAGACTGTCACTATTGGAACAACGGCGTCACGCTTACTATCGTGACTAGTGTGATTCCGGTCCCGAGTGCGATTGTACTTGGCAGCATTGGGATAGGTCTCGTCGGCTGGCTACGAAGACGGCAAGCACTGTAGTAAGCACCAAAAACTAATCCTTCGTTTAGTTTCGGACCATCGATTTATCTGGTAGCCAATATCCTTTGTTGAGGGGTGAAGCATGCCAGTTTCCGATACCATCCCACCAAAAAGGAATGTAGTCAACTATTTCTTTGTTTTGATCTCTTTCTCTGGATATGGCTATCGCCATATCGCGAAGCTGCTGCATGCAATTTAGTCCCCCCATTTGCCATGCCTTAAGGCCTATATCAACCGCTTCACGCTCTGCCTGTTTGAAGTCAGCCCCCTCGGCTGTCAACAGTCCAGCGAGCTTTTCAGCCTGTGGCCTTAGAACTTGCTGCCAGCGGCGTCGCTCCGAATCTTCCTTTGCTAAGACCTCAGTTAGCAAACGCTCACGGTCCTTCTGTTTCTTTTCTCGCTTTACTTTGGCTTGCGCAATTCGCTCAGTACGGTGCTTTCTGCTGACAGGCGGCAATAGCATTTCCAACAGTCCCGTCACTGGGTCGAGGATTACCCAGACAAGAAAGGTTGTTCCGAACGTTCCCAGTGCAATTCCCGCTGCGAATTGGACAATCCTATCTTCGCCTATCATTCCCACGCAGCCTGCCAACCCACCTAAAAAGGGAGCAGTGACATAAAATCCCTTGTAGTAACTGGTGCCGGTTAACGGGTGTTCTGGCTCTATTGCTTGAGCACCGCTAACACCTCTAAGAATCGCGAATACATATAAGCTAATCAGCAAAAAAACAATCAATATTGAATGCCCGGACAGCGAAAATATAATCCACCAGCGGACACCTGCTTGTCGTAATGCTAAGACCAGGATATAGATAATGCACAATATGAACCACGCCGTGCTGGCCAGATGAATTGACTTTAATGTCCTATGTTCGGACACGAATACCTCCTCCTGCAACATCGAGTTCTTTTATCTACCCAGAATATTATAACTCAATTCCTGGAAAAAATCAATCAGTAACTGCTGTATCCACCACCATAGGCCCTTTCTGTACGGCTCGGTCCTGTCTGCAGGATGTAGGCACCAGAAAAAGCTCTTGCAATTGGCCTTATTATTTCTTCCAGCATCATAGCTGCTGCAGCAAAGACTGTTGGTGGCACGTAGATTATATCACCCTCTTGCAACAACACGTCCTTGCTCGTATTGCCATGAGCAGTCATACGATCAAAGTTCACTTCAAAAATCTTGGGCTTAACACCCTTAACCCCTGACGGCCTTATGACCTGGACCCGCTCCTCCCAGGCCAGAGGGGTCGGTTGTGCCTCAGCAAGAGCAGACAACAATGTATCCCGGCCAGTGTAGTCTTTCAGACCGGGCCTAGCAACTTGACCCAGCACATAATAAACTTTACTCAGATACGCAAAGACACGTACATCGATGGGACTGTCTCCTGGCAGAGCATAAAGCTCTGCCACTTTCTCCTTTAGCACATCCGCAACTTCTTCCACTGTCTTGCCCGCCACCTCAATCTCGCCTAACGCCTCAAAGCTCACTTTTCCATCTGGTCGAATGCGTTGACGCTGTAAATGGATTTCCGGAACGTTCGAACTATGTATTTCGATTCCATCTGGTGGCTGCAAAACATAACTTTCAGTAGTTACATTAACGTCCCGAGGCCTCAAAAATGCCTCTATGTCTTTGGCGTGTGATGAAAAGCAACCTGTTAGACTAAGCATACCAAGTAACAGAACAGCGTCCAATATCACGCGTATGTGCTTCATCGTCATTACCCTTTCCCTTATATTATCGAATTTACCACCTCCATGTATGTCTTTTCTTTACGCTTAGAAGATGAACCTCCACAACGAATTATTATTATCAATATCGTATTTTGTGTTATGTTTCTTAACGATTTTTTCAACGTCCGAGATAAATCCTGGGCCTCTCGTTAGAGATAGTCATTTCAGTTTTGGCACGGTACTAAAAGATACAGGATTTGATTCTACCGATCCGGATGTTTTAAGGCAAAGCCTGCGGCCCCACATCACGCCGTGGTTTGGTTCAAAAATACCGGTTTTTTGTAATACTTTCGACAGGTTTTATGGGACATCACATATAATGGATTTGTGTTATACAATCGAGGTAGGATATGGTGGTTTAGTTATGGCTGAATCTCCCGAGCCCAAGCAACTCCAGCCAATGAGGATAGCTCCAACCATTCAATAGTTCTGCTGGACTTTTGACCAATGCGTTTTCGGACCTGTCGCTACACTGAAATTAACGGTAGTTGAGAAATGAATGCAGCAGAGGTAGACTGAGCGAGCACCTCTTAATCTGTATGATTCACACACATCGTTTCAAAGACCGTTGGCCCGATTGATAATGTTTTACTTTGCAAAACTTTAAGATTTATCGCTTTTGGCTACCGGCATAAATGTTGTAAGTAAGCCAATAATCTGCTCGGCACAAAAGGGACATTTCTTCATACAAGTTATGTCTTCTGCGGAATGCTATTTTTGTTCCTGCATTGATTTTTCCATATCAGATGTGGCCAACTCTATTTCCATATCATTAGTTATCGACTGCTCAGCAGCATATCTTTAGAAACTTCATGTTTCAACCAAATGAGCAGGTACTTGCATGATACCTCCTCCTATAAAATAATCTCAGGTTCTATTGCTTTAACATCAACTTCTTTAATCCACCGATAATTCTGGTTCTGCCATAGCACAATCAAAGAGATACTTGACGTTCTACAGTACCCTCCAGATTCCCAACTGGGACCGAACGTACCGTCAGTTTCACAGTGCCATCCGGCTTGTTAATCGAGACCTTTTCAATACATCGCCGCAGGGCAACAAGCTTTTCCTGGGGCAGACCCTGACGGAGGGTGCATTCAAGACCAGATAAAAACTGCATTGCATCAGCAGCTATAGTCTCGACCTCGGCTTGCGATAACGAGAGCCTATCCAGCTCTTTAATTCTTGCCTCAAGCTGCTGTTTTTGCTGGGTAAGTTCATTTAGCCTTGAATCCACATGCTCGCGATTTGTTTCTGTAATATTATCTAACAGGTTATTTATGATTCCACCAACTCTTTCCAGTTCGGATTCAGCTCGCTGACGTGCTACAGCGATGTCTTGTTTTTCTGTTCCGATCTGGGCTTTAATGGCTTCAGCCAGCTTTTGCCGGCCACCATTCTCAAAATAAGGCCCGTAAAAATCCAGCACCGCGTTTATAACCGTCGATTCGAGAGTATCTTTTGGAATCGTGTTCACCTGGCAGACGCTTGTGCCTTTTGAGATGTAACCGCCGCAGCCATAGTAGTAAGTTCTTACACGCATCCCGTCTAACCGCTTTTTGCCCTTGACCCGTGTGACGCCCTGATAACGATTGCTGCAGAGACCGCATTTAATCAGACCGGA
>CAZRMQ010000159.1:0-5091 GCA_964601185.1 uncultured Pirellulales bacterium
AAAAAAGCGCGCGTTTTAAGCAAAAACAAGCAAAAACGAACGTGTTTTGAGCGGTTTTTTTTAACTACTACTTTTGGGGTAAATGAGCAAACGGATGGATGTTTGATACTCGTAATCAGAGGATAGAAGACGGAGGACGGAGGGCAGAGGACAGAGGACGGAAGACAGAGGTTTACCCGCCTGACTTCGGCGAGTTCAGTCGAGCCGTGGCGGGACGGAGGACAGAAGACGGAGGACGGAAGACAGAGGTTTACCCGCCTGACTTCGGCGAGTTCAGTTGAGCCGTGGCGGGACGGAGGGCAGAGGACAGAGGACGGAAGACAGAGGTTTACCCGCCTGACTTCGGCGAGTTCAGTCGAGCCGTGGCGGGACGGAGGACAGAAGACGGAGGACGGAAGACAGAGGTTTACCCGCCTGACTTCGGCGAGTTCAGTTGAGCCGTGGCGGGACGGAGGGCAGAAGACAGAGAACAGAAGACGGAGGACGGAAGACGGACGATGGACGACATACGATATACGCAAAACGCAATACGATAAAAATACCCACTATTGGGTATGGAATAATAAATGCAATTCTTTCAACTTCAGCCGATAATATATTGTGAATGGGAAAATCCCTGCACAGAATTTGCATTAATTGATGGATTTTTGGGGGTAAAATTGGGTGAGCAACTTTGGAGAGGTAGCTTTGCTGGGTTAGTTTTTAGCATTTGGTATTTCATAGAAGAATCTGTTGTGGTTTTGGGGTAGTTTATAATTTTTGGAATTTTAACTTATGAAAATAAAAAGAATAAAAATCAAAAATTTCAGGATGTTACAAGATATCGTAATAGAACCAGAACCTGTTATGTCATTAATTATTGGAAAAAATAATAGTGGCAAAACATCTGTTTTGGATATTTTAAACATTTTTCTCAAGGACGGCGGTTTTAACTTTGACGATTTTAATATCGGCACTCATGAAAGTTTTAAGAAACTATTGGATGTAAACGAAGAAGAGATTTCAGATGTGTTAGATTCTGTGAAAATCGAACTTAAGATATATATTGAATACACCGACGAGGATACTCTAGAAAATATCCCTGATGATTTCCATCATAATCTTGACCCCCAAGACAACTTTATTGTTTTAGCATTTGAATATGGCTTACGGAAAGACAAGCTTGATGAACTGAGAAGGGCTTTTGACAAATTCATGGCGAGGCCGGATAACGCTGAAAAGACGATTATAGATTATCTTAAAAAGAACATTAAAACTTATTGTCAAATAAAAATTAGATCATTGGAATCTGGAAATGAAGGTATTTCAACAGAAATTGAAATTAAGAATGTTAGCAAAGTAATTAGATTTGAGGCCATCGGTGCTAAAAGGAGGGTGTCTGAAGATAAGAATAGTTATAACTTATCAACAATTGTATCTTCGTACTACAAGAATAATGCTAAACAAGATGCTTTTCTTGATAAGAAAGAAGAACTGGAGGCAACTCTGTCAAAAATAGATGACACCTTAACCCGTCATTACCCCACAACATTTGAAGGACTATTGAAGACACTTGAGCAGTTTGGTGTCAAAGATGAGAGCAGTTCGTCTGATATTCAGATAGTCTCAGATATATCCAGCCACAACATCATCACAAACAACAGCAAAGTTGTATATGAACAGGATGATTATCAACTGCCTGAGAGCTACAACGGCTTGGGGTACATCAATTTAATTTACATGATATTGGAAATCCATAATAAACTTGACTCATTTAAAGAAAATGATAGACAAAAGAGTGCAGATATAAATCTATTATTTCTAGAAGAACCAGAAGCACATATGCATCCTCAGATGCAGTATATATTCATGCACCATATCAAGGAAATGCTTAAAACAAAATCAAAGGAATTGGGTATAAATTTGCAGACAATAATCTCAACCCATTCTCCTCACATAGCGTCTCAGAGTGAATTTTCAGACATAAAGTATTTTGATATATCTGGCCAAAAGCCTGTAGAGGTGAAAAGCGTATCTGATTTTATAAAAGATGAAGATAAAGAGAATTTTAGGTTTCTTAAACGATATTTAACTGTACATAACTCAGAATTATTCTTTGCTAATAAGGCAATCCTAATAGAGGGTCCTACTGAAAGATTGCTTTTGCCGTACATGATGCAAAAAATAGATAAGATGAAGATAGAAATAAAAGATAATGAAACAGGAGAAACCAAAGAAATTGAAAAACCAGTCGAAAAGAAATTGCTTTCACAGAATATATCAATAATTGAGGTAGGTGGCGCATTTGCCCATAGATTTAAAAGGCTGTTAAAATTCTTAGACATCAAAACCCTCATTGTAACAGATTTAGATTCTGTAGGCGCTAATAATAAGAAGTGTAAAGTAGAGGAGGGAGTCAATACTTGTAATAAGGCCATTACAGATTATCTAGGCAACAGATCTTTGGGAGAACTTGTAAATCTATCTGCGAATGACAAGATTGTTGATGAGTTATTTAGAATTGCATATCAAATACCTGAAGAGGATGGGAGTTATTGTGCTCGGAGTTTTGAAGATTCTTGGTTGGAAATAAATAGAGAATTTATCAACTCTGAGAGTACTTCTCTAAACGACTTTCCAAATAATGTTGAAGATAGTGCAAGCTCATATGATTTGGCAAATAAAGTTGGGAAGAAACCAGAATTTGCGTTGGATATTATTTTCTCTACAAATAAAGATAATCAATGGAATACTCCAAAGTATATAAGAGAGGGGTTGAAATGGCTGGCGAACTAACACCTTTAGATCAAATTAAGGAATGCGTTAAGGCCAGGAATAATTTCCTTCTCAGTGGTGGAGCTGGCAGTGGAAAAACACACACATTGAAAGAGGCTTTGGAGTATATCTTTACTGATTCTGAGCTAAAACAAAATAGTGTCGCATGTATTACTTTTACAAATGTAGCGGCGGATGAGGTTAGGAGAAGAATCCAGAATCCAAACTTATATGTTGGTACCATCCACGAATTCTTGTGGTCTTGTATTAAACAATATCAGAAGGACCTTAAATTAAGCTTGATAGAATTGATTGAAAAAGAGAAAGAGAAAGAAAAAACAGGTATAAAGTACGAGGGCGATGAGAATCTTACCGTGGATTATTTCGCTGATAAAAGAATTGAATATAGGCAGTACAAAAAGCTAGAAGAGGGTATAGTTTCGCATAATGACGTGTTGAGATTGGCAAATTTTATGTTTGATAGATATCCGTTTTTATGCCGCATAATCAAAGACAAGTTCCCTTTTATTTTTATTGATGAGTACCAAGATACGGATAAGCGAGTAGTAGAGATCTTCTTAGAATATTTATCAGTTGATGTAGATAAAAGTGGCAACAAAACCGCCAAAAAGGTTACTGTTGGTATGTTTGGCGATGCTATGCAATCTATTTACGCTTATGGTGTTGGCAATATCAATAGTTATGTAGAAAGCGGAGTTATCAAAGAAATTCCCAAAATGGATAACTATCGATGTTCTACTGCTGTTATCAATTTGCTAAATAAGTTGCGATTTGATGACATTAAGCAAATTGCTTCTGGTGACAACAAAAATATAATCGGGTCTGCCAAGTTTTTGTACTCAAATACAGATCTCGCTTTAAGTGATGTAAAACAACATGAAGCATTTGCAAGTTGGAACTTTGAAGACTCTAAGAACACTAAGGAGTTGTATCTTACACATAGATTGATTGCAGGTAAAGCTGGCTATAGCAGGATATTTGCTGAATATGGAAATGCTGACAGGTTACTAGGAGACAACAAAGATGGGCTAATGAAACATCTGTTTAGTATTAACGAGCTTATTGACCTATATGCGAGCAAGAATTATAACGAGTTTATAAGAAAATGTGATTTTCGAATTAATAAATTAGATGACAAAAAGGTCCTAAAAGCTAATATAGAAAACTTGCTGAATGCTCAAAAGGAGAAAACTATTGGCGAGTTGATAATATTGGCTAATGATTTGGGCATATATCCCTGTGGTGATAGTCTTAGAGAGTTCATATCTGAAAACGAACCACTATACTTAAAAATATGTCAAATACCAGTTTCTGAGGCTAAAGTCTTGTACGACTATGAGCAGGATTATCTGCCTTATTCAACACAACATAATATCAAAGGGACAGAATTTCGTAATGTACTTGTAGTTTTAGATAACGGTGGATGGAATCAATATAATTTCGGAGATTTATTTGGCGAGAGGCCTGATAAACGGAGCATTATAGAGAGAACAGGGGAAATTTTTTATGTTTGCTGTTCAAGAACAATAGAAAATCTAGTTGTGTTCTTTCCAGAACCGAGTGAGACAGTCTTAAACAAGGCTAGGGAATGGTTTGGCAGGGAAAATGTCTTAACAGTTTCCTAAATAGACTGTCACGCTTTACTCGTAATTGGCGATGAGTTCGGATTTGATTCCCCTTGCCATGCAAGGGTCTAATAAAAAATATAAAATTCCTTGTGGTACAAAACATCATGAACACCTTGCGGTCTTAAAAACCCCCGGCAGTGCCGGGGGCTAACAAAAACAACAAATGCACATTATTAAAAACCCCTTGCAGTGCAAAACAACAACGACCCCTTGCATTCTTAAACAACCCCCGGCACTGCCGGGGGCTAACAATATAAAACAAAATAAAAACCCCTTGCGGTGCACAACAACAACGACCCCTTGCAGTGCAACAACAAAGAACCCCTTGTGGTGCATAACATTATAAACCCCTTGCGGTGCAAGGGGCTAACAATAACATAAAAAAACACCTTGCAATCCAAGGGGGTAACAATTAAATTTCTTGATATGGCGAGAATGATTGGCTTTATGGCGACCTGGACAACCTACGGGACATGGCTTCAAGGCAGTAAAAAGGGTTATGTTAAAAACGGAATCACCATAAAAGCGAATCCTGAATTAGAAAAATCCAACAAAGAATTACTCAAGCACGACAAAATAAAGATTCCTAAAAGTCTTCGCATAATAGTCAAAAACGCAATCCTCAAAGAAGCGGAAGAAATCGGCCAAAAAGTTTATGCGATAGCAGTATGTAGTAACCATGTACATA
>CAZRMQ010000160.1:0-5087 GCA_964601185.1 uncultured Pirellulales bacterium
AATGCCAGTCAAGGAAATTGTCTCAGAGAGCGAATCGAAGATGAAAAAAGCTATTGAAGTTCTGCACGACCAGTTAAAAAGCGTGCGAACAGGAAGAGCCTCTACCGGATTGGTTGAAAACATTAAAATCGATTATTACGGCTCGCCCACCCCCCTGAAGCAATTGGCAACTTTAGCAACGCCGCAAGCCGATATGATTGTTATCAAGCCGTTCGACCCAGCTTCACTCAAAGAGATTGAAAAGGCGATCAAAAACAGCGATTTAAGCATTGCGCCGATTATGGATGGCAGGTCCATAAGGCTGAACATCCCACCACTTAGTGAAGAAAGAAGAAAACAGCTTTCTACCCAGGCCAAACAGACTGGCGAGCAAACAAAGGTTAGCATCCGCAATATACGAAGAGATGCAATCAAGCACCTTGAACAGCAGCAAAAAGACAAACTCATTACTGAAGACGACCTCGAAAACGGCAAAAAGCAAACCGACGATATCACCAAGAAATACTCCGATAAGGTTGACGAAATGGTCAAACACAAATCGGACGAGATAATGCTTAATTGATTCGTCGCTCGTGACTTGAGTCACGGGTCACAGGCCATGAATTCAGGGGGACATAAAAATGCGAGATGAGAAAAATACCAAAACCAAACCGCGAAAGAAAATCACCGTAAGGTTCATCAAATGGGGTCTGATAATTGTAGCTGCCTTTATTGTCTTGGTTTTTTTGCTTTTGCCTTCTTTTATATCATCCAAGATAGGCCGGCGAATTATATCGGCCAAAGTCAACAAATCCATTAATGGCCGAGCAGACTTTGCCGGTCTTTCGATGAGCTGGTTCAAAGGCATTAAGATTTGGAGCCTTCGTTTTAACGACAATACCGGCTGGGCATCGGTGCAAGTAAAGCGAATCGCAACTAAGCCACATTACGGCTCCATTTTAATGGGCAATTTATCCTTCGGCCAAACGACGATTGACCAGCCTATGGTAAGCCTAAATCTCAAAAATAGACCCACAGCCACAGTCCCAGTCCCAGCCAAAGCTGAACGTCCCGGCAAACCGGGGCCGGCGAAAGTTATGGCTGCGCCTGTCGCTCTTGTCATGGATGTCGTCGTTAATGATGGCAGCTTGAAGGTGACAGATTCAAAGGAAAAAACTATCGAAGTCTCGCAGATAAACTCAACAATGAGCTTACGACCGCCGGGCCAACAAACAAGTTTTAAAGCCGATATGGCTGTGACGGATAAAAACTCGAAGATTAGTGCGTCCGGCCAGGTCACTCCGGGTTCAAAAACCGGATGGTCACTCAAAGGTACCTCCGGAGATTTTAATATTGAGGTCAGCGAGCTGAATCTTGCGTCCTTAGAGCCGATTTTGGAGCTGGCTAAAGTTGAGCTTCGCCCTTATGGCATAGTTTCTGCTAATATGACCAGCGGGATCAAAGACGGTCGCCTTGAAAACCTGACCGCAAACATAAAGGCAACAAACCTCGATATAACCGGTCCGCAGCTAAAAGGCGACAGATTGCAGAGCAGCGTCCTGGATGTTGACGTAAAGCTGAGCCAGAAGGAGCAAACTATTGACATCGAGAAATTACAGTTCAGAAGCGACTGGGCGCAAGCTAATGCCGATGGGACCATTCCTACGACGTTTAAGTCTTTCACGGACATCCTGCAGCCTGGTTCCAATTACAATTTAAAAGGAAATTTCAATTGTGACGTCGCCGCCTTACTATCACAGATGCCCCGAACGATAGGTCTTAAAGAAGGAATGAAAGTCACTTCGGGAAGATTGACCGGCAGCGTCGACACAACTGCCCAGTCCGGCAAAGCTACTATCACCGGCCAGGCAAATTTAACCGGATTGGCAGGCACAATAGATGGAAAGGAACTGGCAATTTCCGAGCCTGTCACCGCTGCACTGGAAATAACAGGTGCAAAAGACCGGATAAGTTTTGATAAGGTGAATGTCTCCGCGGCGTTTGCAAAAATAAACGCCGCCGGCAGCCTCGAACAGATTAATTATGATGCACAAGTCGATTTGGCAAAACTTCAGTCTGAGCTGGGACAATTCGTGGACATCGGTCCATACCAGATGACAGGCGAGCTGGAAGGTCGCGGACAAGTATCCATTAAGGATGAAAGAATAGCCGCAGCCGGCTCATCGGTGGTTAAAGAGCTTCGTCTAAGCTCCAAAGAAGGTGTCACTGCCTCCGAGCCGATGGCTGAGGTGGCTTTTGGCGTTGATTATGACAAGAAAGCCGGCATTGTCACCATAGGCACAATGAATGTAAATGCAAGCTTCGGACAGGTAAGCGTAAAGGATGCAGTCGTGCCGTTGGGTAAAGAGGCCGTGAAACCTATGAAGTTATCTGCGTCGGCGCAGAAAATTAACCTGCAAAAGCTTCAGCCGTTTATGGTTTTGTTTGCCTCCTTTCCGAAAGATATGCAGTTGGCTGGTGAAGCTACCTCGCAGTTTTCCGTCACGTCCCAAAAAGACATCTACCGAATCTTCACCGATTCGACGAAGATTGCGAATTTTAAACTCACCTCACCCAACAAGGAGCCTTTCCAGCAAGCTGAGGTTCTGCTTATGTTGGATGCTGAGATCAATCCCAGCCAAAAGTCGATTAACGTAAAAAATATTGAGCTGATAAGTCCCCAAATAAAGCTAAAAAAAGGTCAGTTTAATAAGGCCGACAAAGACGGCAAAACCAGATTACAGGGTCAGGCGAATCTCGAATACGACTGGGCGGCTGTGAGCTCTTTTGTATCGGCTTTTCTGCCGCAGGGTCTGAATATAGCCGGGAAAAGACAGGACACTATAAATTTTTTTAGCGAGTATCCGGCTGGCCAGCCGGACCAGCTCCTGGCCAATCTCAACTCTAAAGCCAAGATTGGTTTTGAAAAAGCCCAGTACATGGGCCTTTATTTCGGTCCCACAGAAGTGAACATTCAATTCCGCAACGGCCTGTTGGAGATTGCACCATTTGCCACGGCCGTCAATAACGGCCAACTCAGCTTTGCCGGGCGGGCGGATTTTAAGCAAAAGCCGACATTATTGAAGACGCCCGGCCCAATTGAAGTGGCAAAGAACATTCAAATCAACAAGGAAACTACAGACAAGCTGTTGATGTATGTGAATCCCATCTTCGCCAATGCTGTTGACGTCAGCGGCTTGGCAAATTTTAGCTGCCAGAAGCTTTCAATACCGCTGGCCTCAGGTACCAAAAATGATATCGAAGTGATTGGCACCATCTCGGCCAACAAGCTGCAATTGCAGACCTCGGATTTGCTCGGCCAAATTCTGACGATAGCAGGCGGAACCGGCCGCGAGGAGATAACCATACATCCAACAAATTTTGCTCTGCAGAAGGGCTTTCTCAGATACGACAATATGCAGGTGGACGTTGGTAACAATCCGGTCAATTTTAAAGGCGTTATCGGTTTGGATAAGAGCCTGGATATGACGGTGACTTTACCTTATACTACCAGCGGCAGAACAGCAAGAGTAGGCAGAGAAACCGCCGGCGATAGAATAACTCTGCCGTTGAAAGGAACCGTCACTAAGCCGAAATTAGACACAGCAAAGATGCTTGAGCAGCAGTTACAAAAGCAGTTAGAGGAACAGTTGCGAAAAGGCCTGGAAGAAATTTTGCGGTGACCTTGAACCCCCCAATAAATTGAGGGGCTAAATATTTTGAAAGGCAGCAGTATGTTTATTAAGGAGCTTTTGTCCACACCTACAACACAACTCGGCAAAGCGGGCCGATTTGTAGTCTTTCAGATAAAATTATGGTCGCATTGTGCGAGGCTCTTAAAGAAGAACCAATCGGGCCAGCAGGCGGCAGCGCTCTCTTATCACACCATCTTCGGCATTGTCCCACTGGCCATTGTAATGCTCTTGGTGTTTCAGTTATTTCCAGCTTATAAGGACACAGGAGAAAATCTAAAGAGCCTGGTTTACAAGCAGCTACATCTGACCACGATTGTGTATCCAAGCCAGACAGAAGAAAAAGTGATGCTCACCGACCATTTGGACCGGATTGTTAATGATTTTTTTGCGGGTGTTGATAAAGGCTCGATAACATTAGTCAGCATCGTATTTGTAATCTGGGCCGCTTTGGCTCTTCTTGCAACAATAGAACGGGCGTTTAACAATATCTGGTACGTGGCACGCGGCAGGAGCTTTTTGCATCGTGTGATTAACTACTGGGCGATCCTAACACTTGGGCCGATTTTAATCGGATTAGGCATTTACGCCACAAGGAGTTATGCAGCTTTAACACAGATTCAACAGACGGTCCTCTCGCACGTTGGGCCCGCGGTTTTATCATATTTTGTGGCGACGGTAGTATTTTTCCTGCTTTACTTTGTCCTGCCCAATACCAGGGTGCAGGCAAAATCTGCGATCTGGGGAGCGATTGTAGCTGCTTTGGTCTGGACGCTTGCAAAGGGGCTCTTCAGGCAATACGTCACCGGCTTTATTCCCTATAGTAAAATATACGGTGTGCTCGGCATTATACCGCTGGGTGTTTTGTGGATTTACATTACCTGGCTGATAGTACTGTTCGGCCTGCAACTGACATTTACCACGCAGCATTTAAAGACGCTCGACGCCTCTGATATGGCCGCCACCGGCAAGAGGGAGCAGCATTTTATCGCCAATGATTTTACCGCTATTAGCATCGTAAGAGAAATCGCGGATGCCTTTGAAAAAAATCAAGCACCGTTATCTTCCGAGGTTATCTGCAGCAAACTAAATATACCTGCCGAATTCGGAGAGAAAATCCTCGATCATCTTGTCGCGAGCAATCTTATAGCCAAGACTACAGACCCCGCTGTCGGTTTTATTCCGGTGAAGGACCCGGCAAATATTCGGCTGTCAGACATTACCGACGCCGTAGCTGCTGCGGGCTTTGCGCAGCCGGAATCCGGACAGCCGGACAGCCTCCGGCAAATATCTAAATCCCAGCACGAAACTTTAGCGCAGTATAACATCAAACAAATACTTAGTGACGTTTAGCCGTCGCCGGCACGGCGACGGTCAAAAACCTAACGCCCTTATTGCGTTGTAGATAAAAAACAA
>CAZRMQ010000161.1:0-5074 GCA_964601185.1 uncultured Pirellulales bacterium
CAAAATGGCGGAGAATAATTTGAAAACCATTTTCCTGTTAAGAGATATATCAATTTATTATAAATAAGTTATACTGGGCTTGAAAGCGGTTTGTTTTAGTATTATGAGGTTTGTTTAGATGCCCACGTTGAATTGGATTGGGAAAGAAGCGGTAATCAATCATCATCGGCAGGTGCCATATCATTTGCTGCGGTGCGATAATTAACTTTCCTGCGGCGATGCAGAAAGCAACAATATCATCGTAATGTTAACAGCATGGTCGAACAATAATTAGGAAGCAGGGAAATGTCGGTTATGTATGAGAGGATTCATATCCACGGTGATAACATTGTTGAGTGCGAGAGGATATTAGCTCTCATCGAGAGATCACTTTCGGTAGAAATAAATATGGTGCGAGGTCCATTTACCTCACCGGTATGCCCAGAGTTTGAATTTGAGTTAAAGACGCGTCCCAAATCCCTTCGATTAGTTATGTTCCCGGGTTTCCGCCGCTGGGACGAAGATATCCTTGAACATATTCGTAGCATGGGAGGTTCTCTTCGCGAAGCCGCGGATATTATCATTTCAAGTGTTGATGAAAAAGTTGAAGCACCTATTCTATCTATCGAGTTCTGCGGTGCTTTACCTGCCGGAAATCAAGCTTGGCAAAGATCGGGTCGAGCATATTCGTTTGGACTCGCAAGGATACCATTCTTATATATCGCCGAGATCGGAGGTTATGAACTTGGCTCCGAACGCAAGATAAAGGCTCCACGTTTGCCTAATCCAGCAGTTCCCTTTAGTTATTTGTCTTACTCTGTTTATAAAAAAGTGCCGGTGTTACCAGTTATCATAGCAAGTTCCGGAGCCGATGAGGCATCAAAGACACGATACAAAGACATAATCGGCAATATTGAATTATTAAAATTTTTGCGAGCAGTAATTTTAGGTGAGGATAGTATAAGTCATGCGAAGGGGTTGATCGAAAAAGCCCTACACTTCGTTCAACTGAAGGCGTCTGTTTCACGTAGGGGCTCCACACTCACTCCAGAACTATGGGGGAAGGCATATTCTGCTATTCAGTCAGGAAAAGATTTATCAGAATTTCTACTCAAAGATGCAAGGCTACAGTGGTCTAAAACTGCATATATTAAGGGGCTCACAAAAACAGCAAAACGTTTAATGGATATAGCTTCGAAACATGCTATTGGTCTTACATCTACAGACTTGCCAATGTGCCTGATTTCGAGCGAACAAAGGAGCATGTTTGCGCGCAAAGTTGGCCAATTGTACAAAAATCTGCCGAAACAGTATTTAGAATGGCTGGGGAAGAATAAAAACCTTGCGGTGTGCTGGGTCATGGGGTTCAAACCAGGAGGAGATGATGCACGGCCTGACCGTGGCCTCCCACCATTTGCTAGGATGTTAATTGGCCCAGATACCGAATTATTAACTGTTGTTTATGGACCAGCACCAGTTAACACTTGGCCTCTTTTGATATCCGACCCGATTGGTCTCATGGAACGAAACGGACTATGGGAGGCTGCAATGATGACATCTGATGCGTTGTTTATAGATTCTTCCACAGATAAAATAACCAACCATGGTTTCCTAAAGACACACTGGTCTTCCGCTACGGTAGAACGTAGCACTAAAGGATTTATTGTTAGCCCAAGACCTTTACGATTCGGCGAACAAGATGTTGATACCGTAATACACTTACTGATGCATCGGTGTGGTGGATCAAAAATATTCGAGGGGATGTGTAATCCACCTGGAGGCGATTGGAGCGGTATTTCAATGATTATTGCTGACCGCTCTGTCGAATTACGCTGGTTATCGCTCCCACGTGTTGGCGGAAAGCATGCTAAGCGGCCGGACCATGTTTTCGAAATTTTTGAAATTTCCGAAATTCCCGTTGTACTTGTCGTAGAATCGAAGGAAAAGGCGAACGACATCGAACAAAAAATAGGGCCAAGACTGAAAGCGTATCTGACCGACCTAATGAAGTCTCCAGCCAGCGTCGAGCGAGCGACTATCGCCGGTGCAGAGTGGGCTCAAACAAGCCGATCAATTTCACCTACCGCTATAAATTTCTGTACAGGGGTTGCTTTTCTTTCAGATAGCAATACTGATATCGTGGGCATCAAGAAAAAAGCTAGCGCCGACATTGTTTTTGGTTTTGCCTTCACACCGGAGGGAAATTATTGTAATGTCAAGATACACCAATGTAGTCAGATCGGTGCAAAAGTGGCAGATTTTATACGGGCGATCCAAAGTACTAGAGCCGGAGTGAGTGTAGAGTTGATCTAATAATTCAGGTAAAGGGACTCATCTACTCGCTCAATAGAACCATTGAGGACCTTATGAACAGCAGAGTTCCCGCTCGTAAGCATCAGACGGCGTTTATATAGGAACCGTGGAACATCATGTGATAAATCTTTCTCTCCACGGCGACCATCGAAAGATAAAGCCCACTTGACACCCCGTGAATTAAGTGAATCCAAGGTACTCCAGAATCGATCCATATCTAAGTTCCTGATATAACGTTGGCGGTTCCCAGCATAAGGAGGATCAAGATACGCAAAATCGCCCTCATGTACATCAGATAAAGTTGCTTCATAGTCTTGGCATAGGAACTCAACTCCCTGTATAACAGAGTTCCATTTTGTGACAACCTCTTCGAACCTATCAGGTTCCATACCCCGCCTCGATAGGTGAAATGAATTATTAAATTTGCCTTGGTCGTTGAAGCGTACTATGCCGTTTACACAGGTCCGCATGAGAAAATTTAAGTCGAGTGGATTAGGATGATGGTTAAAGCGATCTCGCACGACATAGTAATAGTCCGGAAATTCTTCTTGCAGACACTTCCATTGCACTCGGTAATTGGCAATGACCTTCTTAGGCGCGATCTGGAACAACTTCCACAACTCAATAAGAGGACTATACACATCTCCCGCAAGTGAACCTTGCCCCTCCACTAAATAGAGTAAGGCACCGCCACCCAAAAATGGCTCGATGTAACGACGGTAAAGAGGCATCTCTGCAGCAATCTGAATTGCTTGCGACCGCTTACTACCAGTCCACTTGATTAAAGACGGGATTGTTTCAACTCTGCGCGGGATATTCAAGAGTGAATATTTCTTACTTGGTTCTTCTACAATCTTAATCCCAGCTATTGGTTCAGAGACAGGTGGTTTGTTTAATCCTAATCTGCGGCGGCAAATGTCAAAGTACTCTGCATTTATCTCAAAGCCAAGGTATCTCGTATCTAGACGCGATGCTGCTACACATTCCGATCCTGCACCTGCAAAAGGTACCAAGACCAAATCGCTGGATCTTGCAGATATTTGTAGCATGCGAGTTATTAGTCGCAAGGGTTTTTGTGTAGGGTGCTTACCAAATCGAAGTTCTTCTTTGTCTTTGTTGTTTGGAATATCCCAGACAGTGCGCATTTGCTTTCCGGGTTCTTTTAAACCATCTTCTGGACAGGCCAATTTCTTAGCAAAGTCATAGTTGAAGTAATATTGTCGCTTTTGTCCACCAGTATGAGCCCACAAAATTGTTTCATGGCTTGCTGTGAGTCTACGACCTGAAAGGTTAGGAAAACTGTTTCGTTTGTACCAGACTACCTCGTTAATAATTTCGATTTCAAGCAACTGCATCGCGAAGTTGATGATCCCAATGTTATGGTAAGTACCGTGAACCCAAATCGAACCAGTAGGGCGTACAATCCTTTTTAACTCCGTCAGCCATGAAATTGTAAACTGTAGGTAATCTGCAAGGGTCATATCGTCCCAGGCTGCTTTCACTTTGGACCAATTACCTCCGAATCCAGGTAATTTCACGGAATTGTCCCATTTCCAATCTCCTCCTTTGCTGACGTTGTATGGAGGATCAGCAATGGCTACATCACAAGTAGCAGCAGGTAACTGCCGCATTGCTGCAATGCAATCTATAAGATAGACATTATCAATTGAGAAGGGACCAATGTGATTAGCTCGCAATTGGTGCGGTACAGGTTTCTGCCTTTTCGTTATACGATGAGTGGACTCACAAATGACAGTATCATTAAACAGAGTACGGTTCATTTATCCCTCGGTAGGACCAAAGCCCCAAGTATTTTCTCTAAATCGTCTCGCTGGTAAAGACGATAACCGTTCATGGGATTGCGAACTGGACGTAGTTTACCTTGCCTATCCCAGTTTCGCAAAGTTGAGACCGATACACCAAGAAGTCGAGAAGCTTGTTTGACCTTGAGAAACTGTGCTAAAGTATTATGATTTGAATGTTTCGTAGACATTTATAGTGACCTTAAACTACCCACAACTTCGCCATTCCAAAATATATCAAACATTATCAAAGGCTGACAACAAGAAATCAACAGAAAAATAGAAAAAAACTTTTGTAGCGGCAATTATGAACAGAGAAGAGGCAGAATGTGCAGCGTTAATTGATGGATTGGAAGAAGTTGAATATTGGGTGAGAAATCTCGATAGAGAGGATTATTTATTTTGGATGCCAACTTCCACAGATAAATTCTATCCTGATTTCGTGGTGCAGTTAAAAGACGGTCGCATTCTTGTTGTTGAATATAAGGGTGCAGATCGATGGAGTGATGACGATTCAAAAGAAAAACGCCTTATTGGCGAAGTGTGGGAAAAGCGAAGCAGTGGAAGATGTTTGTTTATAATGCCAAAAGGAAAAGATTGGATGGCAATAAAACAGAAAATAAGTTAAAGGGGATTTAATAAATAGCGAATCTTTTCTGGAAAAGAAATCGGGAAACTCATAGCTTGCTTACTACGCATTTCAAGACGGAAGACAGAGGTTTTCCCACCCTGTGTTTCTGAAATTTTGCTTGAAAATTAAGCCGTTTTCGGGTATAATACGTGTTGTGTATATCGTATCGCGTATTGAGTACATAAGAGTATAGCATATCATAGACGGAGGGTTCACCCCATGAGATAAAGTCATTTCTATTATTTACAGCCTATCTCACGGGGTAAATCAGGAAATCAGTATGGCAAAGACAGAAAAATCAGATTATATTGGGATATGGAAATGGTGCGAGGTTTCGCACCCTACGTTC
>CAZRMQ010000162.1:0-5025 GCA_964601185.1 uncultured Pirellulales bacterium
GAGGAACTCCACCGTCGCGGCATTAACGTAATTAGCTTCTTTGATAAGCCGAATCGCAGCCTTACAAAGCTCTTCTCTGGTGCGCTCATTCAAGGCAGGACACGGTGATTCCTCAATCATCTTTTGGTGCCTTCGCTGAATGGAGCAGTCTCTTTCATAAAAATGCAGGACGTTACCCGCCTGGTCAGCCATTACCTGCACTTCCACGTGTCGCGGCTCAACTATATATTTTTCCAAATACACACTATCGTCGCCGAAGGCGGCTTCCGCCTCGGCACGAGCAGCGCTCAATGCCGAACTGAAGCTGATGTCGTTATGCGCAACCCTCATGCCGCGTCCACCTCCACCCGCAGAGGCTTTTATCATCACTGGATAGCCAATCTTGTTTGCCAATTTCAGCGCTTCTGAGCCATTTTCAATGACACCTTCAGAGCCTGGCACCACGGGCACATCAGCTTTTTGAGCCAGTTTACGCGCCTCGACCTTGTCGCCGAGCAGCCGCATCGCCTCGACAGGCGGGCCAATAAACGTCAGCCCACAGTCCTTGCATATCTGAGCGAAGTTTATGTTCTCAGCCAAGAAACCATAACCTGGATGAATTGCTTCCGCATCGGTAATTTCGGCGGTGCTGATGATGTGCGGGATATTCAAATAGCTTTCGGCACAATTTGCCGGCCCTATACAAACGGCCTCATCGGCGAGCTGTAAATACGGAGCATCTTTATCCGCCTCAGAATAGACCGCAATCGCTTTGATGCCAAGCTCGTGACAGGCACGGATAATACGCAGCGCTATCTCGCCGCGATTCGCTATCAAAATTCCTGAAAACATATTATCGATGCTCGATACTCGATACTCGATGCTCGATTTTCTTTTTTTGCGATCGTCAAGCAACGAGCTTCAATTCATAAATCAATCAGGTTTTATCCTGAACAGAACCTGGCCGTATTCAACGGCCTGACCGTTAGTCACCAATATTTCGGCAATCGTCCCGCTGGTCTCAGCCTTTATTTCGTTCATAACCTTCATTGCCTCGATTATGCAAACCAGCGTTTGCGGCTCAACATGCGAGCCGACATCAACATAAGGTTCAGAATCAGGGCTTGTTTTTGCGTAGAAAGTACCGACGATTGGTGATTTTATCTCCTCCAGATTTTCCTGCTTTGACGGAACAGACGCTGTCTTAGCAAATGAAGGTTCCGATGTAACAACATCGGCGGGGTCAACAATAGATCCAGACCTATCCCGATAAATCGGGACTGCTGCGGCTGGGATTGGTTGCTGGGGAGCGCAGCGCTTCAGAAAAATCTTGTCATCGCCATGTTTTATTTCAACCTCGACCAGTCCATTTCGTTCCATTATTTCGATGATTTCTTTTATTTTCTGCAAATCAGTGTCTTTTTGAGCCATCGCCGCGTCCTTTCCAGAGCCCCAACTTGTCTCGGCGAAGTCCCGATGAATCGGGACAGATTAGCCCCCGCCACTGGCGGGGGTGCCTCGGCCACTGGTGCCGAGGCTAAAGCCCACGTTTTACGTGGGCTGCCGATTCAAGCTCAATAAGTATAATTGCAGGAGATGCTTTTTACAACAAACAATTTCCTGAAAGAGCTATCCAAGGATTTGAGTCGAGTTTGTAGATGGATTATTTGTGCCTTTAACGCCGTTTTTTAATAGGCAAGTCTCTATCCGCCGGCGAAAGACTGCTGCGGAGGATGAAGCTACTAAGAGCTGAAAGCCTGCACTGAGACAATGCGAACAGAAGAAGCGCGTGAATTGGCCTGCTTAAGCCCGGCGGGACCGCTGAACCCCGCAAGTGACGTATCATGCCAATCTTATTGCCGTCCCAGCTATACTACTCGTATAGACGTGTAGCCTCGGTATCCTCGACCGGACGGGCAAGCTGATCACTGCTCATGGTGACCCTGAAACGCACGTCGCCCGGGCTGACACCTTTAACGACAATACGCCAGGTCGCTCTGGCCTTCGGCGCAAGACTGTGCAATGGCGCAAAGCTGATTGCATTGCCCATTATCGTACCAGAAGTGTCGCCGGCTGAAGAAACGTATTGGACTTTATCTTCCAAATGACAGATTACACGGATGTTTGTGTCAGCAGCCGTGCCCTGATTTGATACTGTAATTACATAAGTCGTGGGACGTCCCACCTCGATTGGATCGTCCAGGTCAACGACGTCCAGCCGTACCGCAGGGATGCCGGTAACCATCGTCTGCGTAGAAGCAGTTGCAGTCTCTGCGCAGTATGCTGTGACAGTTGCAATATTCGTGATTGTGCCCGCTTTCGTTGGTACGTACGATACACGTACCCTCTTCGAAGCGCTGGTCTCAAGAGTATCGAACTGCCAGATTAGTTTTGCTCCGGAAAAATTGGCATTTGAGGTTGCTTCTATCGAGGTCGCCCCCGCTGGAATCGGCATCTCTACGACAGTATCTTTGGCTGGTCCGTCACCTCTGTTAGTAACCGTTATTTCGTAATCCAGCGGTCGACCAAGATACTGCCGGCTTGGACCGGTTGTAACAATCGTCAGCCTGGGCTGACGCACGGTTGTTACAGTTGTCGCCGATTCAGCCATCAGACCGTAGACCGAACTGGCCACTGCCTTGTTAACATATATGCCGGTTCTTGTGGCCCGAACCTGAGTCGAGAATTGTTGTGACTGACCTGCCAACAGAGTACCTACTTCGTATGCAATTTCGCGACTGCCTTCTGCTGTCTGCAGACCTGCGGGCAGAGTATTGACGATTTTAACATTTTGGGCAAAGCCACTACCTAAGTTGCTAATTACAAATTCAAAAGGAATCGGATCGCACAACAAAACTTCAGACGGCGCTTTTATCTTCAGCTCCAACTTCGGCTGAACAATTCTCACATTGGAACGCACTTGAATGGCATACGTGACGGTGGTGCTGTTTTCAAGATTATCCGTGCTGGTACCCATACCTGAAACCGTCAATTGTGTTGTTTCCTTTGGCGTAAACGAATCTATCATCCAGACAAGCTTGTTTGTCTCTTTTTTCGCTGAAGGACTGACGCCAATTAATTCGAAATCCCTTGGAAGCTCCTCCGTTATGGTGACATTAGTCAACATAACATCCGTTAGATTTGTGATCCCGATAGAGTAATCGAAAGGCTGTTTTAACCTGACTTCTCTCGGCATTGTTTTGTCTATCTGAATGATCCCATAGTCAGCGCTTGGATAGATCATCGAAACTATATATGCGCCGGACTCATTCACAGTCACAAGATTTGGCCTAACAGAGATTGGAACAGTTCTTTCTGGAGTCACCCCAACATATCCTGCCGGAGTTACAGTTTTGGATCTGAGCGGGGCCACAGCGATGGGCTTTAACTCTCCTCCTGAAAGAGACTGCCCGGCATAAACCATCTCTTCTGTTTCTATCGGCCTAATTCCCCAGATATTATCCTGGGCCTTTTTATCTTGACAGCCGAATAAAATAAACACCATTGAAAATAACGAAATATTCATCACACTCTTCATTGGATATTTCCTTTCGCATCTTATGGCTAATTATATGATGGCTGCAAATTTCTTTGCTCGTTAAACCTCAATCCTGATAAATCGGGGCAGCCAGAGCATACTTAAAAACACATTTTTCTCGTTGGTTTTATTGGGATATTGATATTACAGTTGCTTGAAATGAAACCCCTTCCTTTCACGTATCAAATAATCACAGTCATATAGGTAGAACCACAAGCCTAAGCGACCCTACCATAACCATAGCTAACGTAAATATATCTGTATTTAAAGTATACTAAATAATAAGCCTAATGCACAAACTTGAAACCCACTAACCTCCTTGCCTAATTATACCAAATTCCCTATATTCACGTCAATAACAATGTTATGGAAAATCTGTATATTCTGGCCTAAGTCCTATAACAAAGATTAACGTATCTGCCTGAGAGTTCTTATAGTATGCCAAAGCGTAAATATTCTTATAAAAACCTTGTTGAGATTTTACAAAAAGGCTTCGAAGCTGCTCTGAACAATGAAGGAAAAATTTAAACATTATTATTTATAGGACTTTCGGGAATCTGGGATCATTTGCTCTATTTCGAATTGTCTGTTTAGGATTAATCGGCAAGCAAAATATCCACACGGCAGCAGACTTTGCAAGCTGTTGCTCTATAGAATGTGTATAAAAAGTAGCTCTTTATTCGATAAGTAGTATATGGAAAGAAATAGCTGCGCAAGAGACCTAACAGGTTAATAATAGGATTGGGCGCTGAATTGCTATCAGGTGAACAGCCTCTGCTATAGATACAAACTCGACACATTCACCCGGAGTGAGCTGTGCCTATCATTCTTTCTTTTATTGTATGGGAGATTTTGTTAAAATGTACGCTTAAAAATCAAAGCCTGTGAATATAGTCGGACTTTGCAGGTAATGTATGCTTTAACAGGCATGATGGATTAAAACCTGCCTTACCGAGGCTAATTGAAGCATAGGAGTAAAAGATGCGGGCATCGCAGATACAAAAGGGTCAGACCGTTAAGATTGATGACAAACTATATATGATTGTTGATTATCAACACGTCAAGCTCGGCAAAGGCGGCGCAGTTTATCAAACAAAGCTCAAGAGCCTGACAGACGGCTCGATTCAGAATATTCGCCTGCGCTCAGACGAAAACATCGAGGAGGCGTATCTTGATAAGTGTACATACGAATACCTTTATTCCTCCGGCAGTGAGCATATCCTTATGAATACTACGACTTACGAGCAGGTTACTCTCGATGACGATGCCTTCGGTGATGGGACAAAATATCTTAAGCCGAATACGCACCTTCAAGTCAGCATGTACGAGGGTAAGCCCATTGTTGTTACTTTGCCCAATACGGTGGATTTAGAGGTGAAAGAGACGCCGCCGGAAATAAAGGGCGCAACAGCCACAAATCAGCCCAAGTCGGCAACGCTTGAAACCGGCCTTATTGTGCAGGTACCATCATTTATTAAAATTGGAGACGTCATTCGTGTTGATACACG
>CAZRMQ010000163.1:0-4983 GCA_964601185.1 uncultured Pirellulales bacterium
TTTCGGATTTATAGAATATATGGAAGGTAAAATTGCAGTATTAGGTGACACCGATTTTGTAATGCCGTTTGCGGCACTGGGAGTGGATACGTACCCGGTGGACCAGACGCAGCAGATAATCGAAGCTGCCAAAGAGATAATGGACAATAAATATGCTCTTGTTGTCGTGGCTGAAGATAAGCTCACGGCGGCTGAAGAGGTTTTTGCTGCTTACAAAGATTCGCCGACGCCATGTGTTGTGGTTGTGCCGTTTACGACCGAGTCCAAAGGCCTTGCAACAGAGGCCCTTGGAAAAGTGCTGAAAATGGCTACAGGTATAAATATTTTGCAAAAGTGAACTAAAGTTTGAAATGCCTAAAGTTATGGATTATGTTCTAAATTCAGATCACTTTAGGCAATTTAAGGAAGGTTTCGACAATGAATGAGACAAAAACTGGTCGGGTAGTTAAGGTTGCAGGTCCTGTTGTTGTAGCTGAAAATATGACCGGTGCGCGAATGTACGATGTTGTTCGCGTTAGTAAGCTGAACCTTATTGGCGAAATCGTGGAGCTGCACGGCGACCTGGCTTCGATTCAGGTGTATGAGGAGACCGGCGGCGTCGGCCCCGGCGAAGAGGTAATCGATACGCAAGCTCCTTTGAGTGTCGAGCTTGGGCCGGGCCTGATTGAGAGCATTTATGACGGTATCCAAAGGCCTCTGGACTCCTTAGTGAAAGTCGAGGGCGAATATTTGAGCAGGGGAAGCTCCCTGCCGGGTTTAAACAGAGAAAAGAGATGGCACTTTAAACCGACTGTAGGCAATGCAACATTAGTTGGCCAAGGGGACATTGTAGGTGAGGTTCAGGAAACTACCCCTGTTTTGCACAGGATAATGGTGCCGGCAGGTGTATCCGGAACTCTGCAGGAAATAAACGAAGGAGATTACACCGTTACCGATAAGATAGCGGTTGTGGTATCGGAGGATGGTAAACAGACCGAGCTGAAGTTGATGCAGACATGTCCCGTTCGTAGTCCCAGGCCGATAAGGGCTCGGCTTGCACCAAATAGAATCCTCGTTACAGGCCAGAGGGTTGTTGACAGCTTCTTTCCGGTCATCAAGGGCGGCACCGCCTGTGTGCCGGGTCCGTTCGGCTCAGGCAAAACCATCATTCAGCATCAATTAGCCAAGTGGGTCGATGCCGACATCGTTGTTTATGTCGGCTGCGGCGAACGAGGCAATGAAATGACAGATGTTCTGACTGAGTTCCCGGAGCTAAAAGACCCACGAAGCGGTGAGCCTCTTATGAAACGCTCGGTTCTGATTGCCAATACCTCTAATATGCCGGTCGCTGCGAGGGAGGCCTCGGTCTATACAGGCATCACTATAGCCGAGTACTTCCGCGATATGGGTTATGTCGTAGCCTTGATGGCCGACAGCACCAGCCGATGGGCTGAAGCGATGCGTGAAATATCGACCCGCCTGGAAGAGATGCCCGCGGAAGAAGGATATCCTGCGTATCTGGCAGCCCGTATCGCCGCGTTTTACGAAAGGGCCGGACAAGTGACATGTTTAGGCAATCCGGAGCGCAAAGGCGCGCTGTCGGTTGTCGGTGCGGTAAGTCCCCCTGGAGGTGACCTGTCGGATTCGGTTGTCCAGGCAACGCTGCATGTGGTTAAAGTCTTCTGGTCACTAAAGGCGGAACTCGCCTATCAGAGACACTTCCCGGCGATAGATTGGTTAACGTCATACTCGTTCTATAAACAGTACCTCAGAGAATGCTTCGAAGATAAGGACCAGGGACAGGAAATGCACGAGCTGACAGCTCAGGCGATGAGCCTGCTTCAGCAGGAATCCGAGCTTCGTGAAATTGTTCGTCTTGTCGGTGCGGAAGCTTTATCACCAAGAGAGAGATTAGTGCTGGAAACAGCCAGGTCCGTTCGTGAGGACTATCTGCACCAAAACGCCTTTCATGAGGTTGACACGTTTACCTCGATGAACAAACAATATGAAATGTTAAAGACCGTACTTTCCTTTTATAAGTGCGCCCTTGATGCAGTTGAGGCCGGCGTTGAAACGGCGGACATCTTTAAACTGGCGGTGCGCGAGGAAATTGCGCGAGCAAAATATATTCCGGAAAGTGATGTTAACAAAATTACCAAAATAAGGGAAACTATCGAAAAACAGATAAAACAATTACAAACCGCAACGGTGACGTGAACACGTTAAATAGTTAATTGGTGAGTGGTAAGTGGTTAATTAGTAAGTGACGGTTATAAGCAGAATGAATGAGTATAGTTTTGAGAATTTAGAAGTTTATAAATTAGCAAGAGAATACAGGAAAAAAATCTATAAATTGACATACCAGCTGCCTAAGGAAGAACAATTCAATCTTATAAGTCAAATGCGTAGGGCTGCGGTGTCTTTGACAAATAACATAGCTGAAGGACACGGAAGATACCATTACCAAGAAAATATACAATTCTTAAGGCATTCCAGAGGCTCCTTAGAAGAATTGCTCGACGATTTGAATGTTTGCATTGATGAAAAGTATGCTGACAAAGATTATATCGAAGGGCTTAAAGAGGAAGGATATTCTCTTCTAAAGAAACTGAATAGCTATATTAAGTACCTAAAAGGTAAAAAAACCGGCACAATTAACAACCAAATTAACCAATTGGTGAATGGTTAACTGGTGGGCGGTTAATTCGTGAATGTTACGGATAGAAAAAATTAACCAATTAACAATTTAACCAGTTAACCAGATCAGGAGTTGGAAATGCTTAAAGAATATCAGACAGTTGCTGAAATCGCAGGGCCGTTAATGCTGGTTCAGATGGTTAATGAGGCAAAGTACGCCCACATTGTAGAGGTCGAACTTGGTGATGGCTCGATACGTCACGGCCAGATTCTGCAGGTGGAAAAAGACACGGCGCTCGTGCAGGTCTTTGAAGGGACTGACGGCATAGATGTCAAAGAAAGCACGGTTCGTTTTTTAGGCAGGCCCCTCGAATTAGGCGTCTCGCCGGACATATTGGGCAGAGTGTTCAGTGGCCTGGGCGAGCCGAAAGACGGCGGCCCCGCTTTAATCCCGGATAAGCTGATGAATATAAACGGCAGCCCCATCAATCCGTACGCCCGTAATTATCCGAACGAATTCATCCAGACCGGCATATCGACGATTGACGGCCTAAATCCCCTTGTACGCGGCCAGAAGCTGCCGATTTTTTCCGGTTCAGGTTTGCCGCACGATGACATTACCGCTCAGATTGCCCGCCAGGCCACGGTTCTCGGCCAGGCTGAAGAGTTTGCGGTCGTCTTCGCTGCGATGGGTATCACCTTTGAGGCCGCACAATTTTTCATCAACGACCTGCAGGAAACCGGCGCTATTGAGCGTGCCGTTATGTTCGTTAATCTTGCAAACGACCCTGCTATCGAGCGGATAGCGACGCCGAGATTTGCACTGACCGCTGCCGAATATCTGGCGTTTGATCTCGATAAGCATGTGTTGGTAATCTTAAATGACATGACAAACTACTGCGAGGCGCTAAGAGAAATTAGTGCCGCCAGAAAGGAAGTGCCGGGCCGACGCGGCTATCCGGGTTATCTCTATACGGACCTTGCAACTGTTTACGAAAGGTCCGGCCGAATCAAAGGCAAAAAAGGCTCTATCACGATGGTACCTGTATTGACTATGCCGGAGGACGACAAGACCCATCCGGTGCCGGACCTGACCGGCTATATTACTGAGGGACAGATAATACTATCTCGTCCTTTGCATAGAAAAGGCATCTCGCCGCCGGTCGATGTTTTGCCGAGCCTGTCACGACTGAAAGATAAAGGTATCGGCGAAGGCAAAACCCGTGAAGACCACGCTGACCTTTACAATCAGCTTTACGCTGCCTACGCCCGCGGCAAAGAAATGCAGGAGCTGGCGACAATTATGGGCGAAGCCGCCCTGTCGGATGAAGATAAGAAATATATGACTTTTGCCAACGAATTCGAGAAAAGGTATGTCTCGCAGGATTATTATGAAAATCGCACAATCGAAACAACCCTCGATCTCGGCTGGGAGCTCTTGAGCATGTTCGAGAACGTCGAGCTAAAGCGTATCGACACCAAGCTCATAGAAAAATATATGCCGAGATTTCGCAAGCAGGACCAGCCCCCATCGGAACGAGACAACACAGCCCAACCTGAAAATCAAAATCCTGAGTTTGAAATAAATATTGATGACCGAAAGGAAAAATCTGAAACAGATAACAGCGTCAACCCTGCTACGGAAAACGGCGGAATTCCATTAGCTCAAACGAGTTATGAAACCGCCGGCTGAATCCGCCGAATGTGGATGAATATTTATTACGCGGGGTTCTGCAGGACTTGAAGGAAAATCGCTTCACGATTCCTGAGATAAGAGATACGAGATATGTTAGCTAATGTAAACGCGACGCGAATGGAGTTATTACGCTTGCGAAGGCGAGTCTCACTTGCCAGCCGAGGACATCGTCTGTTAAGCGAGAAACGCGATGAGATATCCCGGCAGTTAATCAAGATAACTAAGGAAATCCAACCTTTGCGTGAGAAGGTCGAAAAAGAGCTTTTGGAAACCTTCCGACGGTTTATGTTGGCTCGTGCGACGATGGAGCCGGAGGATGTAAAAGCCGCCCTTGAGGTTCCGACAAAGAAATTTAGTTTGGCTGTTGAGGTCGCCCGCATAATGAATGTGAGAGTGCCGCGTCTAATTAAAGAGATTTCCGGCGAGATTATCTGCTATGGCTTCGCAACGACATCCGGCGAGATGGACGTTGCCTTGATGGCTTTGGAGCGTGCTTTTGATAATTTAATTCAGCTTGCCGAAAAAGAAAAGCAGGCCCGGCTTTTAGCTATGGAGCTGAATATGACTCGCCGAAGGGTCAATGTCCTGGAGCACGTAGTAATTCCTGAGCTGCATGAGACTATCAAGTTTATTTTTGACAAGCTGGCCGAAGCCGAGCGTGACAACATCTC
>CAZRMQ010000164.1:0-4975 GCA_964601185.1 uncultured Pirellulales bacterium
TGAGCAGGAATTAGAAAAGAAAATCAAATACGTCCAGCGACACGAAGATTAAAATTTTAGCCCTCTGCATTGCGGAGGGTCCATTTCCTTACTCAGGTCCGTATGATCTATAAGGAAGATCGATCGGATAGTCACGGATTGCTTCATCATAATCATCGAACCAGTTCGCATCGGGATTGCACTTGAAAGCCAGGAAACGGCCGCTATCCGCATCGTTAGCAGCTCGATGGTATTTGAAATAGATTTGTTTATCTGTTTTGCCGATAACTTCAATTTTGCCGCTCGAATGTGACATCACAAACCTGACGCGTTTTGCCAGGCCTGATACCAACGCTTTGGCCTGCTCTATTATCTGATAACCTTCCTCGATTGGTATCGTATAAGTCTTGTTTCCCAGAGCCGGCCGGCACTGGAAGATATAATATGGTACCACACCAATAAAGGAGAGCTTCGCAAGCAGTTCCGCCAGAGCTTCGGGCCTGTCATTGACGCCGCGTATAAGCGGGCACTGATTAGCTAAGATCGCGCCGGCCTGCTGTAGCAATCCAACCGCTTTGACCGACAAATCCGTCAGTTCTCGTGGATGAATAAAGTGGGTCATCAAATATATTCTTTTTTGGTCGGTGCTGTATTTACTTATCATCTGCAGCAAATCCGGCTGTTCAATAATTCGATTTGGATTAAAAGCCGGGACCTTTGTCCCTATTCGGATTATCTGAACATGTTCAAGCTCTCTTAGCTGTCGGATTATGTTCTCAAGATGTGACGGTTTAAGAATTAATGGGTCGCCTCCGGTCAGCAGGATGTTGGTTATCTCAGAGTGCTCTCTTATGTACTGCAGAGCTGCGGACAGGTTTCGCAGGTATTCCTGCTGAGGTTTTATGAAGACACGCTTGCGAAAACAGTACCGGCAGATACCATCGCAAACGTTACTAACTAAGAAAAGTACTGTGGAATTATATTTGTGCTCGAGCCCCGGTATGACCGTATATTCCTTTTCATCCGAAGGGTCGAGCCGACCCCACTCGTCGAGCTCCTCAAGCCGGGGGATTATGATTCTGCGTATCGGATCGTCGGGATCGTTCCAATCGATCAGTGACAAGTAGTAATCGCTGCAGCGGAAAGCGAACTTCTCGGTGACTTTCGTCAGCTCGGTTTTGTCTCTATCATCTAATTGCTCTAACTGTTCTATTTTCGTCAGGTATCTGCACGCAGGACCTGTTCTTATTTCCATAAAACTCACCCCTCCAATCTTCGTCTGCGGCGGAATATATTCTATTTACCCTCAGTTCTGGTGTATTCGGTTTTTGAGTATCTTTTCTCGTAAATGCCTTCTCTCCCTAACACTTGGCCAATCGTAGCTATCACTATCTTTATATCGGCCAAAAACGAGGCTGTTTCCACATACTTGACATCTAATTCTAATTTTTCTTCGCGGGTAAGCCGTCCTCGTCCTGATATTTGCGCAAGTCCGGTAATACCGGGTTTAACAAGGAGGCGTTTTTTTTGCCGCTGGTCCCATTCGGCTATTTGCGAAACATAGAGCGGCCGAGGCCCGACGATGCTCATCTCCCCTATTAATACGTTAAATAACTGCGGAAGTTCATCGAGTGAATGTTCCCGCAGGAATCTTCCTATCTTTATAAGTCTCGGATCATCGCCTGATTTGGGGCTTGGGCCGAATGGGTCAACGTCGAGTCTCATCGTTCGGAACTTATAGAAGATAAAAGGCCGGCCGTTCAAGCCGGCTCTGTCCTGCTTAAAAATCGCCGGGCCTTTGCTGGTAAGCTTGACGGCTACAAATATAACAACAAAGACCGGCAGCAGAATTACTACCGCCGGCAATGCAATAAAAATATCAACAATGCGTTTAAAAAACCTATTCACCGTTCTTTTACAACCAGGGAAACATAAGACTCAAGTTACCAATTACCAATCACCGTTTAACCAGTTAGCCGGTAATATTGTTGACGTTGGTAATCGGCGACTTGGCTTTCATACTCACGACACGTAAGTGAAAAAAAATGCAGGTATTGCTCCTCGTTTCTAAAAAACAGGAGCTTTCCTTTTAGTGCTTCAAAGCGGTACACCGGCTCGGCGTTATTTAATATCCCGATATCACACGAAACTCCCGGCGCTACTGCCTCAGCGCACCGAGAGACTATTTCATAAAGCTCCAATGTGGGCCTGCCCTCAATAAACAAAGCAAGATCAATGTCACTGCCTTGTTTTACCTGAGCATCTTTTGAGGAGCCGTGCAGCAGGGCAAAACAAATCTGGGGACACTTTTCCTTGAGTAAGGTTGCTAGTTTATTTACATCGAATATCATGCCCGGTCCACCTCATCCCGAAACTGCCTAAAACCATCAAGTTTGTTCTTAGCTATGTTGAAAACTATTACAGGATCTATTTCTTCATATTGATGAATTATAAGATTCCGGAACCGAATCATATCTGTATAAGGTTGAGCAGACTTTAACACTTGCAATTCAACTAATTTTTTTATTGCTTCTGCCGAGGTTGCTGCGGGTCCGACACCCTTGTTCGCGATAATACGTTCTGCGATGTCGATAACAACTTCCACCATAACCTGCAAAACACGCTCGGTCATTCTCTGCAGCGCCCAGTCATTCTTAAAGGCTTCGAGATTCACGTCCTTGAGCTGGTTCTGCAATTGGATTAAATATTTATCCAAAAGAGCGAATTTTCGATGAACTACAGCATTGTATTTCATAGTTCGGTCTCACACTAACTTTTTTGATGCTTTATAAATATTACCTGCTATTCTATGATTGTCAATCTGCGTTTCACCTAATCTCGCGTAAAATAGCGGAATATATTTGGTTATAAAATCTACGGTTCTTTCTGCGGTCTTTTTATTGACTCGCAGGTGCAAAGGCAAGTTCACTACTTCATTGCTGGCCTTTTCCGCTTCGCCGCACATCCCGACCTCATAGTCGTATGCCTCTAAAGGCGTCTCGATTGGATGCAGGGGACATTCAAACCAGCTTCCAAGCTCGATGCCGGCATTTGCCGCCTCGGCAAGGGCTTTATTCTTCTCGGCAATCCTCACCGGGTACCGCACCATAACCGGCTGCATTATTGATGCGTCATATTGTCGAGCCGGCCAGCCACTCTCGGCCAGAAGCTCATCGTACAACTGTGTCATTTCTCTGCGGTGGGCAATGTTCTTTTCGATCTTTTTAAGCTGCCTTAAACCGCAGCGGGCCTGTACACAGCTTGCATCCTTAAAAAAATCGCAAGCCTGCTCAGGTCTGAATTCAGATGTGATTGATGAACCGAGGGCTGCTCCCTTTTTTGTAAGATATCTAAAGAGACTCTGCGCTAAAGCAGTCGTCCTGGGATAAACAAATAACCTATATACAACCAATTGCATCCAAAGCATAAAGACTTCTTTTCGCAAAGGCTTGCACATCTCTCCGGCACACAGTGACTCTATCTTTTCGGCAAGATTGTTATCGCTGGTTATCGCCATTCCACCTAAACCGGTTGTATAAGGCTTATTCCACTGAAATGAAAAATACGCAGCTTTACCGAACGTACCCGCCATTTTTCCCTTATACCTCGAACCAAGCGCTAAGCAACAATCTTCGATCACAGGGATATTATTGCACCCTGCTATATCCATAATCGCGTCCATGTCACAGGGGTAGCCGTACGTATGTTGAGCTATGATGGCTTTCGTTTTAGAGGTGATTTTCTCTCTGAGCAAATTGACGTTTATATTGAAAGTGGCCGGCTCAATATCTACATAAACCGGCTTTGCACCAAGATATTTAATCGGATTCACGTCCATTACGCAGGTATATCCCGGCACAATAACTTCGTCACCTGCTCCAATATCCATCGCCTTCAATATGGCATATAAAGCAACTCGTCCTTTCCAGAACGCAAAGGCCCGCTTGACGCCGATTACCTCGGCAAATTTCCGCTCATATTGTTCTATAAGTTTATCCACTGTATTCTTTCCTATCGTGACATTTGTATCTCTTCCGGCTTTTTTATGCCGTATCTTTTGAGGATTAAGAATCTAACGATTCCCCATAATGAGCCTAACCCATAACCAAAATGCAATATGACAAAGACCAATGGCGCCAAAGGCGCATGCCGCCAGCCTGTTTTCCTGCCTACATCGAAAGCACCTGCTGATAATCCTATACCATATAGAGCTGCCTCAAGGCACAACAAAATCCAGAAAGGTCTCCATAGTAAGCCGGCAAATCCAAGCAGCAGCAAAGACAATACAAACGATAATGGAACTAATTGCCGCAACGTTGCCGGCCTTTTGTGCTTCTGTAACGTCCTGATTCGCCAAAAGCCGTATTGAAAATACTGTCTCCAGAGCTTGCACAGCGATCCCCGCGAAAAATACTTGCTCTTTATCGATTTTGACATCCAGATTTTTCCGCCGGCTAAAGTTATCCTCAGGTTAAATTCATCATCCTGATTACGCACTAACTCTTCATCAAAGTAACCGATTTTGTCAACTATCCATTTATGATGCGTGCCGAAAGCCAGTGTGTCAACCCAGCCTTCGTAATCGCCCAGCCGAAATCGCGAATTGCCTACGCCGATTGGCGACCCCATAGCCGATGCAATTACCCTCCCTGTATAGTCATTTGCCACTGTCTCGATGTAGCCGCCTGTCACCCAAGCTTGCGGGTGCTCATGCAGACACTTGTTCGATTCCCTTATAAAATTCGGAGCAACCTCCGCATGACCGTCAACTCGAATAAATAAATCTCCCCTCGCTGCTCGCAATCCGATGTTCATTGCGGTAGGGACAATTCGGCGTGGATTATCTAACATTCTTATCCTGTTATCTTTTTGAGATAATTTTTCTACAATCTCTCTGGTACCATCATTACTCATCCCATCAACGACGAGTATTTCCATCTTTTCGCCCGGCCAATCCTGACTAAGGATGCTTTTCACCGCCCGCTCGATGAAGTCA
>CAZRMQ010000165.1:0-4949 GCA_964601185.1 uncultured Pirellulales bacterium
CCTCATCTTGTACCACAATAATGGACTTACCAGAACCGCCATTAGAATTATAATCAAAAGATGCTTAACCTTTGCCCCTGCTACGAAGAGCATTGCGAACAGAATCGGCATCATTAGCATCACAGTGCCCAAATCCGGCTCTAATAAAATCATAACCACCGGCAGCAATGTTAGAAAAAAGGGTCCTATAAGTGCGCTGAAATTTCGGTAATTACTACGATATCTTAAGTACCAGGCTAATGCCAGCACGAACGAGAGCTTGCAAAATTCGGATGGTTGTATGGCCGGTAGCTGATGGCTTCCTATTTTGAATATAATCCATCTATGCGCACCGTTGATTTCCGGTACAAAAGGAATACGTACAATATATCTACCGAACAGCAATATACCGAGAAGCAGCAACAAAAAGATGTATATAGGAAAGCTCAAAGCCCCTAAGCGGCGGTAATTTATTAAATTAATGGCTAACAAACCTAAAAAGCCAATTAAAGCGTATATGAGCTGCTTCTTCCAAAAACCGATCAGTTCATCGCTCTGATTGGCAGGAGTGGATTCCGCAGGATGACCGACCGCATAGATAGTAGCTATACCAATAGCAACCAGGGCCAAAGTGCTCGCCAACAGGCATAATCTTACAAACTTAAGCCGTCCTTGGAGGAAATTAAACATAACCACAAAAATAACATTTGATTGCCAAATTGCATATAATAACTGAAAAATCGGGAAAACTTTTTTATTTCGCCAATTTTTAGATAAGGTCGAGGTAAATGAGATAGTTTAATCCCAAGAACCAATCCAATAGTTTTTATCGAATCCATGACAGATAAAATTAGGTTGAATACTTTTTTTCTTGATTTTCACGTATGATTTTGATAGACTATAGTAAATCTCTATTAACATAAGTCTATATCTGTAATGCTTCAGCATACTTTTCCGCCTTTTGGACGGGAAAGGAGGAGAAAAAACAAGTATAATAGTATATCCGGTTTTCCTGTGGCCGGACAAATATGTCTAAGAGCAGGATTGTCATTATAGCAAAACCAAGATAGTGCCCCTGCTTTTTTGCCTGCCGCCTCGACTTGCGTCGAGAGACGCGGAGGCTGGCGAAAGCAAAAGGGGGGCGAAGAAGAAAGGAAGGTCGAGTTATGAAAAATGTGGTTTTAATATTGGCAGTGTTCATGCTTGCCGGCTCGGCGTGGGCTACCGACGTCGCTATTACCTGCACAGATGAGGGCGGTGGTGTAGTTCGCATCGACTATGCGGTGACAGACTCACCGAAAGTAAGGGCGTTTGCTCTGGATATATTGGTCGATAATGGAACTATTGACAAGATTTCAGATTTCAAAATCGGCGAGAGCATTGCTGGTGACAAAGGCTATGGCATCTTTCCCGCCAACTTCAGCCGATTCATTACCATCGACCCTAATACCGGTGCAGTGACAACATGGGACGTAAATGAATATACACCTGTAGCCGATGCAAACGACCCTGGTGCGCTGGGCGGCCTCGGCACCAACGGTATCACAATAGAAATGGGTGCAATTTATTTTCCAGCCGCCGATAGTTCTCCGAATGCTCCAGGTGACATCGGAACAATTTGTAAAATCAAAGTCAGTGAAAGCGGCAATGTGAACATAAGCGAGAATGTAATCCGCGGCGGAGTAGTATTGACGGACCCATCGGTTAGTCCCAATGTTCAGGCAACCGGTTGTCCTGTGACTGTTAATCCAGTTGGAGATACCAGCCCCGACGCTGATTGTCTGCCCGGCAGCTTTTCGACATACAGCGATTGGGTAGCTCTGGGTAAGCCCGCCTGCTGGTGCTCAAAGTATCAGTGCGACGGTGACGCAGATAGCCAAACTTCCGGGTTCCCGTTCAACTACCGTATCTTCACCGGTGACCTGACTATAATCGTGGACAACTGGAAAAAGACTATCGACGACCCGACTCTTAATCCATGTGCGGATATCGACCATAAGGATTCGGGCTTTCCATTCAGGTACCGTGTCTTCACCGCCGACCTGGCCAAGATAGTATCCAACTGGAAAAAGACAGACGCAGACCTGGCCGGCGATTGTCCGAGGTCTGAATAAGAAAATTAAAAAATTAAAGTGCAAAATGCAAAGTTAAGGGAGTCATCCGCCCAGCGCTGGGCGGGGTCCATAATTTTGATTTTTAATTTTTTCCTGGGGGGTGTTATGACAAAGAAAACATTAGTTGTTTTAGCTGTTTTGGCAACGGCTACGGTAGCTAACGCGAAGCTGATGCTCAATATAAATGAGGTCAGCGGTACCATTACTATTAGTGGTGATAGTGCAACGGAATCGCCTGTGGCCGCTTATTTGTTTGTCGAAGGTTCCGGCTCAATTGCGGGCGGAAATATAGTTTATCCGGGAAGTCTGTCAGAGTACGATGACCTGGAAACTATTGCCGGCAACATGGGGGTAAGTCCGCAAGATGCATTAGCTGCGTTTCAAGCCTTTATATCAAAGCCGAACCTTGTCGATTTAAGCTACATAACACTGGCAGATGGTGCTATTCCTCCGGCACCGCTGCAAGGCACACTCGTCGATAGCATTGGGCTGACCGTGGCTGGTTCGGTTGTGCTGACTTTGATATCCGATGATTTTGTGACAGTGTTCGATACTAAAACTATTTACGTCCCTGAACCGGTTAGCTTAGTCCTGTTTGGTCTTGGTGGTCTGCTCCTGAGGCGCCGCAGGGCAAAAACACCGCAATAAATCGAAGATTTGTTGTTGTGAATTTTGTTTTTTCTTGAACCCCCGAATAAATTCGGGGGCTAATCACGGAGAAACTTCGCTGAGACTAAAGGCTGTAATCATCTTGTTCTTAGTGTGGCTCATCTTTGCAGCCCTCGGCTGTCAAACACCTGACAAACAATCATCTGCTGATAAAGTGATACTGCCGCCGGATATTGCAGGGACATGGAAAGCCAAGGATAGTCCCTGGAAGATAGTTTTGAGTCCCGATGGAACTGTATCTTCAGCGGTTATTCCTATGGGTGAAGTTGAGGTCAAGCCTAATCAGACAACAAAAGCCGAAATGAAAGACGGCAGCTTAAGCACCTTTACAGCCGGTGATTGTCTTGTTGAATATACACACCAGACCAGGGAGCTGTACGTCTGCATTGAAATGGAGAAGATTGACATCAAATTTTTAGATAACGCAATTTCCGGCAATAGCACCGATAGATTCGTGGGCACTGTTTCGCAAGACGGCAAATCCTGGACGGCTGACTGGATAAACGTTTTTGACTATGGCTCGCAATTCCCTCAGGACCCAAATGATATATATGCTAACCCGTTAATATTCGAGAAGATGAATTGAGTCTTACTCAATAATCAAAGTACAGAAGTCCGCTTTCATCTGTACCTGGCCAGTCGAGTCTGATTGTCATTGTTGCCGGCTGATAAATCCACCCATATTCGCCGGTCGCCTCTGCAGGAAATGCTTCACTATTACCAATCACATTCATCGTGTCTAAGTTATTAAACGGATTTGCAGGCATCTTTTTATAGTAATTGCCTGAGAGGACTGTTTGCTGATAAAAAGAAGCGCTATCGGGATCAGAGCCAACGTCATTATCCGGATATCCAGGCGGAACACCTTTATTTTGGGCAGCATATAGCTCAATCGCACCCCGCAACATGCGCAGATGGTCTTTGGCCACGGCTTCTTTAGCCTGGGTTGACTGTGACCGGAAATGCGGCAGAACGATAGCAGCCAGAATTCCAATAATGGCCAATACTATCATCAGCTCAGCTAATGAAAATGCCCTTTTCATAACATTCCGCTTTTAATGTGTACCTTTACCCCGTGAGATAACCAATTCACGGTTTTTTTATTCACGCAAGATTCTTATCTCACGGGGTGAAGCGCTTCAGCCTGTTTGTAATATCGTCCAATATCGGCCCGCATTTTAGAGGAAAATCCGACTCCGCCCTTGTTATTCGTGGATTTTACCCTTGCAAATAAGCCTTTTTGACCTTAAAATTTTTGCCTTGCCGGAATGTTACAAGAGTAACACCGGATATAGGGAAGTTTAAATATTTAGCCCCACAATTTATTGGGGGGTTATTTAAAATTTACGACATGTTTGAATCGTTAACCGAGAAGCTTAATTCTGTTTTCAAGTCGTTAGCCGGCCGAGGCAGAATCACCGAAGCGAACATCTCAGACGCTATGCGGGATGTCCGCAAGGCCCTTTTGGAAGCGGATGTCAATTATAGTGTTGTGAAGGACTTCTGCAAAGACGTCAGAGATGCCGCCATCGGAGCTGAGGTTATAAAGAGCCTTCATCCAAGCCAGGTTTTTGTAAAAATCGTCAACGATGAGCTGACCAAATTGATGGGACCGGCTGACAGCAAGATATATTTTGTCTCGCCGGGACCTACTATTATCATGCTCGCCGGCCTGCAGGGTGGCGGAAAAACCACGACCGCAGCAAAGCTCGCCAAATATATCGTATCGAAGGGAAAAAGGCCGCTCCTTGTGGCTGATGACCTGCAGCGACCGGCTGCTGTCGAGCAGCTGATTGCTCTCGGCAAACAGTTAAATATCGAGGTCTATTCCGAAGATAGCAAAGACTCTATAAGGGTTGCAAAAAACGCAGTCCGGTACGCTAAGGAGAATAATTCCGATGTGATAGTGCTCGACACAGCCGGCCGATTGCATATAGATGAAGATATGATGGCCGAGCTGGCCAAAGTCGCAAAGACCGTCAATCCGCACCAGATTTATTTGGTATGCGATGCGATGACGGGCCAGGACGCGGTCAACTCCGCGAAGGAGTTTAACGAAAGGCTGGAGCTTGATGGTGTCATCTTAACAAAGCTGGACGGCGATGCCCGCGGCGGCGCAGCTCTGAGCGTAAAGGCTGTGACCGGCAAGCCCATCAAATTTATCGGCGTCGGCGAAAAGCTCGACAA
>CAZRMQ010000166.1:0-4939 GCA_964601185.1 uncultured Pirellulales bacterium
ATTATATGCTTGCCTAAATTGTTTAGCCCAATACGTATTGATAAGAAAGTCTATAGAATGGCAGCCGGCTGGCTAAAGCAAAATACTGCTCAAAAAGACCTGATTGCAGTACCGGATATCCGTATAAGTTTCTATGCTGAGCGAAAAGGATTGGGATATGAGGACAATAATCCATCTGAGCAGGTGGACTATGTTGTGAAAATTGTGAAAGGCGAGCAGGAGGAACCAGCCTCAAATCAAAAGTTGCATGAGGTAAAGTGGTTTTATTTAGATAAGCGAAGCAAAAAGCAGAAGCTTATAATTTATAAAACAATGTGATTTGCAGTTATGGGTATCCGTTTAAGGCGGACAAAGGCAAAAAACTTGACAGCAAGCCTGTCTTACCGTCTTTGATAAAGCCAGAAACGCTTTGTGTATCCCAATCGTAACGGATTAAAGGTCAATAGTATCTCCCATCAGCAAAAGTGGCACAGGTTGGAGCTTTGGATAAGAAGACATGTTCAAGTAATCCCAATTTATCGGAACAGCTCATGGTCTTCCGTATTTATATCTCATACCGATCATGGATATGACTCTTTTCGCGATGATCGCTTTGGTTGTTTTATGGAGTTTCAACCATTGTTTTTGAGGTGTCTTTATATGGATGGAAATTCTGTCTGAGCCAATTGCAGCGGGAGTGTTGGCGATTATCATGTCGAGATTCTTTTCTTTTAGTTTCCTTTCAGCATTTGCCCGTACTTTTTTATCTTCAAGAGCAAAACCCACGATAATTTTGTTTTTCTTTTTATGTTTGTCCGCCCATTTTAGAATGTCGTCTGTTGGTTTTAATTTGAGAGTCAGGGATTCGTTTGCTCTTTTTATTTTAGTTTTACTCGGGCGAGAGGGTGTATAGTCAGCCACGGCAGCAGACATTATAAGGCAATCACATTTGGGAAAGTGTTTCTTGACTGCTTTAAACATCTCAAAGGCAGTTTCGACCTTGATAATCGTCAATCTTGAGTCTTGAGTCTTGAGTCTTGAGTCTGTTAATGTAGTGATAAGTGTTACTTTGTGCCCGGCTTTTAGAGCCGCACGGGTAAAGGCAAGTCCCATTTTGCCGCTGCTGGCATTGGTAATAAAACGTACAGGGTCAATGTACTCTCGCGTGCCGCCTGCTGTTATTAAAATTCGCATATTAAAAAGGATACAAAATACAGAATTTAGAAACCAGAATTCTGTTTTCTGTCTTTGATTTTCGAAACGATTTTTTCGATGGCCTTAAGAATATCCTCTGGTTCAGCCATTCTGCCGATAGCTTCGGTGCCGCAGGCCAGACGTCCTTTAACCGGACCTATCAGTTTAAAGCCCATCTGCTTAACTATCTCGACATTACGCTGCACGGCGGGATTGTCCCACATATTATTGTTCATCGCGGGAGCTAAAAGTGCACATCCCGATTTAATCAATGGCCAGCATGCACAAAGTGTTGTGCTTAGCAAATCATCACAGATGCCGCATGCGATTTTGCCGATGATATTGGCAGTTGCAGGTACCACAATGACAATATCAGCCCAATCGGCCAGATTTATGTGCCCTGGCTTTTCTTGTTGAAAAATATGGTTTGCCCACAGATTAGTATAGACCGATGAGCAGGTAACCGCTTCAAAGCTTTTTGGGCCAACAAGCTGACATGCGGCCTCGGTCATCACTGTTGTTACCTTGGCACCAGCAGCGGTAAGCGAACTCGCCAGGTCGACCGCCTTATATGCAGCAACTCCACCACTAACACCTAACAGGATATTTATATTGTTAAGCATCCCCAATAAAGATAAAAAATCAAAAATCAAAAATCAAAATTTTGGAGTTGCCGCTATACGGCAACAACATCCTTAGTCTTAATAGTAGAATTTTGATATTTAATTTTAAGTTTTTCCAGCTTGTTATGAATCTGCTTTTTCAGAGTTGTTATCAAGCGGGACTCCCTCGATGGCGATCTTGTCCTGCAGGATCTCCTGAACTACAATCTCCATCATCGTTTTGCCTTCTGTCTCCTCTATAAGAGGCCGAGAACCCTGCAACAGCTCTTCCATTCGTTTTTGAACCAGTGCCGCTAATTTGAATTTTCCGCCAACTTTATTGATTATTTTATCACTCTTAAGCTCGTCTAACATTATTTCTCCTGACGTTTGTCTTGAAATAAAAAACAGAATACAGAAGAAAAAAATGAAATTCTGTCCTCTGATTTCTGATTTATAACTCCTTCTGAATAATTTGTATTACTTCTTCTACTGCCTGCTGTAAATCCTCGTTTATAACCATATGCTGGTAATATTGCCAGGCAGCGGCGATTTCACCTTCTGCCTTGTCCAATCTTTCCTTGGCTTTTTGTGTATCTTCTCTGCTTCTGCTGTTCATGCGTTCTGCCAGTACCTTCGCGCTCGGAGACAAAATGAAAATCATTACTGCGTCCGGGTAAGTTGTCTTGGCCTGTTTGGCGCCTTGAACATCAATTTCCAAAATAACTGTTTTACCGGCTTGCAGAGCCTGCTCGATTTTATCCTTTGGCGTTCCGTATAAGTGGCCGAATACCTCAGCATGTTCCAGAAATAGTCCTTTATTGATCCGTTCCTGAAACTCTTGTTTTGATATGAACCAGTAATCCTGGCCATGAGTTTCGCTTTTGCTTCTCGATCGAGTAGTCATTGAGATGCTAAGGTAAACATTCTTCAGCCGTTTAACAACTTCCTTACATATAGTGCTTTTCCCGACACCGGATGGGCCGCTGACTACCACCACTTTGGCTTCCCGCGAAGCGGGGTCCCTGCATTTTTTGCTCGTGTCTGGCATCTTGTTTTCTATTCTAAATTTTGAGCCTGTTCTTTAATGCGGTCTATCCAGCATTTAATATCGACTACATGGCGGATAATCTCGGCATCGAAAGCTTTGCTGGCGATGGTGTTGGCTTCTCTTAGCATCTCCTGGCCGATAAATTCTAATCTGCGTCCGGCTTTGTCGTTTGTCTGGCAGCTCTCGGCAAACCGCTCCAAATGAGAACCCAGCCTGGTAATCTCTTCAGATATATCAGACCGGTCGGCTAAAATCGCCACCTCTCTGGCTAATGTTTCCTCATCTAATCTTAGCTTGGCTTCAGCCAGCAGCTCGTCAACTCTCTTTTTCAGCCTCTTTGCATATTCCTGTACAATTGCAGCGCTTCGACTGCGGATTTGCTCAAGACCATGCTTTATTGCTTCGCAGTGATTTTTCAAATCTGCTTCCAAGAACCTGCCTTCAGCTGCTCGCATTTGTTTGAGCTTTTCTATCGCCTCTTGCGTAATGCTTAAGACCGTGTCCTTAATTTGCTCGGCCACTTCTTCATCCGGCAGCATAGGGCGAATAATTCCGGGCAAGTTTAATAAGCCGCCAATATCGATGGTCCCGCCAACGTCAGTCGACGACCTGATCTGGTTCAATTTCTCTATGATGGTTCGTAAAGCCGTCTCATCTATTTCAAACGATGTACTCGTCGATACCTGTTTTAGCCTGAGCACGTAGTTTATTGTCCCGCGAGACAGATTTTTCCGCAGAAGCTTATCAATATCTTCCTCCAGAAACGCGACCATCTCCGGCAGCTTTATATTGATTTTCAGATAGCGATTATTGACTGATTTAATTTCGACAGCATAGCTTACACTGTTAATCTCACCGTCTGCTTCGCCATAGCCGGTCATACTGTTTATCATGGCACTAAACTTCCACTTATTATTGTGTATCTCTTTCCGCGGGATATATCACAGGCTGTGCATTATGGGATTATCCGCCAATAGTATTAGCATCAGTACTTTCATTAGCGTCGGAAACACGAACTACATTGGGCTCGGTTGGTGCCGGCGGTGGCGGTTCAGTTGTTGGCTCTTGTCTGGTAGTCGGCTCCGTACCGAATTCACTGACTGTAGGCTTATAGAATTTGGCCATTACAACCGCAAGACTCAGAAATATACCGACCAGAGCAATTGTAATCCATGTCAGAAAGTCACCGGTTTTAGAACCCAGGATGCTGCCGGCCATAGCTCCTCCAAATGCGCCACTCAAACCGCCGCCCCTGCCTTTCTGAATCAGAATAACCAGAATTAATATTACGGAGCTGAGAATGAAAAGGACAGCAACAATTTTCATAATAACACTTACTGCCAGAAATGGTGAGATAATCATATTAGCATCCCTTTCAATCCATCTTAGGCTGGACTGCTGCCTGGATTATAGCGAGGAAGTCATCCGCATTCAAACTGGCTCCGCCTACCAATAAGCCATCCACATCATCTTGATTCATCAGGTTCTCCGCGTTGGCGGGCTTTGCGGAACCACCATAGAGAATACGGATTTCCTCGGCCAACATGTCGTCATATATCTGAGCGAGCTGCTTTCGTATAAAGTTATGTGCTTCTTGAGCCTGTTGCGGCGTAGCTGTTCTGCCTGTCCCTATAGCCCAGACCGGCTCATAGGCTATGGTTACCGCGGAGATCTTTTCGGCACTTAATCCGGACAGGCCTTTTTTTAGCTGTCGACTTACTATTTGTTCTGTTTGCCCGGCATCCCGCTCGGCGAGCAGCTCACCCACACATAGTATCGGCAAAAGTCCACCCGCAATAGCAGCGGCAGCTTTCTTATTTATCAGCTCATCGGTCTCACCTATAACATGTCGGCGTTCCGAATGGCCGCATAAAACGTATGTGCAGCCGATATCCTTCAGCATTGATGTACTTATCTCGCCGGTAAAAGCGCCATTAGATTCAAAATAAACATCCTGTGCACCGACCGCAATGTGCGATGCGCTAAGGGCCTTAGTCACAGACTGCAAGTAAGTAAAAGGCGGACAAACAGCTACGGTAACACTATGACCCGCTACCTCCGAGGAGCCGGCGGCAATACGCTTAGACAAATCCACGCTTGTATGAGTGTCAGT
>CAZRMQ010000167.1:0-4925 GCA_964601185.1 uncultured Pirellulales bacterium
GGTTGTTTCCTGACGCTTTTTTGCTCGGTTCCAGTTACGTGCACGATTGGCGACAGAGGCTGCAAGATAGCTTTTCAGATTGCCGCCTGTCTTTAGACGCTGCGAAGATTGTGCAAAAGATATAAAAGAGTCGTGTACAATGTCCTCGGCGGCAGCCGAATCGTTCAACAGAGCCGATGCTAATCTGAGCAGATTATCTTTATACTTTTCATAAATGCGGCAGAGTGCGTTACTACTGCCTCGCTTAAATTTCCAGATAAGCAGCTTATCTTCTATCATCTATATTCCGCACGGTATTAACTTGGGACAAACGTTTGTCACCTATAATACAACCAGATCAGTTGTTTTAGTCTAAAGAAAATCATTTTTTGTGCAGCGCTTCGTAAAGTCGGCCTCGGATTTTGTCGATTTAAAACTATCGTGACAAGAGGAGAGAATTTGGGTGCTGAGGTGTTAAAGATGGAAGCAAATAAAGAGCGGAGAACCGAGCAAAGACTTCGTTATCATTGGCCTATCTGGTTCGCTGAGAACTTTGAGGGAGAGCTTACACAGGGCCAGATGGTTGATGTATCCAGCAAAGGAGCGGCGTTTACCTGCTATGTCGATGGCGGTTGTAGGTATCCCGGTCAGCATATAACTGCTCGTTTTAGCGTTCCCCGCTACGAGCCGGATGGCTCTTTTGACATGTCAGATTTCATTCGCTCAGGTAATATTTGTCGAATCGAAGACGTAAACAGGCTCTCGCGTCGCGTTGCAATTCAATTTGCTGATCCCTTACCTTTCAAACCCGGCGAGCAAGCTGGTTGTGAAATGGATAGCCGAAAAGCATTTAATACTATGATGGTATAGTTATAATACCTGCCGCAGCTTTCAGTAGCTGGTTAGTAAGACATTGCTTTGAAAGTAATTAAGTATATTGAAAGCTGATTCTTTGGCACACCTAATTTCGCAGAAATACGTCCTGGTCTTAATACAATGTGATTATTCTAAACTTCTTTATCGAGCCGATTCAGCAGGATTCCTTGCAATTTATGCAATTCCAAGAGATTTCTGACATATTCGGCTGGTTTTGAGCGGCTCTGACAAGCCTTCTTTAGTGAAATCTTTTTTCCTACCCGGGTTCTTTTTGTTTTTGCCACTTTTTGTCCTTTCTTTATTGACAAAACTCTATATAGGTATCTACAATTCACACTAATATATAAAAGTCCTTGGTAAACATTAACGTATTTGCGACAGATATTAAATATATATTTCGCATATAGGTAAGAATATTGCAATATTTTAACGTAAAAGCGACAATAGGGCGCGTTAGGCTTTTGCGTAAGCAATATGCGGGCGAAAGAGGCAAAAGCAAATTTGCCCGTGCTTTGGGCATAAGTGCTTCTACTTACAGCTACTATGAGGATAACAGAGTTCCGCCCATTGAGATTCTGCTTAAGATGTGTGAGATTACAGGGGCGGATTTGCAATGGCTGTTGACAGGCCAAAGCACCGGAAAAAATTTCGCGTTTGGGGAAAATTTAGAGCTTCTGCGGAAGTTAAATGACCTTTTTATAAGCAATCCGGAGATGACCGACGCAATACGAGCTTTTATCGAGCTATTATGTGAGAAAAAGGGAATTGAAAGCCGGTTTTATTCCGATGCAGCACGAGCAAAACCGGAGCGTCCCGGCTGGATTCCAGTGCTCGGCAGAACAGCGGCAGGGATTGTTCATTTCTGGGACCAAACACTTCTGCCGGAGCCCAAGCAGGCTATTACAGAATTGGATGAATTAGTAACAAAGCATGTCGGCAAAACTATTATTGGTTCAGCCAATGGTACTGTCTCGATCGATTTTCAGGCTCGTCCTTTGGTTGAGGGTCTCAAAGAAAAGCAGGTTAATCTTATTAAGCTCAGTGGGCCGGAGCAGGAACAGATAGTGGAATTTGTACAGTGTGAGGAGATTCATAAACTGTTTCCCGACAGCTTTGCTTTGCAGATAGACGGCGACAGTATGTCTCCGAGAATAAATGACGGTGACATCGTGATATTAAGTCCTTCTGTACCTGCCGCCCAGGGACAGATTGCGATAGCACGGGTCATAAATCAAATAGGCGTCACCTGCAAGCTTATAAGAACAACAGAGAACGAAGTGCACCTAATACCTATCAACGAACGGTACGAGCCAAAGGTCGTGTCCAGGAAGGATTTGCTCTGGGCTTTGGCGGTACTCTGCCATATACGTGTTTAAACGACTTTTAATTACCTGCATCTCTTGTTCGCTTGGATAGAAGAATCAGATTCCTTATCTCTTCGATGCCTCGAGCGGCGAGCCATCGTTGCTCAAACTGCTTTTCCTGGGCAATTTGAGCTATAGCCATTAAGGCTCTTAAATGGTAATTCCTCTCGTCTCTGCTGCCTGCCAGGATGAACATTATCTTCACAGGGTCTTTAGCATGTGGAAAGTCAATACCGTCACGGGCACGGATAATTAAAATATCAAACTTGTTTTCGCCATCTACAATAATGTGCGGTATGGCGATGCCGGGCTGGACCACCGTGCTGCCCTCTGCTTCGCGGTGAAGAAATTTTTCAAAAAGTATGTATTCGTCTGTTTGCAATCTCTTGGTAAGGATGGCAGAAACTTCTCGAAAGATTTTCTCCGCCGATACTTTGCCTTGGACATCCAGGATTTGACACTGTCGTATAAGCTGATCGAATCTATCTGCAATTATTTCGTCACGTTCAAACAAAATATCTCGAAGCTCATTCTCAAGTGTAACGGTTTTCAACTCTCGGTCGGTAACGCGTTCGACCACGTGCATAACGGCGGAAGCCCTGCTGACCCGGCGAGCAACATACAAGCCAAACCATGCTGTGCTCAAACCAACAAATGCAGCGGTAATCAATAGAGGGATTTTGCCCATATCTATTATCAAAGTGCTATAAGCGAGTATTGCCGCTATATGAATGTAAGGATACAACGGTGATTTGAAGCTCGGGCGATAGCTCTGTATCTTGCTCTCCCGCATAATAATTACGCTGGCGTTGACAAGAATAAAAAGGATTATCATCAGGGTCGAAGCGGTTTTTACTAATTGCTCAATGTCGAGAAAGACAATTGCCACAATCACAAATCCGCCGGTCAGAAGTATGCTCATATGAGGTGTTTTGAATCGCTGGTTTACCTGAGCCAGAAGCGGTGGCAGCAATCGGTCCCTGCTCATAGCCATAGGGTAGCGTGATGCAGCGAGTATGCCGCCATTTGCCGTGGTTACAAAGGCGGCTATCGCAGCGATACCCAGCAGCGGAAAGCCCACCGTCGGCATAAATTTAGATGCCGCAAGCGAGATAGGCGTGAGACTTCCAACAAGCTCTCGGCCGTCGACGACACCTACAGTAATTACAATTACAGCTACGTATAGCACACTGACCGTGAACCAGGCCAGCAGCATTCCCAGCGGAAGATTTCGTCTGGCATCCTTAATTTCTTCCGCGACGCTGGTAACCTTAGTCAAGCCGCCATAGCTGATAAATACAAGTCCTGCAGTAGCAAACACAGCCGGCCAACCCTTATCAAGAAAGCCTGCATATCTGGTAGCCTGGGCTGCTCCGGCTCCCAAAAATACAAAAACGGCAAGTATGCAGAGCAAGGCAACCACGAGCAAAACCTGAAATCTGCTTGTGTGCTTTACACTTACAATATTAAGGACGGTAAATCCTATGCAGCAGAGCACGGAAATCTGCTTCAGATGCGCCTCGGTCATTTTCATTCCAAAAAGGCTGTGCACCAATACCTCGATAAGAACCGCCATACCAACGACAGCAAAGGCGCTTTTCAGCGCCAAACCAAACCAATTTGCAAAACCTGTAAAAACTCCACAAAACGAGCCTAAACTGCGTTCGACATAGAAATATGTTCCTCCAGCTCGCGGCATCGCCGTCGCCAGTTCGGCTTTGCTGAACACGCTGGGCAGTATCAGAAATGATGCAAAAAGATAAGACAGAACCACCGCGGGTCCTGCTTTTGCGAAAGCGATGTAGGGCAAGACAAACAGACCCGAGCTTATCATCGCGCCGGACGCCACAGAAAATACGTCAAGCAATCCAAGTTGTTTCTTTAGTTGAGCCACATTAAATCCTAAGTTACCATTTGTGCGCTTTACGCTGTGTAAAAAATGCAAGACTAATAAACATGGGTAACTATGCTCTTAAACCGCTGTAATATTATACCAAGAAGATATAATGTGTAATAATAATACTAATCCATTGAAAAAATGTTTTTGCGTCATATATAATAGTATCTACTATCCGTTTGTAGCATAGAGATCAAAAAAACAACTTGAGACTTGATTGTTCCTATGGCTTAGAACAGTAAATTACCAAGGTGAAACGGATGCAGAGAATATCAGCTACAAATGCTTTGCTGTTAACAACGATTGCTATCGTATGGTCAAGTGCTGTTTGTCTACATTCTCAGGAGTCTGCAAAGGAACAGATTATGAACCAAGGTACCGAAGCAATTTCGACGCCCGGCGTTAACGACCTTACCATTAAAGTGGTTTTCGATAATAACCCATACATGGAGGGATTGGGAACTGCTTGGGGATTTTCAGCACTTATAACCGGCACCGAAAAAACAATTCTCTTCGATACAGGTGGAAACGGCTCGCTACTGCTCAGTAATATGAACAAATTAGCGATAGAGCCTAACGGCATAGATGTGGTGGTTCTCTCTCACATTCATGGTGACCATACAGGCGGATTGAACAGTTTCCTTGAAAAAAATCCGAGCGTTTCTGTTTATTTACCGGAATCATTTCCCAAAAAATTTAAAGAAAACGTAAAAAAATACGGGGCACAAGTAGTTGATGTTAATCAGCCTTTGGATATTTGTGAAAATGTTTATTCGACCGGCCAGCTTGGAATGTTGATAAAAGAGCAG
>CAZRMQ010000168.1:0-4880 GCA_964601185.1 uncultured Pirellulales bacterium
AATCTGCAATCGTAAATCGACAATCCAAGTTCATCAGCTATGAGTTTTTCTCTTCTGCGCACCAGGAACCAGGCTATCAGAATCACAGCAAGTGGCCCAAGGACAAAAGGCGCCTTTTGATTGAACACCAAAGTGCTATCAGCCTTACTGTTTTTTATGTGCTCTTCATAAAAACTGTGGCGAAGCGACCATTCATATTTGCTAAGATAGCCATCATAGGCGAAAATAATTGCACCTCCAATGCAGACAACAATAGCGATTTTAAAGTTGGTTTTGCAGTATTTGCTGTATGGTGCTTCGATAGCCATTTTATCCACAGGCTCCCTTACGGGGGCTTTCCAGAATCTATAGCCCGTCCTGAGCCGGGCCGAAGGATAAACGTTTCTGTGCGATAGTCTCGTTTAAAGGCAGAACGAAGTTAGGTCCTATTTTTTCGGCCATCAGCTCTTCAGCTAAGCGGCATTGATGCTCAAAAGATTTTAGCATATCAAACCTCAAGCCGGGCTGTGGATACTGCCGGACTGTAAAAAACAGACTTATAGCATCATTCGAGCTTTGCCTTTTACCTCTATACTCATAGTCTATATTCAGATCGGAGGTGGTTTTTGACTCTATACTGATTCTGGCCTGTGTACATTCATCCTCGGATAGCGATACCACCATAGAGGGAGAAAAAGCAATACACCTGGCGGAAGGCAAGTCTGAAAGACAGTTAAAGGCGCTTGAGCCTAACAATGCCTCAGCGATAACCTCATCATGATTGCCTGTATAATCAAAATCCATAGCAAAAGTTACATCCAGTGAGGCCACGTCAAGATGACTTATGCCGAGCATATAAGGAACAAGCTCGAGCACCAATTTATCCTGGCAGAAGGCCTCTTGAAAGTTTGCGGGATTAATAACTCCGGAACTAACCCGGCTCGTTTCGAGAGTGATCCATCGCTCTTGGCCGATATTGTGAACCTCTTCGAGACAATAGGTGTTATTTTCACAGCGATAAAAATGGCTCATAAAAGGATATTGCTTTTGTATTCGCTCAAAAAAGGTCAGGATGGTATCCCGGCTGGTCGGCAAATCTAATCTGGTGTTTATGTGCATCTCCAGATAGAAATCGTCGCAAAAAGAACGGTAACTACTTATAGTCATTATAGTAAGGCCTTTCAAAAACTCGTGCTACGTAGCAAGCTTCCAGTCTTCGTAATCCCTCGTGCTAAGTAGCTACTTCGCAGAGTAGCATCCGCCGTAGGAGGCTTCGGCGGGGAAAAACTGAAAAGTCAATCACAATTAAACCTGCCCTGAGCGAGGGACCCCGCTTTGCGGGAACCCAAGTCGAAGGGTCGGGAATGGAATTGTCCCTAAACGCCGTAAGGCGTACTGCTCCGATTTCCTTAATTTCGTATGTTGATATTTACATTTTGATATTTGATTTTACTTGAGGTCGCGTCCTTATTCAGATATTCGATTTCCCAGATTCTTTTAGTTAGACTCTTTAGCTTTTGGTCATAGTTTTTCATCACTTCGAGGTATTCAGTGGATTCAAGGGCTTCTTTGGCTTTCTCATCCTCTGGCTTTGCGTTTTTCGGTAGAACCGAATTTCTAAAAATTTCATAATGGTCTCTTATCGAGCAGGGCATCAGCCAGTTTTCCGGTTTTTTCCAGTTGTCGAGACCATATTCTCTCTGCCATTTTCGTCCATTTTTCATAAAGTCGGAGAACAGTGCATCCGTCAAGGTTCCTCCATTGTTATACAAATCATAGATATTGTCAACGTAATATGGAATAAATGCACAGGGTGTTACGTTGCCGTGCCAATCGATGTAGGCATAACCGCCGCTTCTTCCGTAGGCAATGCAACCTCTGGACAGCACACCGCTGTTCCAGAAATCAGCCAGACAATATCTCTTTTCTCTGAGCAGTTTTTCCCACTTTCTGTATAAGCTGAGCCGCTGTTCAGGACGGACCATTAAATCCATCTCGTCTTTGCCTCTACCGATAGGCATAAGTTGAAATTGCCACATGTAGCAGGCGCCCTGCTCCTCGAAGAAAAAGTCATAGAACTCGTCTTTTAACAGCAGCTCCACGTTTTTGCTTGTAGACGTTACGGAAATGCCGAAAGGTACACCGAAGTTTCTTAAACGTTCCAGAGTTTCGAGGATTTTCTTAAATGTTCCGCGTCCTCTTCTCTGGTCGGTTTCTTCCTCGAAGCCTTCCACCGAGATTGCCGGCGTGACATTTGCGCAATCAGCTAAGCTTTGGGCAATTTGCTCGTTAATAATGGTGCCGTTAGTATATACAAGGAAAAACATATCGTTGTATTTACGATAGATGTCCAGGAGTGTTTTATCTTCACTTTTATATGTGAAAGGCTCACCGCCGCTGATAGTTATGAACCGAACTCCCCAGCAGTCGTGCACCTCGCCGACTACCTTATCTACATAGCAATAAGGTACCGTGGCGGATGTGTCAGATGTTGAATTTGCGTAACAACCGATACACTTCAGATTACATTTTTGTGTAGGAGAGAAAACAATAAAAGTTGGTGGATACTCGCCGTATTTCTCTTTGAATTTTTCAACAGCCTGCGTATAAATTTGGTCTTCACGAATCAAATTGTTCTGGACGAAGACATTAACGATTTCCTTTATAATTTCCGGTGAGACGCATCCTCTATCTATATTTTTAATCATGCAGTGCAGCATTGCCGATAGGAATTGGTATCTTTTTATTGCTACTTCTTTTAAATCTTCTGAATCATTGTCAACAATACTCTTGTAGATGTAATCATCGATTTTTTTTGCCAATATTTTTCTGAGATGCTTATGATTTACCATCGCGATTAGCGTTGAGGACAAGACTTGCGGTTTCATTTTTAGCTCCCTTTTTCTTAAATAAACCTTTTATAAGATAGCCTGCAAAGAAACGTCTTAGTCAAACACTGTTTGTTTCACAACTCCGACTTTATCTCAATGGTTATAACAGTAAAAGCGAGATGGTAAATATAACAAAAAATAGAAAAAAATCCAGTTTTTTTCGAATCTGGCAAATTCGTTTTTTGCTGGATTTTTTCAAAATATGATTTGGCTTTATATGGTTTATTTCGCATCGGGATCGGGCAGTTTCAATTCTGTAGCTATCGCACCGATAGTTGATAAAATGGCAAAAATAAATGTCCGCCACACACCCCTCGCCATAATGTTATGAGCCTCAATTCCGCTGTTTTGACTCAAAATAGCTGAAACTACCGTATAAAGAATACCGACTAAAACGCCGCAAATAGCCGTTGCAATTATGCGTTTGCCCACCGATGCTCCGCCGCAGCCTAATGTTACTGCTCCTCCGCAAACCAGCGGCAAAGCTACGACAAGCAACCAAATGTTCTTCAAGCTCGGCAGCTCTCCAATCTTATTAAGGTAAATAAAATCCGCAAGGCCCATTATTGTAACTGCCGCAATAACGCACAGGCCTGCGTGCCAATATCGCGGCTTAATCGTTGCCCGAATCTCAGCCCGCCTTTGCATTCGACGCCGAATCGTCAGGGGCCAGTTATAGAACAGGCGAAATACGGAGTGCTCCAATAGCGCTCCGCTTTCACCAAATACCGGCACGATATGCACAACTTCTGTCGCCCAGTGACTGGCCATAAATCTCGCCAATACCGGGTAGCGATACGCCATCTGGATAGGAAAAGCCAGATAGCCGACATATTTGAAAAAGCCTAAGAAAACCGCAATATTATAGTCCCTGAAATTCCGCTCACGGATTACCAGATATAAAACGTAGAGCCCTCGCGTCAGCGACCCCGGCGAAATCGGTACAACCTGAAATAGGGCGATTATGCCAAGCCCTATACCCCATGCCTGGGCCCTCGGCATTTCAGGATGTATCAGAACATAAATAACAGCTAATGTCACCGAAACTACCTGCGTCACCGGCAAAGTGCAAACATGAACCGCTAAGCTCTTGAGATATTTTTGTATAAAAGGCTCATCGATCCGTGAAAGGATGATTTTGGCGTCGTCATCGCCAAGTATATGTTTTTTTTGCCCCTCGGTAATCATGTCTCGCAGCCACTGTTCGCGCATCTCTGCGTTAAAATACAGCCGAACCGGGCGAACAAATATATACACAAGTTTTTCTCTTCTAAAATTCCGGTCGGTCAGAAACCTGTGCAGCCCGGCAGGCAGAATCGAAAGAGGCAGGTGGCAGAAGAAACGCCAAACCCCATCAGTTATTCTTAGTGCTCGCCGCTCGTCAACTCTCCCTGCTCTGTGCCATATAATTACTTTCTCTGCAATTCGTGCTCGTACAGCTCGTTTCAGATATCCCCAGCTTGTAAGCAGTGATAAGAAATGGCTGCGCCAGTCAGGTCGACCCCAAATCTTAAGTATGAACTTTCCGAGCAGCGGTATAAGGCTGATTAGGCAAAACAATAGCGCCAATATTTTACTTCCTCGTAACTTCTGCTCGTTCTGTTGATCAATAAGATTTCTTACCTTCCAACCGGTTATTGCACTATCAACTATGGTTGACCAGAGTTGCCGGCTGTACAGCAGACGAATATGATTGTGTGTAATGTCGGGAACCGAGTTGCGATACACCTGCTCGGCAGCTTTTAGCTCACTAAGCATCTTTTCACAATCGGTGAATTCATTCGGATATGCCTTCATAAAGGCTTGTAGTTTTGTGATGCTGCCTCGGTCGAATTGTACTAATGAACCTCGCATAAACCCAGCGATTATGAGCTTGAAATCTCCCGGACTCATCGGTAAAAACGGCAGCAGTGTAAGTCCCGCTCTGAAATCAACCGCCACTAAGCCGGACGAGGGATTAGCCCCCGCACCTGTGGCGGGGGTTGCCTCGGCCACAGGTGCCGAGGCTAA
>CAZRMQ010000169.1:0-4875 GCA_964601185.1 uncultured Pirellulales bacterium
ATTTGGCAGCAATTTATGTCGGAGATTTCAGCCGCGATAACCTAATAAAAACAGACCGCCATCGAATAGTGCGAAGAACACGGCATTGAGTTTGAAGACAAATCTTGGTAGGGTGGGTTTTATTGACACCTGTAAAACTAATGTTATAGGAAATCGTATCGACTTGTCACTCCTGCGAAAGCAGGAGTCCAGAAAATGCCAATAAAATAGCTGGATTCCCGTTTTCATGGGAATGACATCGTTACTCTATACTTCTTGTGGTTTATCATTATTTATACAGGGATCAATAGCCTACCGATAAGGTTATGGTGGGGCAAGCCCCACCCTACCATCTCTTTGTTAATTGATATCACAAACTCGAGCCATTACCTTAATAGGATGCTTCACGATGCAATCGCTGATGTGCTCTATTTGCATTTTGCAGGCGGCGCATTCGGTTAAGACATTTTTTGTAGGCGATTTTTCCAAAGCATCTTTTAATCTGGCAGCTATCTGTGAGGAAAGCTCGTAATTTTTTTTCTGCATGCCGAATGTGCCGGCTAAGCCGCAACAGCCAGCCTTAAGCTCAACAACATCAATTCCGCAAAGCTCCCGCAGCAGCTTCACACTCGCTTGTTTATCACCCACCGCAGATAAATGACACGGCAAATGATAAACATACTGTGTATTGCGTATTGCGTATTGCGTATTGCGTTCTGCGCACGACACATTACGCACGACGCACGACGAGATAGGTGTTTTTAACGAACCGGCCTTGTGCAGGCCATACAGATAATTCATTAACTCAAACGTATTCTCCGAGACAAGTTTCGCATCCTCACCTGTCACAAAATGGCGAAGCTCATCCCTCAGGCACAAAGCAGCGCTCGGCTCAGAACAAACAACCTTGTAGCCGTCACGAATCGCCTTAGCCAAATGTTTGACATTGTACGATAAATCCTTCTTGGCTCTTTTCGCATCGCCATAAACAATAGCCGGCAGTGGAGCGGGCCTTTGCTTTGGCAAAATCACCTCTAAACAATTGTGCCGCAGGATATCAATAGCAGCAAAACCCAATTCGTGGTCGTTATAGTTTGCGTATGTATCCACAAAATACGCTACTTTATCGATGGGTTGTTCTATCGGCTTGCAAGAAGCTAAGTACTTTCGCCCTGCCCTTAAAAATGAGCCGCGTTCAAAAGAAGGCATTTGCCTTTTGCGAGAAAGTCCTGTGAAATTTTCGAGCAGCCACTTAAAAACACGCAGGCGCATTACTAAATTCGAAAGTGGCGAAAAAATACTGCCAAGCATACTAAGATAGCGGTTGCGAGCCAACAGTGACTCGGCTCGTCTTAAGCCTCTGCGCTTAACGTATTGCGCTCGTGCGGTGCTCATCAGCTTGGAAACATCAACGCCTGAGGGACATTCTGAAAGGCACGCCTTGCAATTGATGCACAAATCAAGAAATTTTCTAAACTCCGGCGACTCAAAATCCTTGTCCATCAACTGCCCCGTCGCCCAGAAATGAAGAATATTTGCCTTTGCACGCGAGCTGGCCAATTCCCCGCCCATCGCCCGAAAAACAGGACACATCCGCAAATCCGGGTCTCTGCTAAGGCATAATCCGCAGCCATAGCACTGTTCAAGCTCAATCTCAAGCTCATCTTTTTCAAATTTCAAATCTGTTTTTAGTCTTACCGGTGAAAGCTTGAATTCAGCCCTGAGGTTCTTTACCATAACATCGGGGTCATCGTTGATGATTTTGCCGGGATTCATTAGACTATTTGGGTCGAATATATTCTTTATCCTCCCAAGGAGGTCGTAATATTCGTTGCCATACTGCTTTTTTACAAAGCCCGTTCTTGCCAGCCCGTCTGCATGTTCGCCGCTAATGGTTCCACCCAACGACCAAGCAAGCTCAAAGACCTCGTCCGCAATCTTACGCATCTTTTGTACTTCAGCCGGGTCCGTCAAATCCAGGAACGGGCGAATGTGCAGCAGGCCGTCACCAGCATGGCCGAAAAAAGACATCGCTATATCATACTTCTTACCGATCTTCTGCAGGCCGGATATATATTCTCCCAGCCGCTCGTTTCCGACGGAGATGTCCTCCATAAATTCCGCCGGATGTTTTTTGTCCCTGCCTCTATAAAGCAGCGGCTCGGCATCAGCGGCGACGCACAGCACCGTCCGCTGCACGCCATTGTTAGGGATCATGTACGTTATTTGTACGCCTTTAATTGTTGCCCTAAAAGTGCCGTGCTATTAATCCAGCCTGTTCCAATTTGCTCTGTTCTTTGGTCAAAGGCGATCACCTTGTACCAAGGATTCGTTTTCTCCTTGTACACTTCAAGAACCTTAAATCCTCCCCCTTGAGGAATGTACTTCATCTGTTGTATAGCTGCCATAGGATCAGCAGGGCTGTGAGAGGGCATTAGAGGTGTTTGCTTTGAAACAACGTAGCTTTGACCAATGTCAAGTCCCAGTGGGTCCACATTAGGGAATGGAGACTTCCCCAAGGGTGGCGCATTCAATGGGTAGTCTATCTCAATTTCATCACTGACAACACGAAGACCTTCTTCCAATACCGTTACCGCTTTACCAGTAAGATTCTGGTTCCGATCTCCGAACTTCGCGTCCGGTTGGTTGATAGGAACTACCATACTCACCGTGATCTTATCGCTGATGGATGCGACATCAAAACTAGGTCCGAGTCTGGACACCAATTCTTGCCTAGCCCTGAGTGCCGTTTTCCAAACTTCGTCGGCAATGGAGATTCTGTGTTCTGACTTCCATTTTCCGATAGTGCTACTTTCTGAGAAATAATTCTCGGAGTATGTGGCAGAGTTACCCTTGTGCAAATAGGACCTTGATACGCTAACCATAACAACCGTATTGTCAGACAAATCGGTATCTACCGAAAGATCGAGTGTGGAACCCGTAACCTTGGTGACCAACTCGAACTTATCACACACAATCTGGGTCTCAGTTGCGATAGGCGTTTCAGCAGGTTTCCTTGATTCTACCTGTGGCTTGGCTCGCTCGTGAGCCTTCCCCTTATTTTCGGGTTTTTCTCTAGAGCAACTCATAAGCAGAGTCATCGCCAATGCGACCAATACGTAAGTATATTTCTTCATGTTTTCTCCTTTTGCTTGATCCCTAACGCTTCGCGTAACCGTCGTCCAACGGAGCGCAGTGGAGTTGGGTGTCCGAGTTAACGCGATTGTTAGAAGCCATTACATCTGCGCCAAATTTGTAATGAGATTATATGTAAACCACCCATCTCCCGTTACAAAAGATTGAGGCCTTGCAGAAACCGCATCCCTTTGAACACCGATTCCGTCTGAAAATGGTTCAAATGAAACTATTTTGTTGTACGCTATTCTGAAACGTTTTAATGGACCAGCAAAATATATGTATTTGTTTGTTACTCCCAATAACCCAGTATCTGCGTGTATTATTTCCGATGTTTGTATACGCTTTCCTTTGAATGCTCCGGTTCTGTAATACAGCCCTTTCGCAATACGGATACTTACACCTCGAGATCCGCCCATATAACGAGTTCTTGTTTTTTCTTCGTAGTAATTAACACCTTGGAATACCCAAACAATTTTCTCTGCTTTCTGTAAATTGAATGGAAGATTTCCATCGATTTGTATCCTTTCCGGCAACTTCCCATCCAATATATCGCGAAGCACCGCACCCTTTACTACTTTTGAATATGCGCCGTTTCTATCGAGCACTTGTTGTGACAGAGAAAAATGTTGCTTTAACTCGCTTAGAAATGTTTCCTCTTGCTCTGTGAGAATGCCATCATCAAATGCAACATCTACGGCTTTTTCCCAACCCGTAACCACCAGTGCATTTAAGGTTTGTCTATCTATATGGCTGTTCTTGGCGACTTGCTCAATTGATGTTTCCAAATGCTTTAAATCGTTCCCTTGTGAGCCAGCCTTACCTACCAAAGAAATGATTTCAGACTTTCCCTGCTCATGGCGCTGTTTGCATCCTTTGTGTGATCTCTTCAGAAAACCGGCTGGCTCTCCACAGAAAATACAGTTGCTCATTTGGTTCTCTTCCTTTTGGCTTCTAACAATGATTATACAGTCTGTATAAGATGGGAAACACAGACTGTCTCTTTCATCATAAGAAGCTCCCAACTTTTCTCACGATTTTCTTTAATATTTTTTTATCGTGCAGACACAACCATGGCTCTTAACGATTGTCAGGTATCTATAAGTTTTACGTCCGCCTGCTCTTGTCTGTTAATGTAAAGGTTTTTTTTCAAGACGTCAATTTAAAAGATTTACGTGGTAATTGGCAGGCTTATTGCACAGCAGGATGGTAACACTGAGCTAAAACTTTAATTGGATGCTTCACGATGCAATCGTTTATATGCTCTATTTGCATCTTGCATGCGGCGCATTCAGTCAAAACATTTTTGATAGGCGATTTTTCAAGTGCTTCTTTTAATCCCGCTGCTATCTGCTCGGAAAGCTCGTAATTTTTCTTCTGCATGCCGAATGTGCCGGCTAAGCCGCAACAGCCGGCCTTTAGCTCAATAACCTCAATCCCGCAAAGCTCCCGCAGCAGCATATTTTACGACAGCAACTATGTCGCCTACGTCACGCGGTGCAATGATACATTCAGGAAGTATCCTGTAAATGCTCGCATCGGTGCTGTAGGCAACTCTGTGCAATATACCAGCAAAAACGTCGCCGCGCACGACCTTAGCCAAACATGTGGTGAGCTTGTCGAATCCATCAGCCGCTACCTTTTCAGATTTGTTCTTCATATTGCCTATCTGGTTCTTGCGCACTTTAGCTCTTTCCTGCTACTATTCAAAATCACGAGGAAAGAATTGAGTCTGAGAAATGTCACTGCTCATCCTCAGGA
>CAZRMQ010000170.1:0-4847 GCA_964601185.1 uncultured Pirellulales bacterium
ACTAATAAACTAAGCGCATAAAAAAGGCCTGCTTTTGCTTAGACAGGCCTTTTTTTAAATTGCCAAGCCTTACTCCACGAATGCCGTAAAGAAAGGATTTTGAAAAGAACCCATTACATCCAGGTGGGCAATCGTTGCTCGCGTCCGAAAGTCCTATCGAGTAGGCGTTTCCGATCCGTCAAGGCCTGATTTCCCTTAGTAAGGGTATCGGTTCTTTCAAACGTACAACTTTCTTTACGTACACCGCAGGGGTTAGCCCGCAATACATCCTATGATTTTATACAAAATCTCAAACCAAAAGTCAAGGAAAATACCGATAATATATGCGAATAATTAAGCGCAGGAACTATACCGCTTTAAATGAAAAAGTGGGATATTATTTTGTTACCGCTTGTATTTTAGCTGTATTAAAACTCAACGGTTCTCGCTGCTACACAAATTAAACGGTTCGCAGCTCACCTGAAATTGAGTCGTACAAGCTCTGAACAATGTCAGCCTGAAAGCAGTCAACGGCTTCGTGAGTTAGTGTACCGTCCTGATCTCTGAACCGCAGCGAAAGCGTGACACTTTTTCTTCCTGATGGGATACCTTTGCCGCGGTATATACCAACAAACTGGATATCCTCCAGCTCAGCGGGAGCTTTGTTCCTAACCGCTTCAATAATGTCAGCCCAGCGAATTTGCTCATCTACGACAATCGAAATGTCACGCTCTATAGCTGGAAATCTCGGAATCGGTTTTAATTTTACGGGGCCGCTTTGCAGATTCATAAGCTGCTCAAAATCCAATTCCGCACCACAAGGAATAAGGTCTTTGAAATCGAATCCTTTTCTGACCGTTTGTGAAAAAATTCCTGTAAAACCAATCAGGCTGCTGTTTACTACAATTTCTGCACCCACTTCCGCCCAGACCAAATCCGAAGGCTTAAATTCAACTTCAACGTTTCTTGCTATGCTTTTTATCAGGCCTTCAATCACACCCCGCAGCTCCCTGAAGTCACTATCACAGACCAGAGCTAATTTGGCTTGTTCGACGGGTAAGGTGTTCTCTCGGCCGGTCGGTACAAAAGTATCAGCGATTTCAAAAATTCTGCAAGGCCGATTCTTTGCGTTGAGGTTCGTTTTCAAAACTCCCAGCAATGAACCTAACAGGGTTTGTCGAAGCAGATTCGCGCTTTTTCTGGTTTCATCCTTTACGCTCAAATGCTGCTTGTCGCCCCGGCCTGTTAAAAGCTCGGCAACTGAATTGTCAACAAAACCTACAGTAATCGTCTCGTAAAAGCCGCAGCCGTTCAGGTATGTTCCCAGCGACTGAGTAAACTTCTGACGGGAATCTAATGGTAACGCCTCAATTTCAATTTTACGCTCTGTCGGGATTTTATTATAGCCATAAACGCGAATGACCTCTTCAATCAAGTCAATCTCACGATAAATGTCACTACGCCATGAAGGCACCGAACAAATTATCAAATCACCTTTAATTTTCGGTTTGAAGCTCAAAGCCGAGAGGATTCTCACCACCTCTTCTGAAGGTATTTCAATACCAAGCAGCCTGCCCAAGCGCAAAAGACGTAATGTTACTTCTTTAGGCTTCGGCTTTTTAGGATAAATATCAACTACACCTCTGACCACTTTACCTCCAGATATTTGTGCGATCAATTGTGCAGTACGTTTTGAAGCCCAGTCCACCATCTCGATATCCACGGTTCGTTCAAATCGAAAAGCTGCCTCTGAGGGCAAAGCAAGTTTGCGGGAGGTCCTGCGCACACTCACCGGGTCAAAATATGCATCTTCCAGAAGAATAGTTTTAGTAGCTTCACTGACTTCTGTATCCAGGCCGCCCATAACCCCGGCTATAGCTACAGGCCCTCGTGGGTCAGAAATAATCAGCATATTGGTATCCAGTTCACACGTAGTGCCATCAATACTGACAATACGTTCGCCGGCAATTGCTTTTCTGACGATTATTTTGCCATTAGCGATTTTATCATAATCAAAGGCGTGCGGTGGCTGGCCGGTCTCCATCATTGCATAGTTAGTTGCATCGACCACGTTGTTTACACTACGCAATCCGACGGCTTTGAGCCGCTTTTGGAGCCAAACCGGCGAGGGACCAACCTTGACATTTTCGATAATGCGAGCGGTATATCGGCTGCACAAATCCGGCTCAAGAATCTCAACAGAAGCAAATTCCGCTACATCTTTGCTCGATTCGTCCATCTCAGAGACTGGTATCTTTAATTCTTTGCCGGTCGCAGCAGCTAATTCGCGGGCGATTCCGATATAACTTAAGCAATCGCCACGGTTACTGGTTACTTCAACATCAATTACTGCATCATCACCGAGATAGTCAATCCCTTCACAGGTAAGTCCTAAATCGCTCAGAATTTCTGCGATTTGCTCTGCGGGAACCCCGGTTTCTATATAATCATTTAACCAACTTAAAAGAATTTTCATAAATAAAGCACCATAAAAAGATAATAATCCAAATTCAACGATAACTTAATCGCCTGATGTATCACTGTCAATGATTTTGAAGCGCCTAAAAACGACTTTTGGGCAAATTTTGGATTTCTATATTCCACTTGTTTCTCTATAATATGGCAGTTTAATCAATATGAATAGTTTGAGGGAACAAAATATGAGAATAAACAATTCATACATGCTGTTAATTTTGACTCTGTTTGCAAGCCTTCTACTTGCCGGCTGTGTGGAACGCAGGCTAACAATCAACACGAAACCTCAGGGAGCACTCATAGTGCTGAACGATGAGGAAATAGGCGTCTCGCCGGTCACGACTTCGTTTGAATGGTACGGCGATTATTGGGTCAGGATAAGCAAGGAAGGTTATGAAACTTTGGACACCCACCGCAAGCTCAAAGGGCCTTGGTATGATAGGTTTCCGTTCGATTTTTTTGCTCAAATAATCTACCCTGGTAGAATCATCGATTCATACGAATGGGCATTTGAGCTTGCTCTGCAAAAACAGCCAACAACGGAAGAGCTAATCCAGAACGCTGAAAAGCTTAAAGAACAGCTCTCGACCACAGATTCCACTAATTAAGGGGGATTGGGGCATTTGAAATTGTAAAATGCCGGGCCGGGTAATTAAACTGAGGTAGTTGCGCTTGAAACTGAAGGTTCATACACAAATTCTTGCTGCAATTGTTTTGGGGGTGCTGACCGGCTTAATATTGGGGGAGAAAACTTCCCACCTTAAAATCATTGGGGATATGTTCATCCGTCTCTTAAGGATGATTATTATACCTTTGATCCTTGCCTCGATGGTAACTGGCATCGTCAGTATTGGTGACATTCGCAGATTAGGCAGACTTGGCCTGAAGACATTTATATATTATTTGGTCACCACAATATTAGCTGTGAGTGTGGGTCTGGTATTAGTCAATTTAATGAAGCCAGGCACCCGCGTAGAGCTGGAAGCCGAATCGGCTGCGGATTTTCAGGAGACGGTCTCGGTCGTTTCAATTATCGAGGATATTATTCCGGAAAATCTGCTCGAAGCTATGGCAGCGGACAAGGTATTATCGATCATATTTTTTTCTCTGCTCCTCGGCGTTGCCATCAGCAGTGTCGGCGAAAAAGGCAAGCTATTGGTTTCTCTATTCGAGAGCTTTAATGCGGTTATGATGAAGATAACCGGCTGGATTATGCACCTGGCGCCTTTTGGAGTGTTTGCGTTGATGGCCCATACTATCGGCACAATGGGATTGTCGGTGGTCAGGCCTTTGGCAGTGTATATGGCAACGGTTATTCTGGGCTTGAGTATCCATGGACTTGTGACTCTGCCGATCTTGGTTGGTATTTTCGGTAAATACTCACCCATTAAATTGATAAAAGATGTATTTAGCGCGGTGGCGACAGCTTTCAGCACAGCCAGTAGTGCTGCTACGCTGCCGATTACGATGGACTGCCTGCAGGAAAACACCGGCGTATCCAATAAGGTGACAAGTTTTGTGCTGCCGTTAGGTGCGACGATGAATATGGACGGCACCGCTTTATACGAGGCTGTGGCGGCTATGTTCATCGCCCAGGCTTATGGCATAACATTAACCGTTGGTCAGCAATTAGTCATTATGGCTACAGCCACGCTTGCATCGATAGGGGCTGCTGCGATTCCGGGAGCGGGTCTTGTAACGATGGTCATTGTTCTAAGGGCGGTGAATCTACCGTTGGAGGGAATTGGGATGATTTTAGCTGTTGACAGGCTGCTGGACATGCTGCGGACAGCCGTGAACGTCTGGGGCGATTCTTGCGGAGCAGCCATCGTCGCACGATTAGAAGGTGAACAATTAGGCCAGCCAGAAACCAGAGAAACAGCTTTTTAACCACAGATTTCACAGATTGAACGGATTTTAAAAGCCTCATTACCGGTGGATAAAACAGAGCCGCGACCGTGAGGGAGCGGAAAAGAAAGACGCCGACTATCTCGTATGCCGGGTAGCAGAAGCAGGTTTGCCATCTCTTAGGAATATCGTAGAAGGCTGTTTCCAACAAATCCAAACATCAAGCCCTTTCTCGTATTACTCATATGATCCTCGCCTTAGAGCAATGAGCGGCGTACTGTTATTTACCTCTCACGACAAGTTCCTCGTTGTTAATAACTCTAACGATAATAAGAAGAAAAACTGGATCAAAATTTGAAAAATACGCATCTTATGAAGTCAGTTTGTGGTTTTATATAAGCTTGACGATATTGCTTTTTGTATTGAACTATAAGACTTTATTGTTTAGAATCTCTTTGCAAAATAGTGTTTTGTCTCAAATAATTTGAGGAGTTGTCATCTCTGAAAGCGTGCCTGTTGTCAAGTTGGCGTAATGGTTAATTTCA
>CAZRMQ010000171.1:0-4830 GCA_964601185.1 uncultured Pirellulales bacterium
GATCACAAAATAATCGGCAGCCGGCGACAAACCCCGCAGGTCAAGGATAACAATGCTATCGCAATGCCGTTCATCCGCTATCCTGGCGGCAGCTACAGCGAACGTCCCCGCATCAGCAGAAACTTTCTTTTTTCGCCTTCGGCCTTTCTCGCTACGGCCCACTTCGGCAGAACAAGTACTTGCAGGTTTTCCAACGGAGGTTTCCTCTGTTTTTTTCTTCTTTGTCAAATTATGTCCTCATTATTCCAATAAAAAGACGGGATGGCCGATTAGACCACCCCGCTAAATTACAAACATTCAACAATAATGTCAATCCGCCAAGGCGGACATTATCGAGTATCTGCCGAAAGGTATACTGCGTAAAGCATTGAGCATCGAGACACTCTCTCTTATTGACTACCCAAACCAAGCCAACCACTGATAACAGGAGCAAACTTAACCACAACGCCGGAAAAGACGACGCTAACCATACTCATCAGCTTGATAAGGATGTTAAGACTCGGCCCGGATGTATCCTTGAAGGGGTCGCCAACAGTATCACCAACGACAGCCGCCTTATGTGCGGGTGAGCCTTTGCCGCCAAGATTTCCTTTCTCAATATACTTTTTGGCGTTGTCCCAGGACCCGCCGGCATTATTCAGGGTAATCGCCAGGACAAAACCACAACTAAGCCCACCTGCTAACAGTCCCATCACACCTGCGACACCCAAAACCAACCCCGTCGCAACCGGCATAATAATGGCCAGCAGTGACGGCAAAATCATCTCTTTCTGAGCGCCACGGGTCGAAATGGAAACACAACGGGCATAATCGGGTTTGTCCTTGCCTTCCATGATACCGGGGAATTTCTTAAATTGACGCCGAACCTCCTCAACCATAGCTCCTGCAGCCCTTCCGACAGCCTTCATGGTCATAGCACAGAATACAAAAGCCATCATCGCCCCGATAAACAGGCCGCAGAGCAGTTTCGGATTCATAATAGTCAGACCGAAGGCATCGATAAAATTCATCATTGTGGCGGTTTTGACATTGATCACATCAATAACACCTTCTTTGCCTGAAAATACCACACTGCCGACGTGAAACAATCCATCAGCACTTTCATTTGCCAGTCTGCTAATCCAGATTCTGATTTCCTCGATGTACGCCGCCAATAGCGCCATAGCTGTCAACGCCGCCGATCCTATCGCAAAGCCTTTGCCCGTCGCTGCAGTAGTATTACCGAGCGAATCAAGCGCATCGGTTCTTTTTCTGACCTCTGGCCCCAGTCCACTCATCTCAGCGTTGCCGCCTGCATTATCAGCGATTGGTCCGTACGCATCAGTCGCCAGGGTTATACCCAGAGTCGAGAGCATGCCAACCGCGGCAAATCCTATGCCATAAAGCCCCATTGACACATCTCTAAAACCACCGGCAAAGGCATACGCACACAAAATGCCGATGACGATTGTGATTACCGGCAGACCGGACGAATACATGCCGTTTGCAAAACCCTCTATGATTGTAGTTGCCGGTCCTGTCTTTGTCTGCTCAGCTATTGAGCGTGTAGGTTTATAATTATCAGAGGTATAGTATTCGGTAAATTGGCCTATCAATACGCCTGCTGCCAACCCCGAAGCAACCGACCCGAAAATGCCCCAGCTAATCCAATCGGTCCTTGCCATGAAAGCCAAGGCAACTAAAATCAGTACGGAACTACCCAGCGTACCGAATAGTAATGCTCTAAGCAGGTTCTTCTGGCTGGCGTCCTCTTTGCAGCGCACCATAAAGACACCCAGAATCGACAGGATGATACCCATACCCGCAACTACCATGGGAGCCAAAACCGCCTTTAATGGATCCATTCCACTTTCTGCTACAGCCGATAGCGGCAAAGCTGCTCCAAGAGCAGCCGTTGCAAGAATTGAGCCGCAGTAGCTTTCATAAAGGTCGGCACCCATGCCGGCAACGTCACCAACATTATCGCCGACGTTATCGGCAATCGTAGCCGGGTTTCTGGGGTCGTCTTCCGGTATGCCGGCTTCGACCTTACCGACAAGGTCCGCACCGACATCAGCAGCCTTAGTGAATATTCCGCCGCCTACACGGGCAAAGAGTGCCTGCGTTGAAGCACCCATACCGAACGTAATCATCGTAGTGGTTATTTCCACGAGTTTATATTCGGTGTTCATACCAGGGTGCACTAAGGTAAGGCCCAAGAAGTTCAAGCCGTTCTTCATGTGCTCGGCTGTGTAGACGAGCTTGTCGAGAACCAGATACCACATCGAGATGTCAAACAAGCCGAAGCCGACAACCACTAAGCCCATGACGGCCCCCGAACGAAAGGCCACCTGCAGGCCGCGGTTGAGGGATTCACTGGCGCCTTGTGCGGTTCTGGAGGAAGCATTGGTAGCGGTCTTCATGCCAAGAAAACCACATAAGCCGCTAAAGAATCCGCCTGTCAGAAACGCTACCGGCACGAAGGGATTCTGAACGCCCTTGTATGCGCAAAAAGCGAAAATCGCGAGTAGAATAAGAAAAACCACAGATACAACACTGTACTGACGGAACAGGTATGCGTAGGCACCCTCGCGGACATAGCGTGCGATTTCAATCATTTTTTCTGTGCCCGCAGGTGCAGTCATCAATTTCTTGTAGAAATAATACGCAAACACAAGAGCGAGCAGTGCCGCAACGGGAGCCAGCCACCAGCTTATCGGTGTGCCCGCCATTTCAGTTGAGACTTCCTCGCCTGCCGCCAGTGCAGTTGTGCTAAAGACAAAAGCAGGCAGCAGAAATGCTGTGATTCTGCTTAGCATCTTCACGATTTTGCTCCTTTCAATTTCAACTCTAAAATTGTTCTAACCAGACGTATTAAAAGTCAAAGCAGTTTAACTAAATGCAGACGATTTTCAAGTCTTTTGTTGCAGAAAGCAAAAAACCAACAGATTTGCAAGTACCGGGCCGATTAATTTCGTTTCCGGTTGATGTCTCTAAGTATGATATTCTGCGTTGATTCGGACGTATTCCGCACTTAAATCGCATCCATAGCAGAAATCGCTATGTTTTCCTGAACCTAAATCCACTGTTATTGTATGCTCGGTTTGTGAAATAATCTTGCTGGCCTTTTTTACATCGAATTTCTTAGGTGTTCCGTTTTTAAAGACGGTTATATTGCCGAGCCTGCAGGAGAGCTTGTTCGGATTTAATTTTACGCCGACCGAGCCAACGGCGCAGATAATCCTGCCCCAGTTCGGATCGCCGCCATGAATGGCGCACTTTAGCAGATCATAATCAGCTACAGCCCTTGCAGCTTTAGCTGCATCGGCTTTGTTGGCCGCACCTTTGATGACCACCTTGAACATCCGTGTCGCCCCTTCGGCATCTAAGGCCATCTGTTTGGCCAAATCGTCGCACAGCTCCATCAATACCTTAGTGAATTTTTTGTAGCGCGGACATTGGGTAACTATTGGGCGATTGCCTGCTAAGCCGGAGGCCAGGATTATCACCGTATCGTTTGTGCTTTGATGGCCGTCAATAGTTAACTTGTTGAGCGAATTATCGATGGCAGTTTTCAAGGCTCGTGACAATAAAGGCTTCCTTATCGCTACGTCGGTCGTGATAAAGCAAAGTGTAGTAGCCATATTCGGAGCAATCATGCCGGCTCCCTTTACAGCACCGGCTATTGTAATAACAGGATTTGCGATTTGCGATCCCAGGTTTTCAATCGGCAATCGGTGATCGGCAATCGCAAATTTCCTAATTGCCTGCTTTGGTTTGGTATCGGTTGTCATAATCGCCCTGGAGAAATCCAGACCTGCCGAAGCAGAGGTCGAGAGTTTTTCGGCTGCCTTTGAAATACCAACGGTAATCTTATCTATGGGCAACTGGTGGCCGATGATACCGGTGGAGGCAACGAGGATACTCCTATTTTCGATTTTCGATTTTCGATTTTCGATTTGGAGTAACCGTGCTGTCTCGGCACACATTTTCTGTGCATTTCTCACGCCCGTCTTACCGGTGCATGCGTTGGCATTGCCGGAGTTGGCGACCACTGCATAGATTTGGGGGCTTTTTATATGCTCTTTGCTTATCTGAACTGCCGCTGAAGTGACTTTGTTGGTTGTAAATACCGCCGCCGCTTTTGCTCCTGTCGGACAAACAAGTAGGCCCAAATCGGGTTTACCCGATTTTTTAATCCCACAATGTAAGCCAGCCGCCATAAAACCTTTTGGTGAGGTAATAGTATTATTCATCAATAACATACTCCGTTTGATGCAGTAACAGTACTATTTGACATAACGTTTCTCGCTGTCTGTCATTCCCGCGCAGTTCGTGTTTAGCCATAGAAAAATCCATCCCCAAAGCCACACAATGGGATACAGAATACAGAAAAACAATAATAAAATTGCGTAGAAAAGAATTTCAGAATGTCATTTCGAGCGGAGTCCGGTCCCCCTTTGGGCGGAACGGACGGAGTCGAGAAATCTGCCTTATCGGCTCCGTGGCCAGATTTCTCCACTTCACGACGCTTCGCGTCGCTTCGGTCGAAATGACAAGTGTGGTCTTTTCTATAGGCATAATAAAATTCCAAATCATGTCCGTGTCGATGATTGGCAGCCTCAAGCGGAAGCTTTCGGATGACCGTATAGACCATATCTGGCTAAACACATACCTCGCGAAAACGGGAATCCATTGCTACGAAACGGCAAATGGATACCCGCCTGCGCGGGTATGACAGTATGAATCGGTCAGTTTGAGTAATATACTTGAAGTCTACCGATCCTTTGTTCTTGGCCAGCACGCCTTCTATTTCAACTTTTTCTCCATCTGATAGTACTCCAGGTGCCT
>CAZRMQ010000172.1:0-4778 GCA_964601185.1 uncultured Pirellulales bacterium
TGCTGCCCTGCTGCCAGCGGCCAATTGCGGCCTCTGTGCTATCTCAGGAGGAATGTCGGCCATATCAATTTTGTCCCTGTCGCACATCACAACCATCGTCCTGATAGAGTTTCGCAACTGCCGAATATTACCCGGCCAGTCGAAGCTGCAAAGAGCTGCCATAGCGGTATCGGTTATACCAGTAACTTTTGAGCCTATTTCAGCAACAGCCTCTTTTAGAAAATACTCCGCGAGAGCCGGGACATCCTCCGGCCTGTCACGCAGAGCTGCAAGAGAAATGCTCACGCCCTTGATTCTAAAGTATAAATCCTGCCTGAATTTCTTTTCTTCGGTAAGTTTTGTCAAATCATGATTCGTTGCACTGATGATACGAACGTTCACCATGATTGGTTTATTCGAGCCTACCGGCATAATAACACCATCTTCAATAACACGTAACAGCTTGGCTTGCATGTTCAGCGGCATATCACCGATTTCATCCAGAAACAGTGTCCCTTTGTCAGCTATTTCAAATAAACCTTTTCTGTCTGAGGCCGCACCGGTAAATGCGCCTTTAGCATGGCCGAATAATTCGCTCTCAAGTAAGGTCTCAGTCAGGCCGGCGCAATTCAGGGGTCTGAAGGGCTTGTCCCAACGATGCGAATTATTATGTATCGCCCTGGCTATTAGCTCTTTACCTGTGCCTGATTCGCCTTCTATTAAGACGGATATATTGGTCGGTGCCACACGTATCAGCACCTCGAAGATACCTTTCATTGTGGGGCTTGTGCCTAATACTCCATCGAATCTGAAATCCTGCTCTTCCGGTTTGTCTGTTTCTGCCTGGCGAACATAAGCCGACGAAGCTTTTCGACCGGCCTGAGTCACTAATGTACGAAGCTGATCAATATCTATCGGCTTGACAAGATAATCATACGCCCCCTGCCTTATGGCCTGCTTACAGGTATCAATAGTCGCATAAGCAGTTATCAGGATAACCTCTGTCCTGCTGTCGTGCTTCTTTGCCTCTTCAAGTATTGCCAGTCCGTCGAAATCGCTATGCAGCTTCAAATCAGTAACGACAACATCAACCTGCTGATTGCGCACAATCTCTAATGCGTCTTTACCACTATAGACAGCTATTGCTTTGACAGGTAATTTTTCAAGCGCCTCAACAATTCCGTCCGCGTGGTCACGCTCGTCGTCAACTACCAAAATTATACTTTTTTCTTCGGTCAAATCAACACCTCACTGACAAAAGTTTCTAAAGTGAGCTAAAGTGCCTAAAGTTAAAAGTTATGATTTTAGGCACTTTAGGCACTTAAAATTTTAGTTCACTTTTTATTCGGTAAGAGGCAATCTTATAGTAAATGATGTCCCTTTACCCGGCTCACTGTCAACGGATATTGTACCTTTATGCGCCTCAATTATTTTTTTTGTTATGGGCAAACCCAATCCGCTTCCCTGAGGCCGGAACGAATGATAGGCATCGAAAATAAAAGGGAGCTTCTCCGGCGCAATACCACTGCCCGTATCGCTAATTTGTATGATGGCTTCTTTGTCCCTGCCGCTCGTTCTTATTATCAGCTCTCCAGCACTGCTCATCGCCTGCTGGGCATTAATAAACAGATTCAACAGAGCTTGTTTCAGCATATCCGCATCTACTCTGCAGACAAGCGGCTTTTTATGTAAGCTTTGCCGAATGGTTATCGAATGACTGTAGGCCTGCGGTGAGTAGAAATCGATCATATCACCGACAAGCTCATTAATATCGACCGATGCTATCTGTAGCTCTGTCATGCGAATATAACGCAAAAAGCTATCGAGGATATTTTCAAGTCTGTCTGTTTCTTTTTGTATCACAGCTATTTTTCTAAGCGCTCTTATGAGATTTTGTTTATCCGTATCGGAGCTAATCCCGCTAAGCTCGGCAAAATTCGAGCTCTCCAGCTCCTCTTTGACAAGTTTCAAATTTATCTTAATGGTAGAAAGAGGATTCTTGATCTCATGGGCAAGGGAACCTGTTAGCTTGCTCAACTCTTCGAGTTCCTGAAGATGCCGATTTCCATTTTTCCCTGCTTTATTAAACTCTTCAGAATCTGAAAACATAATATAAGAAGTGCAAAGCTACGATTTTTCCGCTTGTTATGCTCCCAATGGTCAAGCTCTTTAACTCCCCCCTATCCTTCGACCCGGTTCGTCACGAAACGGGCCGCTATTTACTATCTTTTTCCTACAGGCTTTTTTTCGTCTTCTATATGGAGCTCTGTGAGAGCCGCTTTACGGGAAAGTTTTAACCGGCCTTGCTCGTCAATCGCTATTAGCTTTACAGGTATTATGTCACCTAACTTACAAACATCCTCAACGTTCTTGACATAACCATTACTTAATTCACTAATATGGCACAGGCCTTCAACGCCAGGCGTGATCTCAACAAATACGCCAAAGTCCTTCACCGATACTATTTTCGACTGGCCGTAAATCTTGCCCACCTGTGGAGACTGCGTAAGTGATTCGATAATTTCTTTAGCTTTGAAATGCCCGTCACCACCGACACAGCTTATATAAATCGTTCCATCCTCCTCGATTTCGATAGTGGTTTCGGTTTGTTCCTGGATGCTCTTGATCATTTTCCCTCCGGGACCGATTACTTTACCAATATACTCGGGGTCTATCTCTATAGATATCAACTTCGGTGCATACTTACTTAATTCAGCTCTGGGCTCACTGATGACACTATTCATAATCTTCAGTATTTCCAGGCGAGCCGTTTTTGCACGCTGTAAGGCCTCGACCATCACTGCATGTTCCAAGCCCTCAGCTTTGATGTCGAGCTGTATGGCCGTAATTCCGTCGGTAGTTCCGGCGACTTTGAAATCCATATCGCCGAAATGGTCTTCTTCGCCAATAATATCCGTCAGTAATTCATATCGGCCCTTTTTATCGCTGACCATGCCGATTGATATGCCGGCGACTGCTTTCCTGATTGGAACGCCGGCGTCCATAAGGGCTAAAGAGCCGCTGCAAACCGAGGCCATCGAGCTGGAACCGTTTGATTCAGTAATGTCCGATACTACTCGGACGGTATATGCGAATTTATCCTCTGGTGATCTTACCTGTTCCAGCGCTCGCTCTGCGAGGACTCCATGACCGATTTCCCTTCGACCAGGCCCGCGCATCGGTCTCACCTCGCCGACAGAAAATGGGGGGAAATTATAATGAAGGGTGAAACTTTGAGAGTACTCGTCTAATAAACCATCTATAATTTGCGCATCTCTGATTGTGCCTAAGGTTACACTCGTTAAAGCTTGCGTTTCTCCTCGTGTAAATAATGCTGAGCCATGAGTTCTGGGTAGAATACCTGCTTCGCACGTAATAGGACGAACATCCTGATAGCCTCTGCCGTCAGGCCGCCTGCCCTCCAGTAACATCTTGCGAACAACCTGGCATTCTATCCCTTCCAGGATTCGCTTGAGCATTGCTGTACTACATTTCTGCCCTGTGGCATTTGAAGCTAAGCTATCGGGTTGAATCACCGTATCGTCAGCACTGTATTGTTCGCTAATCTGTTTAAACAGTTCTTGTATGGAATTTTGACGTTGTTGCTTGTTAGGTATTTGCTTGAGCTCGCGCAACTTATCTTCTATCTGCGAACTAATATGTGAATAAAGCTGTTCGTCTATCTCAACAAGCGGGATTTCCTTTTCGACCCCGGCTTTCTCGCGCAGCTCTTCGATCATCTCACACACCTGGACGATGATTTCCTGAGCTGTCAGAACGGCATCAGCAATTAAATCTTCGGAGACTTCTTTGGCTCCGACCTCAATCATGTTTATTGCTTCTTTATGGCCACCAAGAAGCAGATTAAGGTCGCTAACCGCCATTTGCTTATGTGTGGGATTCACCACAAACTGGCCATCTATTCTGCCTAATCTACAGGCTCCCATAGGTCCCAAAAACGGAATTTTGCTAATGGTAAGCGCTGCGCTTGCTCCTATCATGGCCGGCACATCAGGGTCATTATCGCGGTCGGCGCTTAAAACGTAGGCTATAATCTGCACTTCCTGCATATAACCATCAGGAAACAGCGGTCTAATCGGCCTATCTATCATCCTTGCGGTTGTAATCTCCTTAGTACTGGGTCTTCCCTCACGCTTGATAAAACCACCTGGGAATTTACCTGCAGCGCTGGTTTTTTCACGATATTCGACGCTCAGTGGGAAAAAATCAATCTCTTCAGACCTGGGTGGTGCAACGACAGCAGAAACAAGGACAACCGTTTCACCGTATTGAACTACTACAGCTCCATCTGCTTGTTTGGCAATTTTACCGGTTTCGATAGATAAGGTTCTACCCCCGATTTGCCTTTCGACTCTATGAACATTCGACATACGCTACCTCATTAATTGTGCAAGAATCCATGCCAAAAACCTAAGATTGTTGAAATCAAAGGTCCCGGCCTCTCGCTTTAGTTTTACACTTCTGATAAATACGTGCTTTTAGGCTTTATATCTATTTCCTCAAGCCGAGCCGAGATATGACTTCTCGATAACGGTTAATATCTTTTTTGCCTACATACTTAAGTAACGCCGCTCTGGCCCCGACCATTTTCAACAAGCCGCGCCTGGATGTGTGGTCTTTGGAATGGATTTTTAGATGCTCAGTAAGACTATTAATCCGTTCTGTAAGCAGAGCAATCTGCACTTCAGGCGAACCGGTATCTCCTTCGCACGTCTTAAAATCACCAATAATTTTGTCTTTTTCCTGTTTCGTTAACATTCTTTGAATTAACCTTTCCT
>CAZRMQ010000173.1:0-4726 GCA_964601185.1 uncultured Pirellulales bacterium
GAGAAACTTGTTGAGCTGGCAAAAGAGCATAAATGTCCCTGCCTGGCGTATACGTATAGCGATCCAATTATCTATTATGAATATACATACGACACAGCAAAGCTGGCAAAAAATGCCGGCATACGCAACGTCCTTGTAACAGCAGGATATATAAATGAGCAGCCCTGGAAGCAATTGCTAAAATATATCGACGCTGCGAACATTGATTTGAAATTCATTTCTGATGACCTATATCGGCGTATTTGTTCGGGAACGTTGAAGCCGGTGCAGAATGCTTTGGTCGTAGCAAAGGCAAGCGGCGTACATGTTGAAGTTACGAACCTGATTATTCCGACACTTAATGATAAGGCCGAGCAAATACGCGAGCTTTCCCGCTGGGTTAAAGCAAATATGGGTGATGATACGCCCCTGCATTTTTCGGCATTTACCCCTAAGTACCAAATGCGGCACCTGCCGCCGACTTCACCAAAGATTCTGGAGACAGCTCGCGAAATTGCGAAAAGCGAAGGACTAAACTACGTTTACATAGGAAATGTCACCAGTAAAGAAGGCCAGAATACATATTGTCCTGACTGCAAAGAATTGCTTATCGAACGCAGCGGCTATACTATCCTGCAAAATCGACTGAAAAATGGCTGTTGCTCAGAGTGTGGTAAAGAAATATACGGGGTTTGGAGATGACGCGCAGAAAATTTATTCAGAAATTGGCAAAAGCGGGCGCCGCGATCTTTATCGGTGCCTCGTGGCTGACTAAAAAGGCTGTGCCTCGTAAATTTGTACGAGCAGGTCGGCTTAAAAAATATCCTGGCTCCATAAAGTCCTTGAGGGACATCTGTAAACAAAATAACTGGAGTGGCTGATATGAATAAACAAGGCAAACGACGGAGAACAGACGACAGAGGACAGAGGACAGAGAACAAAATTCTGTATTCTGACTTCTGGTTTCTGTCTTCCGTCTTCTTGGTGATTGTGATAGTAGGTATTGTTGCGGTATTTCTCTGGAGCAAAGGCACTCCAAAAGAAACCTTCGCCCAATCCTCCAAGGTTGTTTTTCGCTCTTTACTTGCTGACAGAGGATGGTACCCTGCTGATGCGAACGTCCTTAGCAGGCAAATCGAGAGCTTCTTCCAGAAAGCCGATGTTAAGCCAATAAATAACGCTATTGCTGTTATCCTTCCTCATGCCGGGTACGCTTACTCAGGCCAAACCGCAGCCAGTGCGCTAAAAACCATCAACAGGAAATATAAACGAATCATCGTCATTGGCCCAAGTCATCACCTTCCTATGGAAGAGATACTGAGTGTGCCGAGAGTAACACATTATGAAACGCCGCTGGGACAGATACCACTGGATGTAGAATTTATAAATAATCTTCTCGAATATCCGGTGTTTCAAAACGTACCATACGCACACAAATATGAACATAGTGTCCAGATAGAGTTGCCGTTATTGCAGCACTGCCAGAAGGATTTCACAATAGTTCCGATTGTGGCAGGCCAATGCTCATTAGGGACAATTCAAAAAGCGGGCCGGATTCTGAGAGGTTTGGTTGACGCCGACACACTTGTTGTTGCAAGCTCGGATTTTACTCATTATGGTCCAAACTATAGATATGTGCCTTTCACCGAAAACGTCCCTGAGCAAATCAAAAAGCTCGACATGGGAGCGTATGAGTATATAGCAAAACGGGACTATAAGGGCTTTTTGGAATATATTCAGCGAACAGGAGAAACGATATGCGGTTATGTACCCATAGCAATACTACTTTCGATGCTGGATGAAGGCGTCAAGTCTGAGATGATACAATATACTACGTCCGGTCAGCTAATGAATGACTTTAACAATTCCGTCAGTTACTTATCCGTTGTCTTTTCAGGAGCATGGGGAAACCTGCCGGAAATAGAAACGCAGACTTCGACGAGCTCAGCCGAGTCGGAAATTAATCCCAAATTGTCTGAAGAAGACAAAAAACAACTTCTGACTTTAGCACGCGGAACAATAAGTTACGCTCTGCAAAACAAGCGAGTACCACAGGCATCCGAATTGGGCGTTGCAGTCAGCGATGCAATGAGCAGTCCCCGTGCAGCTTTTGTGACGCTCACAAAAAGTGGCCGGCTGAGAGGCTGTATAGGCGACATCTTTCCGCAGAGGCCTTTGTATAAATCGGTAATTCTAAATGCTATTAACGCCAGCTTAAACGATGGACGTTTCTCTCCGGTGACAGAAGCTGAGTGCAAAGACATCAAAATCGAGATATCTGCGCTGACATCGCCGCAACCAATCGACTCGTATGACAAAATCCGAATCGGCACAGATGGCGTCGTATTAAATAAAGATGGCCGCTCGGCTGTGTTTTTGCCACAGGTAGCACCCGAACAGGGCTGGGACCTAAATCAAATGCTCACCCAACTGTCACTAAAAGCCGGCTTACCTCCGGATGCCTGGAAAGAAGGTGCGAGCTTCCTGGTGTTCCAGGCGGATGTTTTTGGTGAAGAACAATGAAGTTTGCGCACCCCGTTAGAAATAATTTGCGAGAGGAGACTACTAATCCTTCTATGCGGTTTTCTAACGGGGCAAGGGCTTTTTTGATATTTACTTACGGCCTATTTACCATTGCTGCCCAGTCTTTACTCTTTCGGGAGTTCATCACCACCTTTGAAGGCAACGACATAAGCGTTGGAATTTTCTTCAGCTCATGGTTTTTGTGGGTCGCCCTGGGAGCAGCGCTTGTTTATAGAACTAAAACCTTCGCTGAAAAATTGCTCAAAAATATAGAATTTCTGCTCCTGGCGTTTCTGCCGGCCTTTATCTTAGAGTGGATATTGATTGTCCAGGCTCGCGAGCTTGCAGGTGTCGAATCCTACGCGCTATTATCTATACGGGCTATTTTGCTGCTATCAATAGTGATTAACGCACCTGTTAGCATTATTACAGGAATGTTGTTTCCGATAGCCTGCCGATGGCTGCGATATGACGGTGACTTGGCAGTCAGCCGTGTCTACATAATCGAGGCTGCCGGCAGCTTTCTCGGCGGCACCGGAGCAACCGTACTTCTCGGATTGGGCGTAAGCTCAGCAAGAATTTTCTTTATATTGGCTTTTGTTCTTTCTTTGTCAGTAGTATGGGTTCAACTCATCAAGACGCGAAGATGGGCTTGGGTTTTTTTGCCGGTATTTATTTTCATTTCTCTCGTCGCCGGAGCCGACAATTATTTGTCCCAGCAGATACGAATAATAAAATGGAACAAGTTACTTGCCGAAGGTGATTTGAAAGGTTCTTTCCAAACAGCTCAGGCTGAGTACCTTTACGGAGACTATCAGGGCCAATGGGTAGCTATTCGAGAAGGCAGCACTTGCGAAGTCCTGCCCGATTATGAATCAGCCGGGCGAATTGCAGCTATTAGTCTGTGCCAAAAACCCGATGCGACGAGAATTCTGGTTATTGGCTCTGGATTAAGTCTTTGCCGACAATTCCTGCGTTTACCGCAGATTGAAATCGTAACCTGGGCACATTGTGATAATGAATACGTGCAGGAGATTAATAAATTTATCCCAGCGGAGTTCAGAATTAATGACAAGCGATTCAACGCTGAAGCCTCTGATATCCGCTCGATGTTGGCCGAGAAAAAACAATATTATGACGTGGTAATCATTAATCTGCCCGACGCAACCAGCTCGGTTTTGAACCGCTATTACACACTTGAATTCTACAGCCAGATCAAAGAGGCGCTGCGGCCCAATGGCGTATTGGCGATACGCGTAGCGGGCGGAGAAAATATCATGGGCACCGAGCTAATCAACCTCGGAGCCTCGACAAAATTGACACTGGCGAAAGTTTTTTCGCAACTTGTTTTAACGCCTGGTGATGACACATGGTTTATCGCATCCGATTCTGAAAACCTTACCGGCCGGCCCGGCACTTTGCGAGACCGCTTCGCAGCGATAGATGGCGGAGCTGATATTTTCCCTCCGCAGGCTCTGCTTTCGGTCTATTTGCCGGACCGAGCTGCTACTGCTCTGGAGAACTATGCGGGCGCGGATTTACCTGAAAGCCTGTTGATTAATCGTGATTCCAGACCTCTAACACATCTATACAGCTTATTGCTGACTGCAAAGCAATCCGGCGCATCGGTTACCAGGTTGGTTAAATACTTGGCCTTAACAGGCCCACTTGTTTTTATTATCCCCATTTTAGTTTTTTTAGTTTTGCGAGTCATATATGTTTTTCGATCCCCGATATTCGATACTCGATACTCGCGAGCATCGAGCATCGAGCATCAAGCATCAAGTTTTGATAGTTCATTTCTGATCTTCTCGGCCGGCCTGGTGGGAATCGGGGTGGTAATCGTCCTGATGTACCTGTATCAAACGCGTTTCGGCTCGTTGTATCTGTACATCGGGATTATCTCTTCGTTGTTTATGGTTGGCCTAACCGCCGGTGCGATCCTAAGCTCGTATCTTGTGAAGCGTATTTCGTATCTCGTTTCAATTATATTTGCGGTGGTTATCGCGCATGCACTAATCCTCACTGTAATTTCTTTTTGGCCAGACCAAGAGTGGACGCATCTTATTTTTGCGATTGTGTTTATATTGTGTGGTGTGTGCGCTGGCTTCTATTTTCCATTAGTAGCTAAGCTACTCAGCGGTTCTGCTTTTGAGACGGGCCAGATCGGCAGCAAGCTCGAAACCGCCGACCATATCGGCGCCGCAGCGGGTGGATTACTCAC
>CAZRMQ010000174.1:0-4717 GCA_964601185.1 uncultured Pirellulales bacterium
TAATAGTGAAATAATCAGGCAAAATTTAACTCAGGATTTAAACCTATGAAAACTAGAATATTTTTGATTGCGATTTCTCTGATTCTGTTTGTTACAGGAATAATTTCTGAAATCTCAGCTCAGACTCAAAAACAAAATTTTCAGCCCAACTTTGAATCGTTGGAAAAAACTAACCCTGTTCCCGAGTGGTTCAAAGACGCTAAGTTTGGTATATATTTCCACTGGGGAGTTTACTCTGTTCCGGCATTTGCAAACGAATGGTATCCCCGCAACATGTATATCAAAGGATCTTTAGAAAATAAGCACCATACAGAGATTTATGGCGACCCGTCTCAGTGGCCATACAGCAACTTCATCACAGGAGCAAAGGACAAGCAAGGTAATTTCGTACAGTTTGCACCTAAACTCAAATCAGAAGGCGGTAAATTCGACCCTGAAGAATGGGCACAGCTGTTTGCTGATGCAGGAGCCAAATTTGCCGGCCCGGTGGCTGAGCACCACGATGGCTTTTCGATGTGGGCAAGCAAGGTCAATCCCTGGAACGCAAAAGATATGGGCCCGAAACTTGATTTGGTAGGTTTGTTAACGGATGCCATCCGCAAAAAAAACATGAAAGTAATTCTTTCTATGCATCATGCATACAACATCACCGGATATTATGAACCAGTGCCTCAAACAAACGATCCAAAACTTCAAATGCTTTACGGACAGCAGGGAAAAGAAAAGAACGAAGCCTTTTGGTTGAATAAGCATAAAGAAATTATTGACAATTATAAACCCGATATTTTATGGCAGGATTTCAATTTGCATGTTATCTCAAAGACTGTTCTTCTTGAGTTTTTAGCTTACTACTACAACAAAGCAGCCGAATGGGACAAGGAAGTGGTAGCTACATATAAGGACGGCCTGAATACCAAATGCGCCGTACTGGATTACGAACGGGGAGGTCCCGCCGATATTACCGATAATTACTGGCTTACCGATGATGCAATCAGTTCCTCAAGCTGGTGCTATACTGAGGGAATTGGATATTATTCTAAGAAACAGATACTTCACAGTTTTCTCGACAGAATAAGTAAAAATGGAAATTTACTTCTGAACATTTCTCCAAAAGCTGATGGTACAATACCTCAGGACCAAAAGGACGTTTTGCTTGCCATGGGTACATGGCTAAAAAAATATGGTGAAGCAGTATATGCTACCCGTGCATGGGAAAAATACGGAGAAGGACCGACTAAGATGGGAGCTGCACACGGTGTAATGACAGCTCCGGCCGAAGGAACAGCCAAAGATGTCCGCTATACCAGGTCGAAAGATAACACTACACTTTACGCAATTTTGCTCGGTTGGGAAAAAGGTCAGAAAGAAGTAATACTCAAATCATTGTCTTCTGACAGAATCGACTTAGAAAACCTGAAATTTGTTGAATTTATCAATGGCGAAGCGGGAAAATACCTTCCATTAGCTTTCAAGCAAGATACAAAAGGATTAATCGTTAGTTTGCCCGAATGCTCTTTCGAAGAACTGGCATACGTACTAAAACTCAGCTTCGATGGCAAAATTCCAACACTCGACAAGTATGCTGACCTCAACTGTACTCCACATTATTATCTCGTCCCGGGCGATAACACCGACAGTTTGGTGCTTGGTTCAGATTTGACACTGACTGGCAAAAGAAAAGATACTTCGAACCAATGGAAATTGGAACGCGCAGGTAAAGGCATTTATAAAATTCTGAACCGTGAAGACGGTGAAAAGGCATTCGAGTGTAATATTTCTGGTCATGACCTTATCATTTCAAATTTTACCGGTAAAGACAACCAACTCTGGAAAATTGAAGACGCACACAACGGATTATTCAAAATATCAAATAAACAATTTCCAAATATCATATTATCCGTAAATACTGCCATTACTGAAGGGAATAAAGCCCCCGATAGCCCATGAGCCGTGCCGCGGCTCAGCGCGGGACGTGGCCCATCACCGTTCAGAGTCCTCGTCACGAAACCTGCATCGGTGTTACCGGGGAGACTGTGGGAATCGTTCCGGCGTGAGGCGGTAGAACTTTGGTGGTGGACGACACTCCTGAACTATGGATCACTGGTACCATAAGCGAGTCCTTTCAAGAACAAAGCCTTGCAATAACAATCCCTAAAGCAAATAGATTAACAGACAAAGTTCATAAAATCAACCAAGGTGTTTTTTAAATCGGACCCGATATGAATCCTAAATTCATTGCCATAAAAAAGACCTGGATTTCTCAGTGTGAAGCCAAAAATATTATCTTTACTTTATTGAGAACTCTGCGTGGCATGCCGGCGGGTTCCATAATGGTGAAGGGACGCTAATTGATTGCTCAGGTTTTGGCTATGCCATAAGAGATTACCTTTATGATCCTGTATCACTATACACCCTGCAGACCCGCGAAACAAACCTTCGCGAGCTTATACTCACAAGCCCAGACGGTATTTTTGTTGTCGATGGAAATGGAATCGTGCAGTTTGTCACCCCAGCAGCCGAAGCACTTTTTGGTCGCAAGGCAAAGGAGCTTGTCGGAGAACAATTTGGCTTTCCCGTTGTGGGAGGCGAAGTAATGGAGATTGATGTTATTCGTCATGGCAAAGAGCCAGGAATAGCTGAAATGCGGGTGATAGAAACAGAGTGGAATGCCCAGAAAGCTTTTCTGGCACTACTTCGAGACATCACCGAACGAAAGAAAGCAGAAGAGAAACTGAAAGAAACAATGAAAATGAAATCAGAGTTCACCTCTATGGTTTCACACGAACTGCGGACACCTCTGACCGCCATAAAAGAAGGCATTGCCCTTGTGTTGGATGACCTGGCCGGGAAGATTAACGAAGAACAGAAAGAGTTGCTGGGTATTTCAAAGAAAAATGTAGACAGACTTACCAGGCTCATCAATAACGTTCTTGATTTCCAGAAACTCGATTCCGGCAAAATGAATTTCAATCTGAAACCCAATGATATAAATCAAATTGCCAACGACGTTTATGAAATAATGGTCTCTCCAGCAAAGAACTTGGGTCTGGACCTTCTGCTTGAACTTGACAGCAGCCTACCCAGATGCAGTTTTGATAGCGATAAGATCACCCAGGTTTTGACAAACTTAGTTAATAATGCCATGAAATTTACCGAAAAGGGCAATATCATAATTAAGACGAGCAAAAAGAATGGGACGATTCACGTTTCGGTATCCGATACCGGCTGCGGCATTAAGAAAAAAGATTTATCAAGTGTATTTGGCAGGTTTGAACAACTATCTACGGGTGGTGAGAGAAAAACAGGTGGTACGGGGCTTGGTCTTGCGATTTCCAAGGAGATCATCGAACAGCACGGTGGAATGATTTGGGTAGAATCCAAGCCTGGCAAGAGTTCAAAGTTTACGTTCACTCTGCCTATTTATAGTACCGAAAGTCTATTGAAAAACTATATTAACGATGGGATAAGGGAAGCATCAAAAAAATGATGCGAAAATGTCTCTTGTCCGCATATCTATAGCTGACTTTGATAAATTAAAGCGGAAGTTATCGCATGAGAAGATCAACTCAACCCTGGAAGATATGGAAGCCCTTTCAGAGAATAGTCTGCGTCGGGCAGGGAACAGCCCAAACCGAGCGGCTGACGCTGTTTTTAAGCTCTCCAGCGAAATTTTCATTGTTCTGGCTAACTGCGGGAAAGAAAATACTCTGGGGGCGAGAGCAAGATTAGAGCAAAAATTGGATGGTTATCTATCTCAACAAAATCTGGATGATAAGGTCAGATTGCTCTTCGGATGCGCTACATATCCGGACGACGCGGTAACAGGAGAGGAGTTGATTAAGGAGGCAAAGGAATTACAGGCCATAGCCTCAGTGGCATCATCTGTATAGTTTTGAGGTGTAGAAAACAGGAGAACCTGAAAATGGCTAAAAAGAAAATCCTAATTGTTGATGACGAGCCGGACATTCTCAGGCTTGCATCGCTTAGATTAAAAAAGCTCGGCTATAATGTCATAATGGCGATTGATGGAAAAGAAGCGCTCGATGCGATACGCAGTGAAAAGCCTGATTTGGTGCTGCTTGACCTGATCCTGCCTGTTATGAACGGAGCCGATGTCTGTAAAAAAACAAAAAATGACGAAAAGCTAAAACACATACCCATTATTTTATTCACCGCTCACAGTGATTCTATGACCGCCGAGAAAACAAAAGAATTTGGAGCTGACGACTATATAATAAAGCCATTTGACCCAGAAGAGCTAATGAATAAGATAGAACGAATTTTAATGGAGGGGGCAGTCTTATGAAGAAAATATTGGTAGTTGATGATGAAAAAGATATCCTTTCGGTGCTTGGAAAGAGGTTAACTGCGGAGGGATATTTTGTCCTGACCGCTAACAACGGTAAAGATGCTGTAGCCTTGGCAAAATCAAAATCTCCTGACCTTATCATACTCGATGTAGTAATGCCGGGTATGGCAGGCGGTGAAGTCGCTGAAAAGCTTAAAGAGGATATCAGAACCAAAGCCATTCCCGTGATATTCTTAACCGCTTTACTCTCCAGGAGCGAAGAATACAAAGAGGACCACATAATTGCCGGCAATATAACCTTTGCTAAACCCTTAGATGCGGATGAGTTACTATCTCAGATAAAAAAGCTTTTGTATAGCTGTACTGTCTAATATTATTAAAGTAATGTAAGTCGTTTATACGATTACC
>CAZRMQ010000175.1:0-4693 GCA_964601185.1 uncultured Pirellulales bacterium
GTATCGTCCGGCTTCCCTCAAGAGCGCGTAGCATCTCAAAAAGAAGAAAAATTAGTGGATAATCTGTAGAAAGCTGCCCCTAAAACGCGAAAAAGCTTTCTCTTTCGTAGCTTACTGCGGTGAACGGCCTTGGTTTTTTAAGCTCATTCTTTGTTGATAGCAGCGATTTTCTTTTTTAGCGTTCGGCAGGCCGCTGTCGGGTCCTTTGCCTGGGTAACCGCAGAACAGACCGCGATTACTCCGGCACCAGCTTCTAAAACCTCTTCAACGTTATTCACTGTTATGCCGCCAATCGCAACATTAGCTATGCCGGTATTAGCGAGCTGCTTTGTTGCCTGCCTGACATAGTCCAGCCCAACAGCCTCCACGGCTGGTTTTGTAACTGTAGAAAAAACGGGTCCAAGGCTCACATACGTTGGGAGTTCGCCGCAGGCTGAATTTAACTGCTCGAGTGAATGTGTGCTTTTGCCGATAATCAGTGGAGATGCCTGCAGCTTGCGAACCTGTTCAACCGGCAAGTCATCCTGCCCGATGTGTACACCATCAGCACCGGCCGCAATCGCAATATCAGCCCGGTCGTTTATTATGCTGAGGACACCGGCGGATTTGCAAACTTTTACAAATTCCACAGCAACGGCAAAGAGTTTTGCATCGTTTATGTTTTTTGCCCGCAGTTGAATGCAGTCGGCGCCGCCGGCCACACATCGCTGCGTTAAAGCAATAACATCAACCGGCCCCCCTTCTTGCTTTCGCAAGAAAGCAGGGGGGCTGCTGATTATCACATACAGTCCGACTCGTTTGAACTTTTCAGCCGGCTCACTAAAAAGAACAATGTCTTTTTCAAGAGCGTATGCTTCAAATCGCAGCTTTTCTATTGTCTCAGCTATGGACCGATCCAATCCGGCAATGACGGATGTCGTTTCAGTCAGTGTTCGCAGCGCCTCAGTTAAACGTTTGCAGCCGGCGGTAAAACAGTCCTTGAGCTCATTTCGCTGGAGCTGCTTATCTACCGTCTTTCCTGCACCAACATCGCCGGATGAATCTCTGCTTGAGAGCAGTCGACCGGCATCGAGTTGGCCTATGCAAGCGGATAATTCATGCCGAAGCTTTTTCGCACGCTCGGTGAGTGCAGCCGAATTCAAAGCGAACCTGCAAAACTCTTCGACTACACGAGCCGCTTCCCTGGCGCGGTTAAAATTGGCATCGATAATCCTATAAACAGCTCGGTCCATTTCTCGATCCCGACTTGATCGGGATTTGCGATTTACGATTGCCAATTTTCGATTTCTAAAGGGAGCTAAAGTTTCGTTTGGTGTGCATGGCACACCCTACAATTTGTCACTTGTAAAATCGACAATCGACAATCGGAATTCGACAATCCTATCGGTATTATTGTTTTTGGAAAATGTTCGGATCGATTTCGACGTTGAATTTAGCTTCTATAATTTTTCGTTCCAGGTACTTTTTGTCATCAGCTTTTACCGTGGTGGAGAAAGGCAGCTTGATACCGGAAATGTCACGCATATCGGAATAGGCCTCCTCCAGATCTGCCGGCCCGGTCATAGTCATGCCTTTATAAGCCTGTTTAAGCGGCATAAAAGTCTTGGCGTCAAGAAAGAGCTTGACTGTGTTGTCGTTGCCGTCAGTCAACGAGATGATTTCCGCTTCGGTTTCATCGACCTGGGCCGTGCCCAGATACTGAACAGCCAAATTTTCAGCCATCTTCATACGAAGGAGATTCACCCAGTCGCGAAACATTGCCGCCTTTATCTCTTTTCGCTGCGATTCAGATAGATCAACGGTACCCTGAGGGGTTACCATCCAGACTTCGTCCTGTACTACCACTTGTTTGAACTGGCCCATAGGAAGGTCTAACACCTCATGCAGTTTGTCCGGTACTACGAAGGTGGTTGTACTGGAAATCTGCATTTCGCCCTGAGGCGTGGTAATAGCCATGTCGCTTTTGAATACGTAGTTATCAATCGCGGCAAATGCCTCGGCTCCGCCACAGGCGGAGACGGCTTTAGCCAGCAGCTCACGTCCCTTGGTAATCGTTTCGTCGGTAGCGGTCGGCAGCTCCTCTTTGGGTACTGGAATAGTGATGTCAATTTCTTTCACTGCGCCCAACACTGACATAGGTTCATCAAAATCCTGAGGCCGACCAACAGCTAAAATCTGCACATTATCCGGCTGAAGATGCTTACGGGCAACGCGCAAGACATCAGCCTTAGTGACTTTTTCGACATTGGCTTTGGTCTTTTGCAAAAAATCCGCAGGATAACCAAAGTACTCATAGACAAGCAGGCGATTGACAATTTTCCCCTTTGAATCGAAGTTAAAGACAAACGAATTAAGATAGGCTTCTTTGGCTATGGCTAATTCCTCATTGGTGACTTCGCTCTCGGTCATTTTTTCCACCTCCCGCACCATAGCACGAATCGCGCGCACTGTGGACTCGGACTTGGTCTGGCAGCCGACGTAGAAAACGCCAGGGCGGTCAAAGTCTGCGGAATAATTACCGAAGACAGAGTAAGCAAGTCCCTCGCGAGAGCGTACGTTCTTAAACAGTCGGCTGGTAAAGCCTCCGCCGAGTATCCGGTTCATCACAATTAAGGCAAAATAGTCGGGGTCGCTCATCAAACACCCAATGTGACCCAGACGGATGCATGCCTGATTGATGTCGTCTTTATGAATCTCATTTACTGTTGGGCGGAATTCATAGCTGACCTGAGGAACCGCCGGCACTTCTATATCAGCCTTTTTCCAGTCTGCAAAGGCCTGCTCGATTTTCTTAATGATTTCCTTTGAGTCAAAATCGCCACAAACCGAGAGCATCATATTGTTGGGGAAATAGAATTTCTTGTGGAAGGCAATCAAGTCATCGCGGCTGATATTATCTATGGTGGCGTACTCCGTATGTCGTGCATAAACACTGTCTGGTCCATAGATAAGTTTTACAAACTCCCGGCCGGCTATTTGGGATACCTGATCATTACGCCTGGCAATGGAGCTTCTGTGCTGTACTTTAGCTAACTCAATTTTGTCCTCGCGAAAAGCAGGATTCATCAGCACATCCGCCAGGATTGCAAGGCCCGTGTCGATATCTTCTTTCAGCACCGACATGGAAGCATAGCCTGAATTAAGCCCGATTCCGGTCTCCACTGACGCGGCAATCTGCTCAAGCTCCTCGTCAATCTGGTCACCCGTCTTGCTGGTGGTGCCACCCGTGCGCATTACAATACCTGTGATTGAAGCCAAACCTGTCTTATCCGCCGGTTCATAAACCGAGCCGGTTCTAATCCGAGCTGAGATGTTAATCAAAGGAAGCTCGTGGTCCTCCAATAAAAATAACCGCATGCCGTTAGATAAAGTGACTCTCTCGACTTCAGGAACCACAATGTCACCCAGCTTGGGATATTTCAACTTCTTGTAAGATGCCTTCCGACCCCGAGCAAGCCCTTGGCTGTCCGGCACAATAAGGTACAATCCAAATAAAAGAAAGATAAAAACCATCATTGCTAATGATTTATTCGTTCTCATGTTATCACTCCTGATTTTAGAACTTGGAATTTAAGATTTAGAGCATATCTTGTGTGGTTGTTTCAATAACACCAACTGTTCGATTTTTGCTTGTGAAATATTCTTTGGCAACACGCTGGATGTCCTCAGCGGCGACTTTCTCAATCTCATCAAGCTGTTTAAATAGATTGCGCCAATCTCCAGTTACGACTTCGTAAAAGGTCAGTTGAGCAGCCAGACCACTGTTGGAATCGAGCTGCCGAATAAGATCAGCTCGGCTGCGTGTCTTTGCCTTGGCCAATTCATCTGGTGTCACCAGCTCTGTTTTTAGTTTTTCAATTTCGGCATAGATAGCCTCCTCACATTCCTGATTCGTGTGGCCTTTGGCCGGCACCGCATAGAACAAGAACAGACCTGGATATTTATTTCCAGGCAATCCCTGAAATCCGGAAGCAGCTATCGCAATCTTTTTTTCCTTCACCAAGCTCTTGTAAAGCCGTGATGTTCGGCCCGAGCCGACTATGTCGGTGATAGCATCAAATACAGCATTATCCGGATGATTAATGTTAGCCTTATGATAGCCGATCAAAATGAGAGGCTGTGAAGGATCTTCCACCATTACTTGGCGCTGCCCGCGTTGCGGCGGCTCCTCCGTCTCTACAAGCTCAGGCTTGGGACCACTGGGAATTCGCCCAAAATATTTCTTTGTCAGTTTCTTTATATCCTGTGGCTCTACGTCACCAACTATTGCTATAGTCAAATTGCTCGGGCCGTAATATTTTTTGAAGAAAGCCTCGGCCTCAGCGCGGGTCAGAGTTTTTATATCACTCATGTGCCCTATCACCGGTTCACCGTAAGGATGTGCTTTGTAAGCTGTAGCTATAAAATCTTCTATCAAACGGCTCTGGGGGTTGTTCTCACTCATTCGCCTCTCTTCCATTACCACATTTCTTTCTTTATAGAATTCTCGTACCACTGGATTTAAGAAGCGGTCAGATTCCAGCGACGTCCAAAGCTCCACTTTATTAGAGGCAAGACTTACAATATATTGCGTGGCATCCCAGCTTGTGTAGGCGTTAAATCCTGCAGCACCGTTTCGGCTGTACACCTCCTCGAACTCATCGTGTACAATGTACTCCTGGGCCTGCTTTTGTGCTTCTTCGAATTGCTTTTG
>CAZRMQ010000176.1:0-4657 GCA_964601185.1 uncultured Pirellulales bacterium
TGTTATTTTAAATGCAATTGTTCATTTTTTTTCGAGATTTTTGCTAAATTTTTGGTGCTCGCGGATATGTGACCTCCATCCTGTGCCCCATCGGCCTATGGACGCTATTAGGATTCTGTAATCATTGAAGCTGCGATTTGTGCAAGCTGGGCCAGGTATTTCAAGCCCGCCTTTTTATCTTCTTCAGAAAGCTGTAAAGATTCCGAACCTTGCTCATCGGCGGCCAGAATAAGAAAATGTTGCGCATTAGATTCAGGTAAGCGTATCTGGAACACCTTGACGTTCAGCTCCCGGCCCTCGAATGTCAAAGTTTGCTCCATGTACCGTTCATTCGCACCCTCTGAAATGGTATTAACTATGATTTTTTTAAGCTCTGACGACCTAAAAATGTCAAAATTACGGTCCGCTGGAAAGGTCTTAGCAGTAACATCATAATCAATGCGTCCTTCTTCCAGGATGCAGGTAAGATGGGTGGCACGTTTTAGGCCAAGGATTTCCACAATGTTTTGAAGAGCTGCATTTATAAATTCTTCGCCGGAGCTGCACTTTTGCGATAAGGCCGGCAATTGCTTTAATTGTTCCTCCCAGAGGAAATGAACATCCTTTTTCAAGACCAGTCCCCCAATAGAATGTACAAATTAAAGTTCCCCAGAAACAGCTTTCTGTGTGCGCTTCAAAGACTTTCAAACTTTAGTTTAGCTGTTAGGTTAGCGCACTAATACAGGCCTCCCAGCTTGTTAGCAGAGAGCACTATCCTTTTTAGTGGCTATCTTCCCGGTGAAAATGTTGATTAATAATTAAAATTTTTTACGTTTGCGATCAATAATTTAAAGTCTATCCTGCATTTTTGCTAAAAAATCGCATTTCTTCTATATCCTGCTTCTAAAAAACGAACCTGAACCAAGCCAATTCCCCCGTCCTCTGTCGTCTGCCCTCCGTCCTCCGTCTCTAATATGCCTGATATCCTGATACGCTGGTATCCTTCACCCTGATTTCCTGGTTACCTGATAACCTAACAATCCTCTGCCCGCCGTCCTCTGTCCACCTTCTTCTCTTGAACTTGCAATCTTGCATGTAATCGGTTGAGTCATAAGTAAATTAATTTCTATCCATAATAAGCCTCTAATTCAAAAATTAAAATTATCGTCAACGTGCTCTGGCTATACTCCAAAACACACAAATTATCTGATACAAACAACGGCTTAAATAAAAAACGAAAGACCTTCCTGTTTAATACAGTCTAATATCATCAATATAAAGTGTTCCTGTACCGCTAATTACTGGAGTGGCTCTATTACCGACACCAATATACATCTTCTTGATAGCTGTTAGATCGACACCGGCGTCACTGAACTCACTAAATGGGATATTCCACTGCTGCCAGTTGTTTACCAGCACAGCATTGGGATTGTCGGGGTGGTCGACCACCTTAACATTGCCAGCACTATCTTCCACAGCCACATATAACTGATCAGCTTCGTTGCCGCCCTGGGTGACGCCGACATCGGCCAACTGCCATTGTCCAGTGACATTACCTGTCGTTAAGACTTCGGAGAATTCGACCTTACATAATATCCCACTTGCGTGGCTGGTCACAACCAAGCCGATGTAGACAGTAGCAGGCATCTGCAGGTCCACGGAAGAGGATGCGGGATCGCCTTCCGTTATGCTGGACCAGTTGAGTCCATCAGCAGAGTGCTCGCCGATGAATGTATTACCCCGACGCGTGAGCCTGACCCAGTGAGGTAACGGTGTCGAATCCACTTCTGTGGATATCTCTGTAGTTACCACACCGGCTGCAGGCCGATACATCCACTCAACTCTGTTACGGGGCGAGCCGACCATGTGTACCTGCATGCAACGTGGCTCCAGAAGCGAACGAATCATCAGTCCAGCCTTGGCCCATTCGTGGGTGTCTTGTATGCTATCAATCCTGGCCGTGATCGAGCCATCTCCATCAAGACGCTTGTAGGCGTAGCGAAACTCGTCAGTCATTTGGTAGATATCCGCACCAGTACCACTCATTACAATGTTGCCAGGCGACGACTCTACGAAGGCCTGTGGATTGCCCCTAAAGAACAGCGTCAGCATCTCAACGCCGCCTATCGTCCAATCCTGCGGAACCATCCATTCACGTTCGACTTCAGAATAATACATCGTTCCAGCCTGTTCGTAGGCGGTACCCTCGTTAACAGTGCCATCATTGTCGTAACGCAAGGGCATAGATTGTGAGCCTTCGTGAACTATATTTTGCTCAGCAAACGGAGGTTCAAAATGTCCCACAGTCGCGCCGGTATTATTCACGAAGTAGTCTCCCCACACATCAAATATCTTATTATCGACGTTGTTGTACTGTTCAAAATCATCCACAACAGAGTACTCTAATGTGGAAAAACTCCATACGTCACCCTCCCAGAACATTGGACTTTCAGCGTCATTAACTTCATTGACCTTCCAGTAGTAAGTCTTTCCGTATTCAAGAGAACCAACCTCATAGTTGTTTTCGGTTATCGTATCGAGAATGGCTGTGCCATTTATTACGGCCTCCATATCACTGCTAAAATATATTTCATGCGAGGCTGCCTCTCTTCCCGCTCGCCAGCTAAGCACTGTATCCAGAGATACACCAGTTTCTCCGGAAGCTGGTTTGGGCTGCCATGCTTTGACGGGTATGTAGAAAAACCTGACCTCACTTAAACCGTATTGTGACTGGCTGCCCCAATTGCTGTTAACGGTAATCTTGACATATTTTGCTACGATACCGCCTAAATCAATGGGAGGATTGTGTGCATAACCACCTATCCCCGGCCCCTGAGCAAACTCAGGTATACCGTCCAATTGTGTCCAGTCGCTGCCGTTGGTCGAGTACTCAAATGTAACGTCCCTCAGTCCCAAGCCGAAAAGAGGCTCAATTACCATATTAAAGTTCCACACCCACATCTCATGCAGCTTGTAAATACTATCGAACTCATATTTTATCCAGGTCGGCTGCGGCCCGGCGATACCGCTTAGCCACATAGCTGCATCATTTGTCGAGTGCAGGTCATTATCATCCAATCCGGAGCCGTTGACCGTATTTTCGGGCCCCATTCCACTTTGCCAGCTGGAAGCTGTAGCAATAATGTTCTCGATAGGATAAACAAAAGGCTCAGCAGTAAAGCTCCAGACGTCGCCTTTCCACGGGCTTTCCGGGTTAAGGTTGTTGACCTCATCGACCCGCCAGTAGTATGCCTGACTAAAGTCGAGTAAACCGTCCGGATCAAACGTATTGGCGTCCTGCTCCTGGCTAACCAGAACATCCCGCGTATTGGTGGTATCAGCATTACTAACATCGTCATAAACGGTGCCGAAGTATACGTTGTGCGTGGCGGCGAACGGGCTCGGTGCCCAACTCAGTACTGTATCGCGAGGTACGTCAACCGCGGCTTTTCCAGGATTGGGGCTCGAAGCTGCAACTTTTTTTCTGAGAACAGGTGGGACATAGTCGCCTTCGTAAAATCTTATGCCATCCATCCAGAAATCACCAGCAGCATAAGCCATGAGGAACACGATGTCCGCCGGACTGACATCCCCAGTAAAAACAGGAGTTGTTAAGCTATATTCCTGCCACTCATCAGTCATGGTGAAGGACTGCTCACCATATCCTGTCCATGGATTTGCGTTCAGTTCCGGCTTGAAATCGATCTGCAGTGTACCTTCCTTGCATTTGAGAAAGGCGGAAAGAGTGTAATACTTGCCTTGTTCAAAAACAAGGCCTTCGTACTTTATCCAACTATCCCAGAAATTTGTACCTGCTGAGGGAACTACAACATGCAGACAATAGTCTCCCTCAATCGGCTCTTCGGGAACCGCTGCGCCCACCAATTCTTCAACCACTTCTACGGTAACATTACCATATGTAATCCACGGCTCAACAACACCGTCCTCAAAGCCACCGTTATTTAGTATATTTTCGACTTCGCCTTGCGCGTGGCTTGTACCAAACCACATGAATGCTATCAACAAAGCTGCTGTCAACCAAACTATTCGAGCTTTCATGATATTTACTCCTTAACATCAGTCGCACTGCGACTTAACCCAATTGACTTCTATTCATCTACCGGCAGAGCAACACCTCCATCGGGGTAATCACCACCTTAGAAGAATTTACATAGGCAACCAAATCAGCAACTGCAGTACTTATAGCTAAACCAAGCACTCAAATTCGTGCTGAAAAAGAGACGTTTTATTTGGACTGATTTTCTACCTCCTTCCTTACAAAACCCAACGAAGACTACTAATCGGAGTATGAAAATCCTGATTGTGTGATATAAACTTAAGTTCTATGCAAAAAACCGCTAAATCCCAGCTTACACTGGGGCAATTCATGCTTTTGCAGGAATGACATCAAAGTAGCGAAGGCGGAGATTACTCCTGCTGAGACAGGGGCCTCAAAGAACCAAAATCCGCAGAACTTCATACTTATATTTATACCAAATCAGCCACCCCAATTTCAAGCAGAATTTTGAACTTTAAGTCGTTAATATCGTTTTCATTAGTTCGCAGAAATACAACGAGACCCCTCGCCGCTTCCGCGGAGACAAGTTTACCCCTGCGGAGGCAGGGAGCAGAGAATTCAGAATAAAATTGACGCCACCGACAAACAAATCGACAATCT
>CAZRMQ010000177.1:0-4638 GCA_964601185.1 uncultured Pirellulales bacterium
CATGGAGATAACATTTCGGCTAAGAAACGATGTACATTTCTCCGACGGAGCGCCTGTTACCGCAGATGACGTTATTTTTACATATCAGACCATTATCAATCCGGCGATAGATGCCGCTAATATAGCCAGCCTGTATATCGACGTGGCCGAGGCTGTCCAGGTTAACAAGCGGACGGTGAAATTTATTATGAAAAGGCCTTACTTCAAGACTCTTGAGATTTTGTCCTTTTGGGATGTTGGGATACTTCCAAAGCATATTTATAAATTCAGGGATGCAGCACAATTCAATAAACATATATCTAATCCGGTTGGCAGCGGGCCGTATGTACTTGAGAAATGGGATACAGGCAGGGAAATAGTGTTACGCCGCAACGAGAATTATTGGGGCGACAAACCAAAGCTTAAGAAAATAATCTACAAATTTATTACTAATCCTTTAGCCTGCATCCAGGCGCTGCGTAGTCACCAGGTAGATATTATCATTCCTGAGCCTGAACAATTTGCCGATTTAGCTGATGACCAAAAGTTCTGTGAGGAGTTTTATAGTCTGGCGTACTGGAATCCCGGCGTTCCTTTTTTTTATATCGGCTGGAATCAAAATACCCCCTTTTTCAGCGACAAGCGTGTTCGTTTGGCTATGACTTATATGATAAACCGTGAGGAAATAGTTCGGCATCTTCTCGAAGGCAATGGGCAGGTGATTACGGGGCCATTCTATATAAAAGGACATCAAAATGACACTACAATTGAGCCGTGGCCTTATGACACCCCTAAGGGGGTTAATTTGCTTGAGCAGGCCGGCTGGATAGACAGCGACGGAGACGGCCTGCGAGATAAGGATGGAACCGCTTTTAGATTTAGATTTATGTATTCGAGCGATTCGGCACTATATAATCGGATAGCAAGGTTCCTGAAAGACGAGATGGCAAAAGCAGGCATCGAAGTTATTCTTGACCCGTTGGAATGGTCAGTAATTCTTAGCAGACTTACCAACAGACAATTTGAGGCGTACATTGCCGGCTGGTCGGCTGACTTGCTCGAAGACCCTTATAAACTATTTCACTCCTCGCAAACCGGTAACAACGGCTGTAATTATGTAGGCTTTTATAATCCGCAGGCCGATGCGATAATCGAGCAGGCCAAACGTACTATTAACGACGACGAAAGGAACAAGCTTTACCATCAACTGCACAGGATCCTGCACGAAGAGCAGCCGTTTACTTTTTTATTCACTCGCCCGAGTTTTAGATTGGTTGACAGGCGTTTCAAGAACGTCACTATCCATAAAATGGGCCTTAATTACCTGGAATGGTATGTGCCCAAAAACGAGCAAAGGTACAAATAAGGACCTTCGATGACAACATACATCATTAGGCGTGTACTTTTGATGATACCAACTCTATTGGGCATAACCGTCGTGGTTTTCGCGATTAGCCGGTTTGCGCCGGGCGAGCCTGTAAGTTTCACTGGAGGGATTGGGGGGCAAATAGATACTGGACAGACGGACGTCACATCAGCACGTATGAAACTGTATGGGTTGGATAAGCCCATCCATATTCAATACGCTCAATGGCTATGGCGGGTTGTGCGGCTTGATTTCGGGGATTCAATCAGACACCATCGGAAGGTCTCTGAGCTGATTAAGGAAAGATTACCCGTCACGCTGATGCTCAACGTGATAGCTTTCTTGATTATCTATGCGGTATCACTGCCGGTCGGAATCTTAGCTGCGGTAAAGCATGGCCGATTATTTGACCGCGCCAGCTCGGCGGTTTTTCTTATGTTATGGTCTTTGCCGGTAATGTGGGTCGGCCAAATGTTAATCGGGTATTTTGCGGGGCCGACGTTTAAAAACTGGTTTCCACCAGCAGGACTTTCGAGCAATTATGCCGAGCAATTGTCTTTTTTGCCATGGCTGACCGACAGACTTTGGCACCTTGTTTTGCCGGTGCTTTGTTTAACCTACACCGGCTTTGCCTACCTTACAAAACAGGTTAGAGCTTCGGTGCTGAATAATCTACAAGCTGATTATGTCAGAACCGCACGAGCCAAGGGTTTGTCGGAGCCGGCTGTAATATTCAAACATGTTTTTCGCAATAGCATCATTCCACTGATAACGATTGTAGCGACACTGCTCCCGGCGATGCTTGGAGGCTCGGTAATAATTGAACGTATATTCAGCATTCCCGGCATGGGACTATTGGCGTTTGAAGCGATAACCAGTAGGGACTATAACGTAATAATGGCTGTGGCAACTATCGCAGGAATATTGAATTTGGCAGGCCTGCTGCTTGCTGATATTGCGTATGCCGTCGTCGATCCAAGAATCTGTTTTGAAAGCACCGTAGAGGCGCTATGAGGGGTGCAAAGAATAAAAAGCAAAAGGAACAGAGCCACGAGCGTAAGCGAGTGGGACTATCATACGGCGAACTGGTCTGGCGGCGATTTACTAAAAGCCGGCTTAATCTCGTTTGCCTGATATTCGTATTATTTTTGTTTTTACTCGCTGTCTTTGCGCCATTTATTGCGAATGACAAACCGTTTGTGATTCGTATAGACGGCAAATTGTATTTCCCGCTTTTGCGGAACCTGCAGCCGAGCGATTATTGTATTTTTCTTGCAGCGGTTGTTGTGCTTTGGCACGCAGTTGGCCCCCCTTCTTGCTTTCGCAAGAAAGCAGGGGGGCTTCACCGAAACACCAGCGGATTAGGTCTGAGTGTTGCAATAGTTTCGGTCGGGGCCGTGCTGATATTTGTTTTTGTTCCGCGAAGGTTCGATGCAGTTGATTACAAAGAGATGGTCGATTCCGGCAAGGCAACCGGTGCGATTTTTGCTTTCATACCTTATGGTTATGCCCGAACGGAGCTGGCCTCACACCGGCAGCCACCCAGTAGTCGGCACTGGCTCGGAACCGATGATGTCGGAGCGGATGTTTTGTGCAGACTGATTCACGGCAGCAGAATATCGCTTTCGATAGGATTTGTTGCGGTGGGAATATCCGTTGTTATCGGCATTTTGGTCGGAGCGATTCTGGGATATTTCGGAGGGTGGATTGATTTTATTGGGATGCGTTTTGTCGAGATAATGATGGCTATCCCGGTGTTTTTTCTTATTATCACCATAACTGCCTTTTTCCCGCGCAGCTTTTTGAACATTATGATTATCATCGGCGTAACCGGCTGGACGTCAAACGCAAGATTCATCCGGGCTGAGTTTTTCAAATTACGAAAGCAGGATTTCGTTCAGGCGGCAGTGTCACTTGGGCTGCCTCTGCGCAGCATTCTTTTTAGGCATATACTTCCCAATGCCGTTGCACCGGTACTGGTCAACGCTACGTTCGGAATTTCCAGTGCCATCTTTATCGAAGCTGCTCTTAGTTTTTTGGGTTTTGGCGTGGCTCCTCCTACGCCAAGCTGGGGACAAATATTGAGCTTGGGTGTCAGCACTTCAGGCAGGTTCCTATGGTGGCTTACTCTGTTTCCAGGTCTTGCTATATTTTTTACTGTAATGGCCTACAATGTGGTTGGAGAAGGTTTGCGGGATGCAACTGATCCACGATTGAGCAAAGCGGCATGAAACAAGATGAGATTTTGCTATCTGTTCGGAAATTGCATGTCAGTTTCTCTACAGAAGATGGTGGCATAAAAGCCGTGCAGGATGTGAGCTTCTCGATAAGGAAAGGTCGAACGTTTGCGCTCGTCGGCGAGAGCGGATGCGGCAAGACCACAATCGCACTTTCGATTATGCGATTACTTCAAGCGGGGCAGGGCAAAATTATAAGCGGTGAAATTATATTTGATAATCAGGATTTGCTGAAGTTAAGCGAAAAACAGATGCGGCGGATTCGTGGAAACAAAATCACTATGATTTTCCAGGAGCCAATGACCAGTCTCAATCCGGTCCATAAAGTAGGAAACCAGATTGCCGAAGCCATCCGCCTGCATCAGAATAAAAACGCAAAGCAGGCCTGGGCGGATGCGGTCGAGATACTACGCAAGCTTGTGGTGAGCCCGTCGAATCAAGCAGGTGTCGCAGAGCCTGAGCATACAGCTCTGCCGAAAGGCATACTGTGTAGTGCATACCCGCACCAGCTTTCCGGCGGAATGCAGCAGAGGGTTATGATAGCTATGGCAGCAAGTTGTAAGCCGGCGCTATTGATAGCAGATGAGCCGACGACTGCTTTGGATGCGACCATTCAGGTGCAGATATTGAATTTGCTCGACCGGTTACAGAAAGAAATCGGGATGAGCATCTTGCTTGTAACGCACGATTTGGGTGTGGTGTCTGAGTATGCAGATGTTGTTGCAGTAATGTACGCTTCGCGGATAGTAGAAAAGGCCCCTAAGGGGCAGCTTTTTGCAGAACCTTTTCATCCATATACGCGAGGTCTGCTGCAATCTTTGCCACGACTGGACGTGTCAGCTAAACGTCTTGAGGTGATTCCAGGGACGGTTCCTGAGCCGTTGTATTTTCCTGCCGGCTGTAAATTTCACCCTCGCTGCCCAATAGGTCACAAAGACAAGCGATGCCGGACAGTTGAGCCGGAATTAAGGGAGGTACAGCCTGGACGCTATGTCGCGTGTTGGTACGCTCCTGGATACGAAAAAAGGTAGGGTGGGGTCTTTTACCCCACCGAAC
>CAZRMQ010000178.1:0-4590 GCA_964601185.1 uncultured Pirellulales bacterium
AAATATCGGACGGCCGCCTGAAAATCTTGAGCTAAAATAGCGTTGTAGGATTAGAGCCTATCCAAATAACCCGCTCTATTGCGGCCGGCTGCAAAGCCCGATGTCTGCGTTGTCGGCCAAAAACGTTCTCAACGTGGAGTAAACCACGCCTCCGAGCCTTTTTGGCCTGCCGCCTTGGCCTCGAACTTTTCGCTCGGCCTCATAACAACCCGGTTATTTGGATAAGCTCTTAATCTTCGACTCTGACCTGAGAATAGATGGGGACTAATAAGTTATAGACAAGAATTGCATGACCATTGTGCAAACGAATGCAACCCCTGGATTCGGCGGTACCAATTGTATTCGGCTCTTTAGTGCCGTGAATACCAAAGCCGGTCCGGTCTTTGGCTTGGCCCTCCATACCTTCCAGCTCAATCCATCTTGAGCCTAAAGGATAATCCGGATCGGTGGGTTTATATACCCGTTGGGTATCAGGGTCCCTCCAAGTTGGTTGTTCCATTTTCCCATTTTTTTTCACCCGCCAAAGCCCTGTCGGCGTCTTCTTGCTCGGCTTACCCAAACCCACCGGGAAACTACGGACAAAAGTGTTCTGCAGATATATATCCATCGTGAAGGTTGAACGTGATACCTTCGCGTGGAAAGGGCCATTAATGATTTTTATGGTCTGTTCTGCACGCAGGGCCTGTGGATCGTGGATATTGTTAATTTGCATCAGAATATCGTACGGCACTTTATGTCGCTCGCCAATTATTCTTAGCTGATCACCCCGCCGGACCTTATAGCTGCTGCAAAGCTTATCATCCGGAAAGAGACTTTTACTGAACAGCCAGCGTTCGGCGAGTTTGGAGAGCTGCTCCTTAATAAACTCTCGCTGCTCAGGATTTTGGCATATTAACAGCGCATCATTCAGCCTGTCACGTGCCTCTATAACTGCGCTTGGTTGGCTGTTGACCAGCACCATAGCTCCAGCGATAAGCTGATTTACCTTTGGATCGGTTTGAATTGTTGCATTCGTTGCGAGACTTATCACATTAGGCTCTGCTTTAGTCTCTGCTGCTACAGTCTGAGGCGATTCAACCTCTAAGCTGGGCAGGGAGGCAATCTCAGGCGATTCCTCTTTATTCCTGCCAAAAGGATTGCGGCCAAAGACCACAGCAATTATCGCCGCAACGATAAGCAAGACTACAAAGATGTATATGCCATTTCTGCTCAGTATAATTCGCCTACCAGGCCAGGGAAAAGGATAACGAGCCATCTTATACTCCTTTTTTCGTTCTTTTAGAAATCATCGGTCGTTCGGATAATCCTTCGACAAGCTCAGGGTACCCGATAGCATTAGGACTTCTCTCGGGATTCGCGGCTGTTTAAGTATATTATCTCTTCGTCGGTCACCAAAAAATCTATAGGTTCATCATGCTCCGTTACCGGTATAAAGTCAACTATCTGCTCCGCAAAAGCAAGGCCGCATCTGGAAGCTTTAAGTTGTTTATTAGCGAAGAATCTATCGTAATAGGAGCCGCCCCGGCCAAGACGATGACCTTTTCTATCGAATCCTATTGCCGGCGCAACTACCAGGTCTATCTCTTCAAATGGTAACGGCAGGCCTGTTACCGGATTTCGTAAACCGGATGCTTCGGTGGAAAAGGCCGTCTCCAATGAGTTGATTTGCACCGGTATCATGTGCCTTTGCTGCCATGAGATTTTCGGCACCGCTACAGTTTTGCCGAGCTGCCAGGCGTGAAGTATGGCCTCGGAGGTATCCACCTCATGAGGAAGCGATAAATACATCATAACCGCTGATGCGTTCTGAAATTCCGGCGTTGAGATTAAATTCCGGCAGGCCTTGTGACTTTTCTCGACTCGCTGCTCTTCGTCCATCTCGAGCAGGCAATTTTGCAATTCACGCCGCAACTGTCTCTTGTCCATTCAGCTATCCTTACTTTTCAGAACCACCCTTATCAGATTTGCTATTTTGTATCAACGTTTGCAGTTTTTGTAAATAATGCTTAAAATTTTTTTCACAGCCGATCTCTTTGGGATTGTAATATTTTTTCTTCATCGCCGCAGGAAAATATTCCTGTGGCACGAATCCATCCTCAAAATTATGCGGGTATTTGTAATCGGCTCCATATCCTAATTTTTTTGCGGCCCGGTAGTGACTATCCTTCAGATGCTTCGGTACAGGTTTAATCGGCTGCTGTTTTACATCATCCGCTGCCCTCCAAATTGCCAGGGCTGCTGCGTTTGATTTTGGTGCGCAGGCCACATATATAGCCGCTTGTGCTAATGCTAACTGCGCTTCGGGCAAGCCCACAAACTCGGAAATTTGGACAGCCGCGGCAGCCAGAACCGTTGCCATAGGGTCGGCGTTTCCAACATCTTCGGCTGCACAAACGGCGATTCGCCGAGCTATAAAACGCGTATCTTCACCACCAGCTATCATCCGGGCAAGCCAATAAACAGTGGCATCAGGGTCGCTGCCCCGCATGCTCTTCTGAAACGCACTTGCCAAATCATAGTGCGTATCGCCTGTGCGATCATAAACAATAGCCTTTTGTTGTATCGACTCTTTTGCAGCTTCCAGATTAAATATTATTTTCTTTTGCTTTTTTTGTCCTAGGGACTCCATACGGAGAGCAGCTTGTGACAGCACACCCACCTCCAGGGCCGTTAAAGCCCTTCGAGCATCGCCATCGCACATCACAGCCAGATATTTAAGCGCCTTTTCGTCCGCCTGGATTTCAAATTTACCAAGTCCCCGCTCGGTATCATCAATAGCCCTTCGCAGCAGCAGCAAGATGTCCTGCTGGCTGAGCAGCTCAAAGAGAAAGACAGTGCTGCGTGAAATCAACGGCGAATTGACCGCAAAGTACGGATTCTCCGTAGTAGCACCTATGAGGATTAAAACACCCGCTTCAACATCATCCAGCAGTACATCCTGCTGGGCTCGGTTGAAGCGGTGGATTTCATCAATAAAAAGCACTGTTCTCCGTAAGGAGTCCATAGGACTGCCGCCGCTGACAGCGAGCCTGTCTTTAGCTGCGGCAATTATCTCGCGAATATCCTTTACGCTGGCCGCTGGTGCACTTAGATAATAGAATTTGGCTTTAGTGTAATTGGCAATCACCATCGCCAGTGAGGTTTTACCTGTTCCAGGGGGGCCGTAAAATATCAGACTGGTGAGCTTGTCGGCTGTTAGCATCCGCCTCAGCAGCTTGCCGGGGCCAAGGAAGTGACTTTGTCCGAGAAATTCATCGAGTTTTGTCGGCCTCATCCGAACGGCCAATGGCTCAGCTGAGGCTATATTGGCTTTTTCGTATGCGTCAAACAGTTTTTTATCAGTCGCATCTTCGCGCATCGAAGATATTATATGCCGGCTGCATAAAACTGTCGAAAATTAATTTTAATAAAGCATGTTTTGGTATGCCGTGCATATCGCACTATTATCTAAACCTCTCTGTTAGCCATGAATTTCGCTGTTTCGATCAAAGCATCTTTAGCGCAGCTCTCTTTCAGGCCGGTTAAAGCCGACAGAGCCTTATCGAGAAATTGCTGTGCCTGGCTATGAGCATATTCCAAACTTCTATGGTGCCTCAGCATTTTCAGGAGCTTATCCTTACCTTTTTCGTCTGCCTGGTTTAATGCTTCATGGACTTTTGGATTCGACAAGCTCACCACAAGTTTTCTCTCTTTATCATCAACCACCCTCAGCAAATGTATTATTGCCATGGTCAGCTTATTTTTATTAACGTCACTGCCTGCTGTTTTGCCGGTTTGGCTTTCATCACCGGTCAGATCGAGCAAATCATCGGTAATTTGAAATGCGATGCCGGCATTTAGGCCAAAACACTCAAGCGATTTTACCTGAGAGTCGCTTGCCTGGGCTAAAAGGGCGCCAACGCCGCAACAACTGCTGAAAAAAGCAGCGCTTTTTTCGGTGATTATGTCTAAATATTCCGATTCACTTAATTTCCAATTGTGCCTTTGAATCACCTGCCTTAATTCGCCTTCGCAGGTTCGAGCAGCCGCTGTTGCAATCATGTTAATGACTTTTGGCTCCAAATCGGAGCAAATCTTAAAAACCCTGCTTAACAGAAAATCGCCCAATATCACGGCGGATTCATTGCCCCAGAGTTTATTTATAGTGGGCCGCCCGCGTCGTATTTGTCCTTCATCAATAACATCATCATGCAGCAGTGTGGCGTTATGAATTATCTCGACAACCGCCGCTACACGGATAGCTTCCTCTGGTGTATTTTTCTCACCAGCATTACACACAGCTTCATACGACAACAAAACAAGTGCCGGCCGAAGCATCTTGCCGCTGCGGGCATTCATATACTCGATCAATCGGTTGATATCATCTGTTTTTACAGGGACAGTCAGTTGCTTATTAATCAGCTCTCTTACGCGGTTTAACTGTACTTCAATAAGTCTAAAAGGGGGGATGCCACTGCATGGAATTCCATTGGTTATGTTTGTATTTGTTGACAGCTTCATAGTGTATAGCAAAAACTCGAATATCGAATTTCGAAACAAAATAAGTGAGCGAAAGTTTGAAGTGACTAAAATTTAGAGTGCCTAAAGTGC
>CAZRMQ010000179.1:0-4571 GCA_964601185.1 uncultured Pirellulales bacterium
ATAAAAAACCGGCTTTGTACTCAATGGCCGATGTTCTTGGCATCAAGTAGTGAGGATTTTGCCCCACAATAAAGACCGCTGAAATCACTGTTTAAAAGGTTTCAGCAGATTCACCAGGAATTTCAATAACAGCAGTTGTTATCGGAGGACGCGGCGGTTCCGCCATGCCATCGCCCAGATAGAAACTAGTGTGCGAGGGCTGATTATATGCTACATTCTGCCAGGCTATGCTTAACCTGTATTGTGGGTCATGCATCAACGTATAAATACGGTTCGTCGCGGGTATTGTCGTCGTATAGATGCGCAGCTCCTGGTTATCTCTTGTCCTCCAAATGACTTCCTCCCGCCAATCACCCAAAATATCAGCGCTTAAACAGGGAGTTGATTTTGTTCCATTGTTTGAGGAACAACCGTCGGCGGTCAGTAATCTGGTATCACTGTTAGTGCCGTATTTGTCGATGTGATTGCTGTCGAGAAGCTCACGCGTTAGATCGGCATCCCACCAGACCAAAAAATTGGTTGACCCCGGCTTACGGCCGATGTTATTACCATAGCGGTCGCGCAGGCCGCTAATACCGCCGGAAGCCCACATTTCGGCACCTGGATTACCAGCATAAATATCATCTGCACACCCTCTACCTACATCTCCTCCTGCACCCATTCCCCAGATGAGTTCCCCGGTATTAGCGTCACGAAACTCGGCACCCACCGGATGCCCGGAACCTTCGTGGATATCAAACACTTCCAGCCCCGGTCTGTCCGGGTCCAGATCGCCCAGATGCATGGCATCCCCATGCCCTAAACCCGTTGAATAAAGTCCTGTTCCATCATCATCTATACAACAAGCCCCATATACAATTTCATCTTTACCATCGCCGTCGACGTCACCGACGCTGAGATTATGATTGCCCTGGCCTGTATATTCATCATTTAAGCCGTCCTCTATAGCAGTAAAGGTCCACCGATGTGTAAGTGAACCGTTTCTCCAATCCCATGCAGCCAAGACGGTACGGCCGCGATAGCCTTCTCGTCCGTGGTAGTAGCCACGGCACATAACGAGGCTCGGCCTCTCGCCGTCAAGATATGCAATACACGCCAGAAACCGGTCGCATCTGTTGCCGTAATCATCGCCCCAGCTCGTAACGTTTCCCCTCGGTGGGATATAATCGGTCGTGACGAGTGCAGCACCGGTCAATCCGTCAAAAATGGTGAGAAACTCCGGCCCATCAAGGATGCGACCCTCTGCATTGCGGTAATCCGCATTGGGATCGCCAATGACGCTACCTATTCCGTCGATAGTCCCATCCGCAGTTTTACAGGCAACCTCAGCCCTGCCGTCACTATCCAGATCATAAACCATAAATTGCGTATAATGAGCGCCTTCACGGATGTTCTTTCCTAAATTAATCTCCCAAAGAAAAGTGCCGTCCAGCTTATAGGCCTGAAGAATAGGCTCACTGGTGAATCCACTATTGGCATTATCTTGACTTGCGCCTGTTTGGTGTAAGACGATTTCATATTCACCATCACCATCCAGGTCTCCAACAGAGGCATCATTAGGTGTATAACCATCGGGAGTTTGAAGAGGAATTGAGATATATTGCTGTATGGGAGCATTTATCTGTAACGTATAAGAAGCACTCGCTGGCTGCTCCTGACCATTCAGAACAGGTCGAACAAAATAGGCGTTTGACTGGCTAAGATCCACATCCGTATCAATAAAATTAGTGCTTTGTGTTATGGATTGGCTGTTTAGCTTGATTGCTGCCCCACCATCGGTAGAACGATAGAGGTTGAAAGCAATCTCATTGGGATCAGTTCCCAATAAACGCCATCCGACATAGACCCTGCCGTTGCCCTGATTGATCGCAATCACACCTCGGCCCAGATTCTCCATATACCGCGGCTCGACCGAGCTCAGCGATGTCTGGGCACCAGTTTTAGCCAAAAGGAGAAAAAACAATCCGAGGATAATAAACGCTATTATTCCAATTCTTGACTTGAACATACTATTTCTACCCTCTTTATTCCTTCAAGCGATACAGTCTTCACGGTCTACAAACTGCAACTGACCTGCTTTAGTCTCCCCTTGCCTTACTGCTGAAAAAAAACACAATTGGAAATAAAATGCTGCTTTTCGACTAAAATATATAATATCCGATCGAAAGAAGAAAATCAAGGAAATTGTATGTTCGCGCCCGGAAACTCATCGCAGGCCGGACGGATTTGCTCAGCCTGAAGGAAGATAACGGATTTAAACATCAGCGGGACCTGCCTGCGCGTAGCTGCTTCGGCGAAGGCAGGCTGCTCACAATCCCTTAGCTAACATATAATACATCTCGTTCCAGCGAAGCTCTTTTTTGAACCCGCTTAACTTAGTGTCAGCATCAATCAGCAAATACTCTATGCCAGCCATGTCGGCGAAGTCTTCCATGCACTCGGCAGTGACAGCCATGCTAAAGCCTGTATGGTGAGCGCCACCGGCCAGTATCCAGGCAGCAGCACCGACCTTCAGATTAGGCTTTGGTACCCAGACTACCCTGGCAACCGGCAGCTTTGGTAACGGCGCATCCGGCGGCACCACATCGACCTCATTAACTATCAAGCGGAAACGATTGCCCATGTCGATTAACGAGGCGTTCAGGCCGGGTCCTTTCGGTACATTGAAAACCAGCCGGGCCGGGTCAGCTTTTCCACCTATACCCAGCGGATGAACTTCCAGACTGGGCTTACCCACAGCGATAGACGAGCATACCTCAAGCATGTGAGCACCCAGCACCTTCTGTCCTTTAGGGTCAAGGTGATAAGTGTAGTCCTCCATAAAGCTCGTTCCGCCCGGCAGGCCATCGGCCATCACTTTCATAGCACGCACCAGTGCCGCTGTCTTCCAATCGCCTTCGGCACCGAAACCATAGCCGTCCGCCATTAGCCGCTGAACCGCCAGGCCGGGAAGCTGTTCAAGACCATACAAATTCTCGAAGGTTGTGGTAAAGCCCTTGAAGCCGCCATTCGTTAGGAAAGCTCTCATCCCAAGTTCAATGCGAGCGGCCTGGCGTACGGATTCGCGCATAGGGCCGCCTTGCCGGCCGTCTTTGGCCACCTTGTATGTGGCGTCATACTCTCTTACGAGCTTGTTTATTTCCTTGTCAGTGACCTTGTTAATATAAGCGACTATATCACCGATACCATAGCCGTTGACCGCATAACCAAGCTGCTTCTGTGCCTCGACTTTATCGCCTTCAGTAACGGCTACCTCACGCATGTTGTCTCCAATACGAGCTATCTTGACTCCCTGTGCATCGTGCCACGCACAGGCAGCGCGGGCCCAGACTCCAAGCTTAGTTTGGACCTCTTCATCCTGCCAGTGGCCGACCACCACCTTACGATTTTTTCGCATCCTTGTGCAGATAAAACCGAACTCACGGCCGCCATGAGCTGACTGGTTTAGATTCATAAAGTCCATGTCAATCGCATTCCATGGGATATCGCGATTGAACTGGGTATGAAGGTGCATAAAGGGCTTTTGCAGCGCCTTTAAGCCGGCAATCCACATCTTAGCCGGACTGAAGGTGTGCATCCAGGTTATCAAGCCAATACAATCCGGTGCAACGTTCGCTCTTGTACATAGTTTATAGATGGATTCCGGTGTAGTCAGTGTAGGTTTGAAAACAACCTTAACAGGTATCTGTTTAGATTGCGACAAAGCCTCGGCAATCTTTTTAGAGTCATCCGCGACCTGCTTTAGGGTCTTCGGGCCATATAAATGTTGGCTTCCGGTTACAAACCACGCTTCGAGTTTCTTAAGATTTTCCATAATTCAATTCTCCATTTGTAGAAGAACAATGGTGGGCCATGCCGCTCCGGCTCGGCCTTCCCGAGACGAGTGCCCACCCTACATTTCTTCTTGTTTTCAATTTGATAAGAGTTTATTCAAAATCCGTAAATATCTCAAGAAAAAAATCCTCGCTGCAAAAACCCCCCAAATAAATTTGGGGGCTAAATATTTAGCCCCGCAATTTATTGCGGGGTCTTCTACGGGCTGTAATCAATGCCTTTGATGCCATGGACGGTTAGATTTGCGTCTGGAAGGCCGTCTCGGGCAGGACGAATCTGGTCGGCGTAAAGAGAATAGACTTGTCCATCAGCAAAAAGATGATTTCGCCGGCCCTGCCAGCACCACCAGCCTTTATCGTCATCTATTGGCAGATGATTACTGAGCCACTCACCGATAAGAATCTTACCAACTGGATTGGCTACATCAGAAACTCTCTGAGCAATGCCGGGCGGAGAAATCGTACCGTAAGTTTCAGTGTGACTGCTCATCTGGTCTATCTGATTCGAGCTGTGATAAAAGGACATCGAGTAGGAGTAGCTGGTAGACTCATACTTTTCAGCGGCAATACGGTCTTGCGGACAAAATAAAACCGAAGGATTATTAGGGTCTATATTATCGTCGAGATAAGGACGGACGAACGACCGCCAGCCGCGTCCCATCCACAGCCAGTAGCCAGCCGGAAGCGGGTCTTGAGCACAGGGATAAGTATTATCGTTGGCACCAGTATATAAATTCA